>JAFTDL010000203.1 GCA_017454215.1 Lentisphaeria bacterium | reverse complement strand
CGGACGGGATAGCCGTCCCGCAGTTTTTCGAAATTTCCGGGAGACGTCTTGAGACTCCAGTCATCGTCGGCGATATCGTAGGCCTGCAGCACCGCCTTGCGCACCTGAAAAGCGGCGGACTGCCGGGCGTCCAGTCGGATGACGCCGCCTGACAACGGTGCGGGAACGGAAGAAGGGTACCAGTTTTCGAATCCCGCAATGCCCAGTGCGGCGGCCACCCGGCGCACGGACATGGCCGTTCCGTTGGCCTTGCCGTCGGTGGAGTACCCCGCGATGTGCGGCGTCGAAAAACGGGCCATGCGCACGAGTTCGAGGTCGATCGCCGGTTCGTTCTCCCACACGTCGATGACGCACGCGGAAACGCACCCCTCTCGGAGGGCCGCCTTGAGAGAAGCCGTATCCACGGCCTCGCCCCGGGAACTGTTGAAGAAAACGGCTCCCGGTTTCACTCCCGCAAAGAAATCCTTTCCCAGCATCTTCACCGTGGGATGGGTCCCGCCCTTTTCGAGCGGCACGTGGAGCGTGATGAAGTCCGAACGCTTCCGGATCTCGTCGAGAGAGACGAAAGTCCCGGGGTCCCCCGCCTCCAGACGGGGCGGATCGTTGAGCAGGACCTCCATTCCCAGCGCCCGGCCCGCCGCCGCGACGAGACGGCCCACGTGTCCCACGCCGATGACGCCCAGCACCTGCCCCTGCCGACTGCCGGGGAAACTCACCAGCGCGCTGGTTATGTACTGGGCCACGCTGGAGGCGTTGCATCCCGGCGCGCTGCACCAGGCGATCCCCAGCTCCGAGAGAGCCTGCCGGTCGATGTGATCGAAGCCTATCGTGGCGGTGGCGACGAAACGCACGGAACTGCCCGCGAGCAGTTCCCGGCCGCAGCGGGTCCGGGTGCGGGTGATGAGCGCGTCGGCGTCCCGCACGTCGGCGGCGGTCGTTTCCGCGCCCGGCAGGTACACCACTTCAGCGTGATCCTCGAACACACCCCGGAGAAACGGAATCCTGTCGTCGGCGACGATTTTCAGATGCTTCTTCATTTCAAACGGATCACATGTCTCTTAAAATATCTCTCAGGATCAGGGGAAGGTCGTCGGCAATGGCGCCGCGCCCGGCCAGCTCCCCGGCGCGTCCGTGCAGAGAGGCGCCGAGGACCGCCGCGTCGAAGGGGGAAACTTTCGCCGCCAGCAGGGCGCCGATGATCCCGGTCAGCACGTCGCCGCTGCCGGCGGTGGCCAGAGCCGGACTCCCCGAAAGAACGATCTTTTCCCGGCCGTCGGGCGAAGCGACGACGGTGAACTTGCCCTTGAGCAGCACGACGGCCCCCGTTTTTTCGGCCAGAGTCCGGGCAAGTTCGCTGCGGCCGCAAGCGGAAACACCGAAGGCTGCGGCCAGACGCGCCGCTTCGCCGGGATGAGGCGTGATGACCATATCTTTCCTGCTCCGCCACAGCTGCGGAGCCCGCGCGGCGAGGTTGAGTCCGTCGGCGTCCAGCACGACGGGCCCCGGAAAATCGAACACTCCGGCCAGCAGGCCCGGTTCGGCACTGCCCCAGCCCGGTCCGGCGGCGAGAGCGCCGCTGCTCCGGATCCACGGGGCGATCTCGCGCCACACGGCAGGGGGAAGCACCCCTTTTTCGGAGGGGAACTCCCGGACGATCACCGCATGGGGAAGATTTTCCGCTCTGACGGCGGCAAGCCTGACGATCCCCGCGCCGCAGCGCAGCGCCGCAACGGCGGTCAGGGCCGCGGCTCCGGCAAACTCCCGGCTTCCGGCCGCGACGAGAAGGGAGCCGCGGCTGTTCTTGTGAATGTCGGCCGCCGGGCGGGGAAGAAGTTTCGCCGCTTCGTCGAAGGTCACGGCCCGGTCGTCCCGCGACACCCGCCCGAGACCGATGTCGACGGCCCGCAGTATGCCGCACAGAGCAGGACCGTCGCCGCGGAGAAGTCCTTTTTTCACCGCGCCGAAAGTGACGGTCAGGTCGGCGCGGACCGCCGGATCCGCCGCGAGTCCGGTATCGCCGTCAAGGCCGCTGGGCACGTCGAGAGAAACGACGGGACGCCCCGAAGCATTGGCGGCGCGGACGAAAGAAGCGACCGGCCCGCGCAGGGAACCTCCCGAAAAACCGATGCCCAGCAGTCCGTCGACGACCAGGTCGCCGGGCCGGAACATGTCGGGAGAAAGAGTTCCGCACACGCAAACCTCGACGTTTTCGGACAGATCTTTTGCGGCACAGGCCGCCGCGCCGCGCAGTTCGGCAAGGGGTTTGACGGCGTACACAACGACTTTGCCCGGCAGACAGGACGCGGCGACGAGAGCGTCTCCGCCGTTGTTGCCGCCTCCGCAGAGAACGACGGTCCGGCGGACACGGGGATAAACTTCGCGGATGATCTCCGCGGCGGCGCGTCCCGCCCGCAGCATCAGACCGTATCCGCCGGGATCGCCGGAGAGGGCCTTCTTCTCGGCGGAACGGATCTCCTCGACGCCGCAGATATTCACTTCTGCTTCTCCTTGTCGCTGCGGAGAAGTCCCGAAAGCACGAACAGTCCGACCCCGGTGCAGATGGCGATGTCGGCGATGTTGAAGACGGGATAGTGCCAGACGGTTTTGTAGTGGATGTCGATGAAATCCACGACTTCGCCCCGCCACAGCCGGTCGATGGAGTTGCCCGCCACGCCCGAAAGGATCATGAAGAGCGCGATCTCGCGCTCGGCGTATCCCTCGGTCAGATAGCGGTAAAAGCGCACGATCGCCGCGACGGCGAGGACCGCGACCAGAAGCAGGAACCACCCGTGGCCGGCAAACATGCCCCAGGCCGCGCCGCGGTTGCGCACGTAAGTCACCGAGAAGATATCCGGAATGACCGGCGTGCTTTCGTGCAGAGCATAGGTGGTCGTGATGAGGATCTTGGAAAACTGATCGGCCAGCAGCAGGACGGCGGCGGTCAGGGCGCAGACGGCAAGTCCCCGCTTTTTCCGGGATCCGCCGTTCCCGCCGGGGAGTTCCGGCTCGGGTCGAAGGGTTTTGTCAGCCGGTTCCGGCTCCATGGCGTCTACCTGCGCATCATCTCTTCGTGTTTGGTCTTGCACTTGATGCAGAATACGGCGTAGGGACGGACCCTGAGGCGTCCTTCGGGGATCATTTCGCCGCATTCCTGACAGCAGCCGTACTCGCCTTTGGCCAGACGCTCGAGGGCATCGTCGATGAGGTGAAGCACGTCGCCGTCTTCGGAGAGCATGCGTATCTCCATTTCATGCCGGGAGTTGTCGCTGGAGACATCGGCCATGTGCGTCGTCACGCCGCGCTTGTCGGCATTGCTGCAGTCAAGCGCTTCCGAAGCATGATAGTTCATCTGCTGGCGGACCTTTTCAGCCGCGGCAATCAGGGCGTTGTAATATTCGAGTTCCTTGCCTTCGTATTTGGGAGCGCCGGTTTTCTTTCTCATTGCAGACCCCTTTCCCGTTATTTTTCAGACGTCCCGGTAATATATCGCCGAAGAAAGCGTTTTTCAATCCGCGGAACAAAAAAAAATGCCGCAACCGCTTGCGGCATGTAGAATCAGTCCGAAGAAACGGAGAAATCGCTTACCAGCTCTTTTCGCGGGGAGGACGCTCTTCGCGGGGCCGGGCCTCGTTGACGATCGCCTTGCGGCCGCCGATGTCGTTGCCGTTGAGGGCCTCGATCGCCTTTTTCGCCTCTTCGTCATTGGGCATTTCGACGAAGCCGAAGCCTTTCGATCTGCCGCTCTCACGATCGGTCACGATGCGGGCGGCCGAAACTTCGCCGAACGCGGCGAAAGCGTCCCGCAGCTGGTCGCGGTTGATGCCGTAGGGCAGATTGCCTACATAGATGTTCATCCTTTTTTCGATCCTTTCTCATCTCCTTAAAGGAAGACCGCCGGAACGACTCCGGCACTACCTGATCCTGTTTATCCCTGTGTTTTAAACGGCCAGCGGAAGAATCTCTGAAAAAGCCGACAGCAGGAAACCACGGATCAAGGCAAACCGCCGACGTCATCAAAACCCCGCAACGTCAATAAACTATCACCGTTTTATCATTATTGCAAATGGGATATCGAAAAATCTTTTGTTTTTTTTCGTTTCCCGAAGATTTCGGCAAGCGCCGTTCCGGTTCCCGGTCCGGGAAAAAGTGACGCACGTCCGGCCATTTTGTCGCGCCCGCCGCGCCAGATTGTCCCACACGGCAACGGGTTCCGGCACGAAACGGCGATTGGCACGGTGAATGCTCCCTCCCCGGCGAGATCCGGTGAAGAGGCCGGAACAACAAAGAGGAAGGAGTATGAAACTATGAACATGCTGGCAAGAAACAGAAATCCGAGAGGTCTCAACTTCGAACTGTCCACGCAGCCTCTGGAGGAGATGGTCAAATCGATGTTCAGCTGCTTTCCGGGCTTCCGCTCGGATCTGGTCTTCGGCGGCCAGATCAGCACGAAACTTGACGTCGCCGTCAAGGACAAATATGTGGAGGTCAAATTCCCCTGCCCCGGACGCTGCAAGGAGGATTTCGAGATCGAAGTCATCGGCGATTTTCTCACCGTGAAGGTCGTCGACTGCGGCAAGCACAAGGAGTGCTGCGACAACAAGCGCTACGTCATCAGGGAACGCACCTGCGAAAGCTACGAAGAGAGCGTCAAGCTCCCGGTGCAGGTCAAAGGCGCCGAGACCCGGGCGAAGTACATGCACGGCATCCTCGAGATCACCATCCCGCGGGTCTGCGAGGAAAAGAACGGCGCCCACGTCGTCAAGGTCAACTGAATCCCCGGAACGGAACAACGCATCATGGAAAATAAGGAGTATTGCAGAATGGAAGACAAAAAGTGTTTCAGCGTGCCGGAAAATGCCGTGGAAGTGCGTCCGGCGGTGGATGTCATCGAAGAGGATTGCGGCGTGAAGATCATGTTCGAGGTGCCGGGAGCCAACTCCGAGACCATCGACGTGTCTGTCGAGGACGGCGTGCTCACCATGCGCGCAATGAGTTCCCTCACCCGCAACGGCGGACCGATCTGCTACTACAGGGCGTTCCAGCTCTCCGACATGGTGGACGTGGCCGGGATCCAGGCCAGGACTCAGGACGGCGTCCTGACCCTCTGCCTGCCCAAGTCCGAAAGAGCCACGGTCCACAGGATCAAAGTCGAATAAAGGCGTTCTCCTTTTCGCCGTCCCCCGCGTTCCCGCCGGGAATGCGGGGGATTTTTTTGCATCCGATTTGAAAAAGGGCGCATCGGTGGTATATTCTCTCATACCCACTGCAAACAGAACGGAGGTCAAATGAAAATCTGCGTGATCGGCGACGGCGCGTGGGGCACGGCTCTGGCGATGGATGCCGTCGAAAACGGACATGACGTGGTCCTCTGGGGCGCGTTCCCGGACTATCTGACGGAAATGCGCCGCACGGGGGAAAACAGAAAATTCCTGCCCGGCGTCCGGCTGCCGGAGGAACTGGCTTTTGAACCGGACATGAAAAAAGCCCTCGAAGGCTGCGGCATGGTCATATGCGCGACGCCCACCCAGTACCTGCGGGGCGTATTGAAGAGGATGAAAGGCCTCGTTCCCGCCGGCGCGCCGGTGGTCAACGTGGCCAAGGGCATCGAACTCGACTCCTGGCTGCGGATCAGCGAGATCGTTTCCCAGGAGCTGGGGAATGTCGATTACGCGGACCTTTCCGGCCCCAGTCATGCGGAGGAGGTGTCGCGCCGGGTCCCGACCGCGGTGACGGCCGCCTGCGGGGATCCGCGGACGGCGGAGTTCGTCCAGCAGGCTCTGATGAACGACCGCTTCCGCGTCTACACGTCGACGGACGTGGCGGGCCTCGAACTGGGCGGCGCGATCAAAAACGTCTTCGCCATCGCCGCGGGCATCATCGACGGCATGAAACTGGGGGACAATCCCAAAGCCGCCATGATGACCCGGGGCATCGCCGAAATGGGACGGCTGGGCGAAGCGCTGGGCGGAAAACGCTCGACTTTCAGCGGTCTGAGCGGGATCGGAGACCTGATCGTCACCTGCTGCAGCGGTCACAGCCGCAACCGGCACGTGGGCGAGGAGCTGGGCAAAGGGCGGAAACTTGACGACATTCTCAGCGAGATGGGAATGGTGGTCGCCGAGGGCGTTCCCACGGCCCGGGGCGCGTACACGCTGGCCCGCGGGGCCGGTGTGGAAACGCCCATCATCGACGAGATATACGCCATTCTGTATCAGGACAAGCCCGCGCGCGAGGCGATGTTTTCTCTGATGACCCGCGCCGCCAAGCCCGAAGAGGACTGATCCGGCCTTTCCGTCTCCCGGGGGCGCGGGACGCCTACGGCAGAATTTTGATCCCGATCAGGCGGAAGTCGTTGTTTTTGACCTCAAGTTCCTTGAGGGAAGCCAGCGGTTTGCCGGTCCACAGGTCGGTGAAGACCGCCTTTGCCGGATCGACGCCCAGTTTCCGCCAGTCGCAGGTCACGTCGACGCGCAGATCCTTTCTGTTCAGATTGCCGACAATGATCAGGCGCCCGTACGGTGACGGTTTCTTCCAGCTGTACCACGAGGCGAAAACCTTCTCATGACCGGTCTTCACCGCGTCGGAAAACCAGTAGCCGTGAAAATCGGCGGCGGCAAGGTCGACGTCGTGCTTGATGATCCACCAGGGTTCGACGCAGGCGTTGTTGAGCCACGGACTGCCGAAACTCAGATCGTGCAGCAGACAGACGGTCATGAACGCCAGGGTGTACTCCGGCCGGTTGCAGTCCTCCTTGGTATGTTTGTGGGCGACGTTGTAGGCGTAGGCCGTCGAGAACAGCATAGCGGTCCCCCGGGTCGCCGTGCAGTACAGCGACCGGTAACTTTTGAGCGGGACATTCTCGGCATAGAAATACCGGGGATTGACGTTCATCGTGTTGAAATACTGCTCCCCCGTGGCGAAGTAATCGCCCAGCCCGTGCAGGAAGGGCACGAAACGCTCGTGGGCGTGGATGAACAGCACCTTGTCCCGGCCGTGTTTCGCCATGACGCGCTTCAGACGGACGTAGAAATTGCGGTGCCGCGTCGCCCCCGAAGAGGCATATTCCCGGCCGAAGGCATCGACTCCGCCGCAGCCGTGAAAGACGTTATTGCAGCTTCGCGCCTGCGCGCAATCGTAGTAGATGCCCGGGATCTTCGGGAAATCGGCAAAGTGTCTGTCGGCGCGCCACACGCCGAGATCCTCGGCCCCGGTGCGCCCGCAGCAGGACTCGGGGATGTAGTGCTCCCCCGTCCGGAACGAGACTCCCGAACCGCAGCTGTAGCCGGGGATCTGCTTCCACTCCCTGAAAAACATGTCGTAATAATCGTCTATCGACTCCAGCATCATCGGCTGGCAGTAGGGCATGTATTTCGTCCCCTGCTTTTCCAGTTCGTCGATGTGCTTCCGATATTTCACGGGGTCGAAGGCGACGAGACCGGTCCACGGTTCGGTGGACTGGTCCCGCGGTCTGGCCGAGGGCAGATAATACTGGACGCGCCAGGATTCGTGTTTGACGGAACCCCAGATGTGCCCCATGTTGGTGTCGCGCCATCTCTCCGGCTCCGGACGGGTCGGCGTGGCCATGAAGACCATGTCGTAAACCGCCTCCTTTTCGAGGCGGCTTTTGACGGAGATGAACTCGGCGCTGATCTCGACCCGGTCTTTGACCCGCTTCATGGTGAAGGGCTTGTGCCCCATCGGATGCCGCCAGTTGGCGGACGACACGGGATGCCAGACGAAGCCGTGCCGGACGCCCATGGTCCAGATGAGGAAATCCTCGCCGTGAGCATACGGGAACGACAGGACCTCGCCCTCTTTGTTCCCCCAGGCGCTCAGCTGGGGATCCAGCATGGCGCTGGCGAACTCTGCCGGAACGGCCCAGTCGAGTTCGAGTTTGGAGATGCCGACGCTTTTTCCGGCCGGACGCATTCTGAGCGTGACGGAAACGAGACCGTCGAAACTTACGACGGTGCGCCATGTGAACTTCAAGTCCGGCGCCTCCCCCGTGCCTTCGAGACGGATCTCATCGTCGAATTTTCCGACGACTTTTCCCGCGCTCCAGCGGACGGGCCTGCCGTCGAGACGGAATTCAGGCGGGCGGACGAGCATATCGTTTTTCCCGGAAACGATCCGGACCGGGAAAGGCCCGTTCCCGAAACGGTAGAGACGGTTCCAGACCTTGAAATCGTGCTTCCCCGTCTGTTCCACGGGCGTCCACGGGGGCGGCACGCTGTGATCGTCGGCGACTTTGGCCAGAAACGGCGTCATGTCGGGAACGCGCATGCGCTTCCACGCCGAAAGCGTTTCTTTGCCGTCCTCGATCACGGCCGCCTTCACCTGCCAGGCGCCCCGCTCCATGCTTTCGGGCAGCGGTACGGAAAAAACGCTCCTCAGCCCGCCCACGGCGAATGTGCGGGAGACCCGTGTCTTTTTGCCGCCGTCAAGCAATGAAACGACACAGGAGACCTTGCCCGAAGCGATCTTTTTGCGCACGGGACCGCCCGCGCCGGAAAGATCGACCGACACGTCCAGCCGCTTTTTCGAAGGGCGGCAGACATAGTCCATTTCAAAGGGTTTGCTCGCTTCGATGCGGGTGGAATAGAAAAAATCCTTCGCCTGAGCGGAAAACTCGTAGATCCCCTCAGCCAGCGCCGGACGCCAGCTCCTTCCCGCGGGACGCGGCATGATCCTGCCGTCGGCGGAAACGAGACGGGCCGCGACGCCCGGTGTCATGTCAAGCAGAAATTCCCCTTCCCTGAACGCGCATTCATCCATTCTGACCGCCGGTGCGGAACTTTCGAAAAGCAGCGTTCCGAAATGTTTTTCGTCGTAAAACTTGTTGCAGCCGATCCCCCAGTTGACGTGCTCGGCCTTTTCCCGCCAGCGCGTCGCGCAGAAGTTGACGGCGAGACTCTTGGAGTCCGCGCCGATGCTTTTGCGGGGCACGGTCATTTCGAGAAACCATTTTCCATCTCCCCGCGAAACGGCGGCCTTTGCTCCGGACTGCCATTTGGGATCCAGTTTGCGCTGATCGTAAACGCCGTCATTGCGGGCTACAATCGCGTCGAAGAGCGCCCCCGCGGGATTCACGATGAACTGCAGACGCTTTTTGCCGACCGTCATCACGTGAAACTCGAAGGCGTCGTCGCGCCAGATGTCGACGATGTCGTTTCCGGTGATGTCGGCCTTGCCTCCCCCGGCGATCTCCGCGCCGATCATGAGTTCGCGGTCGTTCCTTTTCAAAAAAACCTTCGCGTAAAGATCGGTGACCTTGAGCCCGGCGCAGGGATTGCGGAGGACGATGCGCGAAGCGTCGGCCCACTCGGGACCGTCGAGCCTGCCGTCAGGCGTTATGCCCCGTCCGCGGGGGACCGGGACACGGGGAGTGCGTTCCGCCGTCCGCCGGGGGACGCGCTCCTCGTATTTGAGTTTTATCTCGCTTGCGGAAAGACACCGGTCGTAGATCTTCAGGTCGTCGAAGGAATTGGTATCCTGCACGCCGGGCTTTCCCCACCCCAGCTGCATCCGGGCTTTGGGAGCCATGCCGGGAAACGTCACGGGGGAATCGAAAAGCCAGGGATTTTTGTTGTATTTCCGGGGCTTGGCCAGAGCGCCGTCGAGATACAGCGCCATCATCCTGTCGTTCCAGACGGCGTCGATCCTGTGCCAGCGGCCGCGAGCCCACTCCTTGCGCGGCATGTCCAGACGGACCTTGCCGATCTCGCGGTATTTGGGTTTGTGGACGGCAATGACGAAACTGAAGGTATTGTATTTGTTCTCCTCGTACACCGTGAAGGTGTACTCTCCGAAACGGGTCCCGAAGAAGGAGGTCAGGCCTTTCTTGCCGCGATCCCAGCTGCCGGGCGCGATCCAGAACGAAACGGTCCCCTGCCGCGGATCGAAATTTTTGAAAGCGCTCCACGAGATGCATTCATCGCCCCTCAAATTGACCGCATTGCCCTTGCCCGCGGCGCCGGGAAACATCCGCAGAGAAAGATCGGGATCGATCCCGCCCGCGGCGGACGCCCCCGCCGCCCGGTCGGCATTGGCGGTGAAGCGGTCGAATCCCGCTTCGAAGAGCAAGGCGGGATCCGTCTGCTGCGAGAAACACAGAAAAAAGCTCAGCATGCAGACGGCCGCCACCGGAATTTTCATCATTCCCCATCTCACCGGGACGGTCCGTCCCGGCTTTTCAGTAAAAAGACTCATACAAAACCTCCTCCGTATCGCGGGTGAAACCTGAATGAAACCTGAAAATAATATATTCTTTTCCGCCCTGTCATGCTACGCATTTTCTGCTCAAACATGCGCATTTTACGTCAATTTCCATCCTCCGGCGGATGCGGCGGACAGCGGGACGGCTTCCGCCGCCCTTTTGCGTTTGATTTTTCCGACGTTCCGTGCTACTTTATCAACGCGCGGAGGCAGACGCTTCCGCACACGTCAGAAATCAAAACCGAAAGTCCCGATCATGACCCTCAAATTCGAAACGCTCCGTCTGCGCGGCCGCCGTGTCGGCGCTTCTTCGTGGGTCCCGGCCCTCCGGGAACTGATCAAATCCGAAATTTCCGCCAAGCTGGACGAGGACGACGGCCTTTTCATCGGCTACGGCATGTTTCAGGACGGTCTGCCCTACACGCTTCAGGATAGTTACGACACCCCCGAGGAGGAACTGCGATTCAAGGCGGCCGTGCTGGAAAACAAATATCTCAAAGCCGTATTCCTCCCCGAACTGGGCGGACGGCTGTGGTCGCTGCGCGACAAGGAGAATGACCGGGATCTCCTGCTCGAGAACACCCGGCTCCTGCCCTGCAATCTGGGGATCCGCAACGCCTGGTTCGCCGGCGGCGTCGAATTCAACTGCGGCCGCCGCGGACACGACGAACAGACCATGTCGCCCCGCTTCTGCGCCGTGGTCGAAACGCCGGAGTTCCCCGTACTGCGCATCTACGAGTACCAGCGGGACCGGGGGACGCCGTTCCAGTACGACAGCTTTCTGCCCGAGGACTCCCGGTTCCTCTTCATCCGCGGACGCATTTACAACCCGGATACGACGCTTCAGCCCATGTACTGGTGGAGCAACATGGCCCTGCCGGAAGTGCCGGGCAGCCGCGTCGTCGTACCGGCCATGGACACCTTCGCCAACTGGTACAGCGGCGGCTCCCACGCCCTGGCCAAGCTTCCTCTGCCCGACGGCGAGGGCTTCGACGGGACCTATCCCGTCAATTTCCAGTACGTCAAGGACCACTTCTACAACATTCCCGAAGACGTGCGCCGCTACGAATGTCTTTTCTACAAAGACGGCTACGGTTTCTGTCACGTCTCCACCAAACGGCTCCGCGGGCGCAAGCTCTTCGTCTGGGGGCAGTGCCAGGGCGGACGCCACTGGAACAGAAAACTTCTGGGCCCCGGTCTGGACTCCTACATCGAACTGCAGGGCGGCCTCGCCCGTTCCCAGCAGGAGTGTCTGCCCATGCCCCCGAAGACCGCATGGGAGTGGCTGGAGGGATACGGCTCCCTCGTCATGAAGCCGGAACAGGTCCACGGCAAGTGGCGTGACGCCGTCAGCGCCGTCAACGCTGCCCTCGATGAAAAGATCCCGGCGGAACAACTTGAAACCATGCTCCGCGAGACCCGGAACTCCATCGCGCTCAAGCCGGGCAAAATCGTGGTCCGGGGCTCCGGCTGGGGCGCGCTGGAGGAACTGCGCCGCGGGGAAAAACTCGCCCCGCAGCTGGATTTCGGCACGCCGGGCGAAGATCAGGCCCCGTGGGTCGAACTGCTGGAAAAGGGGACCATGTCCGAAGTTTCGCCCCGCTCCTATCAGACGGGAGATGCGTGGTTCGATCTGCTGAAAAAGGCCGCCCCGAGCCCCATGACGCATTATCACCTGGCCCTCGGTCATTTCCGCCGTCAGGACTGGGAGCGGGCCGAGAAGGAACTCGCCGCCGCGGGCGATCCCGCAAAAAGCCGGCACCTGCTCCACGCATGGGCCAACGTCTTCAACCGGCAGGGAAAAAACAAAGAGGCCGCCGAAGCGATCCTGCGCGCGGCCCTGCTCGACACCTCCGACGTGTCCTTCGTCAAGGAGGCGCTCAAAATGCTCCTCGGACTCGAAGAGTATGAAAAGATGTTCACCATTCTCGGCCGCCTTTCGTCCGAATGCGCCGCCCTGCCGCTGATACAGATGATGAAGGCTGCCGCCCTGGCCCACACCGGGCGCCCCGACGAAGCGGAGGCGATCCTCATGCAGGACGGCGGACTGGACATTCCCGATATCCGCGAGGGGGAGAACTCCACCTCGCAGCTCTATATTTTCATCAAAACCGAACAGGCCCGGCGGGCGGGAAAGGAGATCGATCCGAAATCGGTCGAAGTCCCCTTCCTGCTGGATCTGCGCATGTCGGAGTAAAAAAATGACCGACGCCATCCCCGTTGACGAACTTCAGAAGATCCTCGACGACGCCGTCGCCTCCGGCGAGGAGTGCGGACTGGAACTTGCGGTTTATCACCGCGGGAAACTTGCGGCGGACCTGTACGCCGGGTACGCCGACGCCTCCCGCACCCGTCCCGTCACGTCCGAAACGCTTTTCCCGCTGTTCTCGTCGGGAAAAGCCGTCATGGCGGCGGCGTTCCACATGCTCAAGGAGGAGTACGGCTTCGACTACACCGAAAAAGTCTCCCGCTACTGGCCGGAATTCACCGGTCACGGCAAGGAGAACGCCGAAATACGCCACGTGCTCAGCCACCGCACGGGACTGCACTTTCTGCCCAACGTGCCCGACACCTCGCCCCTGCTGGCCGACTGGAATTACATGGTGAAAAAAATGGAGACCGCCGTCCCCAAGTGGACCCCCGGCACAAAATGCGGCTATCAGGGCATCACCTTCGCATGGCTGCTGGGCGAACTCGCCTTCCGCATCAGCGGGATCCCCTTTCAGGATTACATCCGCCAAAAGATCCTCGTTCCTCTGGGCATCGACAAAAGCTTCTTCTTCGGCATCCCCGAGGAGTTCGACCCGGAGACAGCCGGGATCGACGACAGCGCTTTCGGCGGCAAACCCTGCTGGACCAAAAACTTCATCTCTCAAGCCGTTCTGCGCCGGGGATTCATTCCCTCGGCCAACGCCATCGGCACGGCAAAGGCCGCGGCGACGATCATGAACGCACTGATCCACGCTCCGCTGCTCAAGGAAGAGACGATCGAAAACGCAACGCGTCTGCTGCGCGCGCCCGACGATCCCGTGCCCCCCGGCGCATGGGAGAAATTCGGACTCGGCTGGGTCCTGCCCTGCTGGGAAACACGCGGAGGCGACATCTTCGGCCACGGCGGCGCCGCCGGCGCGGAACTCCTTTTCTGCAAGTCCCGGGACCTCGCCCTGTGCTTCGTCAAAAACCGCATCCTCCCCTCACACCCCGTCCACCCCGTGAGGGACCGGATCTCCCAGGCCCTCGGTCTGCCCACTCGCTTCTGGTGAGACAAAACGGCACCGGAGAACAAGCCGGTACCCCTTCCAAACCGGAAAAACTTTTTTTCAATGAGGAGAAACGCAAAAATGAACCGTTCGATCCGTCCGGCAGCCGCCGCGCTGGCAACTCTGACGCTGGCGGGATGTTGTCATGTTCCGGAGTCTCAAGAGGAATCCGCGTGGCAGGCTTATTTCTTCGACCATCCCAATGCCGAAGTGAAGAAGAGCGAGGTGCGTTTTCCCATGATGCCGGAACCGGGAAAACTTGCCGACGGCCGCCGGGTTCAGCCCCGGACTGTCGAATTCACAAACGGCGTTCTCGACCTCGATCAGCTGGGCGGTGGGTGCAGCGGCGCCGCGCTGGTGCGAAGGATCCGCTCCGACAGCAGGCGCAAAACTTGGCTGGGCGTAGGATGCCGCGTCTTCGCCGTGTGGCTGAATGGGAAGCTGATCTACGACTTCACCGCCAAGGGACTGGGCAACGATTACGATCCCGTGACATCCGGCGATCACATCTTTGCGCTGAATCTGAAAAAGGGCGACAACGAACTTAAAATAGAAACCTGCCGGACCAACTGGCTGCTGGATTATGTCTACGGCAAAGGGCGCAAAATCCAGTGGCGTCTGGCCCTGAAAGAGCTCCCTGACTATCGGCCGGTCAAAGCCGAACTGGCCCATCCGGAGTTCTTCTCCCGGCCCGATATCGGGGCCGTTCTGATTACGCTCATCACCCGTCAGCCTGTTCCCGCCGCAGTGGATTACCGCCTGAAGGGGACAAAAAAGTGGCATCGCGTCTGGGACCTTGCCGGAGACCTGATTCTGCGGGAAAAATCAAAGATCCACACCATCCGCCTCACGGAACTTGCTCCCGATGCCGAACACGAGTACCGCCCGGTCCTGCTGGAACCTCCCGCCGGACTGGACGGCTTCAAGCGGGCCCTGTGGTCGAAACGTCCCTATAAGGAGGTCACATTGCCGGTCAGGACTTTCCGCACGTTCGGAACGACGCCGGAGTTCCGTTTCTTCGTGCTGGGCGACACACAGCTGTCGCTGTCGGACGGATGCAAAACCGTGGCGCAGCGGTCCGAATTCATGCGCAGAATGCGCGCTCTGCCTGCGTTTAGGAACGCCGATTTCGTGGTGCATGTCGGGGATCTCGACAGTTACGCGCATGACTTGGAGAAGGCGTATTTTACCGACTTTTTCGATCACTTTTCTTCTCCTGATTCCCGGGAACCGATCCAGTGGGTCTACGTGCGCGGCAATCACGAACCGGACGGTCTCGGGGCGGAGGACTGGTACGATTATTTTCTCACGCCCGGAGAAAGGTCCTATTACGCGTTCCGCAGGGGAGAAGTGTTCTTCATCGTGCTGGACTGCGGCGATTTCGTCAGGGAGCGGAACGGCGGCTACAACGGTCCCATTCTGAAACTCGACGAGCTCTTCGAGCGCCAGACCCGCTGGCTGAGATCCCTGCGCCGGACGCAAGCCTTCCGCTCGGCAAAATTCCGCGTGGTGCTGGCACACGTGGAACCCCAGATCGAACAGGATGTCATGTCCGAAAAGACGCGCAGAATGGTTGCTCCGCTGCTGGCCGACCAGTCGCCCGAGGGCCGAATCCACCTCTGGATCGGCGGCCACATTCACCGTTACCGGCGGGCCAACCGGGGTTCATCCGATCTGATCTCGCGTCAGCCGGTCTCCAAGTGGGCGCTGGGCACGGCTCCCGTCAACTGGGTCACCACGGATGCGCCCAAGGAAGACTCCACAAAGCCGGAGTTCAGTTATCTCGCCGTTTCCGTGACGCCGGAGGCGATCCTGATCAGCGCGCTGGACGAAAACGGGCGCGAGTTCGACCGTTACGCCGTCGACGCATCGGGCAAAGTGAAGGACCTCTTCCAAAGTCCCGAACTGCACAGCTTTCCCCTGCGGAAAAAGTAACAGTCCGTCCTCCGGGGTCCTGCTTCTTTCGCTCAATCAAAAGGCGTGAATACGCTTTTGATGACGGGGAGAGAGCCGTCAAGGCATCCGGCGAGGGTCTCGCGGGCTGATGCGAAGTTGAAGGTATGGGTCTGGAAGAGCGAAGCGTCGATGACGCCGCGCCGGATGAGTTCGGTCGCCGTGGCGAATCCGACGGCGGGTTCGGCGAAGACGGTGTTGATCGACGTCTTGTTGAAGATGGCGGCGTTGACGTCCAGCGGGATGACGTGGTCGCCCTTGAAGCTCAGGCCCAGCAGCGAGATCATGCCGCCGAAGCGGATGATCCGGAAAGCATCATTTGCGCTGGAGGGGGGACTGGTGACGATGACCCGGTCGACGCCCTTGGGAAAAAGTTTCCTCACTTCGCCGACAAGGTCCTGCTCCTTGGTGACGACCGCGAGGTCGCAGCCGATCTTTTCGGCGAGGGCGAGACGGGCTTTGTTCATGGGACTTGCGGAGGACCGGGCGGAGATGCCCACGAATCCCGCGCCGCGCCTTCTGGCGAGGGCGGCGGTCAGCAGTCCGATGGGCCCGGCGCCGAAGACCATGACGCTGCCGTTAAGCGGAATATCCGCCTTGTTCACAGCGGCCAGAGCCACGGCCAGCGGTTCGGTGAGGCAGGCGTGGACGGGATCGAGTCCGGAATAGACGTTGAGATTGCCGAAATCGACCATGACGTACTCTCCCATGCCGGGATAACCGTTGAGTGTGTGCATATTGCGGCAGAATTCCGAGTGTCCGGCCTTGCAGTCGGGGCAGTCGCCGCACATTGAGCAGTCCTCCACGGTGACGGTGTCGCCGACGGAAACGCCCTTCACATCGCTTCCGCAGAGGACGACTTCTCCCGCGATCTCGTGTCCGAGCGGCATGAAATCCTCATCGTAATCGCGCAGAAAGTTGAGATCGGTCCCGCACACCCCGCAGGCCAGCACCTTGACGACCGCGTCGCGGGGGCCGGGCGTCATTTCCAGTTCGCGGGTCTCGATATCCAGATATTTTCTGCCGAAAAGGGATCTCGTTTTCATGGCATTCCTCCGTTTGTGTCAGGCCGGAGGTAATATACCACACTCCCCCGCCCTTGTCAACAGCCGTCCGAAATGAAAGATTTTCCTTGAAAACAGGGCGGGAAAGTGCTATATTCTACCCGGGAGTCCCCGAAACAGAAGTCATTCCGGCAAAGAAAGGATTTTTCATTATGGCAAAGAAACGTTACGTCGTCGTCGGCACCGGCGCCCGGTCCGATATGTACATCTCGGCACTCACCGGAGGCGATTACAAGGATTACGCGGAACTCGTCGGCATCTGCGATGTCAATCAGGGCCGCATGGATTACTACAACGAACGCATCGGAAAAAAGTACAACCATCCCCCCGTTCCCACCTACCTGTCGCAGGACTTCGACCGCATGATCGCCGAGTGCAGACCCGACACCGTCATCGTCACCTCCATGGACCGCACCCATCACAAATACGGCTGCCGCGCCATGGAGCTGGGCTGCGACGTCATCAGCGAAAAGCCCATGACCGTCGACGTGGAGAAATGCCAGCAGATCATCGACACCCAGAAAAAGACCGGCCGCCACTACACCGTGACGTTCAACTACCGTTACAGTCCCCGCAACACCAAGGTCAAGGAACTGCTCAAAAGCGGCATCTGCGGCCAGATCACCAGCGTCAACTTCGAGTGGCTCCTCGATACCAGCCACGGCGCGGACTACTTCCGCCGCTGGCACCGCTGCAAGCGCAACTCCGGCGGCCTCATGGTCCACAAGGCGACCCACCACTTCGATCTGGTCAACTGGTGGCTGGACTCCGAACCCGTGACCGTCTACGCCATGGGCGACCTCAAGTTCTACGGAAGGGAAAACGCCGAGAAACGCGGCGTCACCGAGTTCTACCAACGCGCCAAAGACAGCGAGATCGCCAAAAAGGATCCCTTCGCCTTCAGACTGGACAAGGATTCCTCCGAGTTTCTCCAGCGCCTCTATTTCGACAGCGAGAAATACGACGGCTACCAGCGCGACCAGAGCGTCTTCGGCGACGGCATCGACATCGAGG
>JAFTDL010000022.1 GCA_017454215.1 Lentisphaeria bacterium | reverse complement strand
TTTCCGAGACCATTGCGGAGATAAGAAAATTCGATTTCTGTCTGAGGCGGATGGTCAAAGCCGGGAAGGATCCGCTCACCTTCGAAAGAAACAGCGGCGCTTTCAGCAGGGCTTATACCCTGCCCGGGATCGCGGGCAGGATCGTGATCGTGCACAATGCCGATGTGGGCGACTGGCCCTGCGACAGCAGGTTCTTCTTCCGGAAAGACGATGTCATCCGCATCGACGACAAAGGGGACCTCGCGGGATACATCCCCCGCACGGCGCCCCGCAGGATCCCCTTCAAAGCGGAGTGTTCCCCGAACGAGAATGTTTTCGATCTGGCTTCGGGGCAGCTTCTTTCCGAGCCGGCAGTCGAGATCGCGCCCGGTTCGGGAACGCTGCTCTTCGTCGGGACGGAGTCGGAATTCCGCAAACTGACCGCCTTGAAATAGATATCTCCGATCGACGCTGTCCTCCGTACGGCCCGGCGGCCGTCCCGGCAAAACCGCGCAGAGGGGAAAACAAGCCGCCCCGGGAACCGGTCACCCGTCGTCAGGAACGGGCGTTTTCGATTTGTTCGGGGGAGGCCGGTTTTTCCTTGACAAAATCCCGTATCCGTGGTATTTTTTCCCTCGTTCGCATCTTACGGTATTTTTCCGTTCGCACGGGAGGCCGGATCCGTCCGCTTTCCGGTCGGCCGGGCAGTTTTCGAAACGAGGAAAAAATGAAACTTCTGACGGCATTTTTGTGCGCCCTGTTCTGCGTCTGCGGAGCAGCGGCGTTCGACGTCCGGGACTTCGGCGCGAAGGGCGACGGAAAAACCGACGACACGGCGGCGATCCAGAAAGCCCTCGACCACATTGCCGGGCGCATCAAATACGACCGGTTCCGCCGTGAGGACGGGTGGTACCGGGGCAGTACGGAGACCCACGTTGATGAACTCTTTTTCCCCGAAGGGACCTATGTGGTCTCGAAGATGCTCTTCGCCAACGGTTCCGTCTCGCTGCGGGGCGTCAAAGGCAGAACGACGATCCGCATGACCGATCCGAAGCAGGGCGTCTTCTACGGGTACATCTACCGGCGGATGATCTTCGACGGAATGATCTTCGACGGGGGCGCGACCCAGATCGACCTGTGGAGCAACAACTGGAACGCCAGCACCGTCCACGTGACCGACTGCGTTTTCAGAAACGCCTCAGCCCCGGCCTTCCGCAGCGTCGGCGTGAAGAGAAAACCCGTCAAGCGGAACGAAAAACCCCGCAGGATCCCCCCTTATCAGGTCAATTTCGACAACGGCGTTCCCCGCTTCACCCGCAGCGACCTCGCCGACGCCGTGCCGGACTACTCCAGCAACATCATCTCCGTGCGGAACACCGAGTTTCTCAACTGCGCCCGGGCCTTCGAGGTCAACAACGACGGAGCGCTCTTCGACAACTGCACCATCACCGCGGCTCCCGCCTCCCCCGGTCCCGTCTGCCTGATCGGGCTGGGACTGGCTCCCAACATGATCACCCTGCGCAGCTGCCGGCTGACCGCGCCCGCCTCGTCCCATAAGCAGGTGTGGATCAAACACACGGGCTTCTACCTCACGCTGCGGGATTGTTCGTTCGAGTCCGTCGCCCCCATGTCCGTGCTGGACCAGGAGACGCAGAAGGTCCCGCCCTCGGCGGGCAACATCATCATCGCCGGATGTTCCTTCAGGCAGGGCTCCCCTGCCCTGCCGCTGGTGGTGCTGCGGCGCGTGACAAGTTATTTCGTCTTCAGAGACAACGTCTCCGTCGGAAACAAAGTTCCCCTCTTCGACTGGGTCGTCAAACCCGACCGGAAGTATTTCGAGACCGACAGCTACCGGGGAAAGCACGAAAAGATCCCGTGGTCCCTTTACAACAAATACCAGTTCGTCTTCGCGCAAAACAAAAACATCACGGTCAATTATCCCAAGGTCCTCGAACAATTCATCCACAAGCCCGTGCCGCAGCTCCACACGAAGCCCGGTCCCATGCCGCCCCTGCCGGAAAACTTTTCGGGGGAACTGCGGGCCGCCGACTTCGGCGTGAAGGCCGACGGCAAAACCGACGACGCCGACGCGCTGGAACGCGCAGCCGCAGCCGCGGCCGAGGCGGGCAAGACCCTCATCATTCCTCAGGGCCGGACGCGGCTCTCGCGCACGGTGAAACTGCCCCGCAAAATTTCCCTGCGCGGAGAAGGCATGCCCGTCATCTTCGGCGACAGGCGCGACGGGTACGATCTATTCTCGGCGGAAAGACCCATCGACATCCGTTTCCGCAATCTGATCCTGCGGAACGCGAAGCGTATCCTCGCGGGAAAACTCGACAGGGACTCGCGGTGCATCGTCTTTCACGACACCGTCACCTACGATACCGGACGCCTGAGCATTCTTCTGACCGGCGGTGAAAACACCTGCCGCCTCGACCTTGCCGGATCCCTGTGGAACGGCACGGGCGGGATCGACTCTTCCGCCGAATACAACAATGTGGAAATGTGCTGGTTCGCCAACAATTACTGGATGGACGACATGGCCTTTTTCACCGCGCGGCGGGGCCGGACTGTCATGCAGAACGGATTTTTCGTGCCCTACGTTTCGAAGAACATCAGGCGCACCAATCTCGCGACCGGAGAGACGAAAGTCTGGCCGCTGGGCGGGCACCTGCGCTGGGTGGACAACGCCGGGACCCGGATCTTCATGTACGACTGCCGCGGCGGCGGCGAGGCCGGGGGCTACTGCTCGTACTACCACACCGCTCCGGGCGGCTTCGGCGTGCTCGAAGGGGGACTTGCCCGTGTGACCAACAAAGACACCCGCAACACCGTCGTCTACGTCAAGGCAGTTCCGGAGTGGATCCTCGTCTGCGGCGTAGGCGGCTACCCCGTCCACACACTGCTGGGCGTGCGCCACCGGGTATGGCAGAAGGCTCCGGGCGTCGGGGACTTTCCCATCTTCGTTCTCGGCTCAATGACCCCGCAGAAGGGGCCGGAAGACAAGTGAGCCGTCACTTCGGGCGGGGAAGATCCCGGCGCGGGATCTTTCTCAAACCGAAGCGCAGATAGATCCCGAGAAAAACGGCCGCCGCGGCCCACGAAAGGGGAAAAGTCATGATGAGCACCGGGTACGTGGGATTCCAGCGGAACGCCGTCGATATCCAGACGACGCGCGGGACGCAGATGCAGAAGATCATGACGAGCGTGGGCCCCACGGAATACCCGAGACCGCGCAGGGCGGAAACGAAGCACTCCTGCAGACCGCAGACGCACAGCCCCGGCAGGAGGATCCGGTAACGGGCCACGCCCCAGGCGATCACGTCGGGATCGGTGTTGAAAAGCGCGAGCGCCGGTTTCGCTCCGGCAATGAGCGCCGCCGCGAAAGCCAGCGTCGAAAAGAAGCTCAGCAGAGCGCAGTGCCGGATGGCGGTCCTGATCCGGGCGTACTGCCGGCCGCCGCAGTTCTGGCTGACGAAACTCACCAGTGTCTGTCCGAAGGACGAGGACAGCAGAAAACCGATGCTCTCCCAGGCGATGGCGGCGGTATTTCCGGCGACTGTGGCCGAACCGAAGGTGTTGAGAGAAGCCTGTACCCACAGATTCGCCAGCGGGAAACATGCTCTCTGGATACCGGCGGGAAAGCCGATGTGCAGAATATCCATCAGGGTCTGACGGTGCATCCGGAGTTTCCGCAGTTTCAACCGGCAGGCGCCCGGAGTTTTCATCAGCACCCGCAGAATGAGAAGCGCGGCGATGCCCTGGGAGATCACGGTCGCCGCGGCGACTCCGCCCACGTCCCAGTGACAGCCGAGGACGAAAAACAGATTGAGCAGAACATTGACGATTCCGGAAACGACGAGAAAGTAAAAGGGCCGTTTCGTGTCGCCCATGGCCTGCATGACGGCGCTTCCGAAATTGTAGAGCATCACGACGGGAAGTCCCGAAAAATAGATGCGCATGTAGGTGACGGACATGTCGAGGATGTCCGGAGGCGTCTGCATGATCTCAAGCAGCATCCGGGCAATGCCGACGCCCAGTCCGCCGAAAAAGACGCCGCACAGCAGGGAAAAGGCGACGCTCGTATGGACGGCAAGGGAGATCTCTTTATGCCTCCCCGCGCCGATGCGGCGCGCGACTGCGACGTTGGCCCCCACGGAGATGCCCAGGCAGAAATTCACCAGCAGATGGGTCAGCGACGCCGTCGCCCCCACGGCGGCCAGCGCCTGATACGAGGCGAAACGCCCGACGACGATGAGATCGGCCGTGTTGAAAAGCAGCTGAAGGATCCCGAGAGGATGAGGGGAATCGAAAAGAAGACGATCTCGGGCAGCAGCGGTCCGCAGCACATATCCATCTGATGCCGGGTCCGCAATACCGGAGTCATGACGAAATCCCTTCTGCAACTGCCGAATTATCTGCGAAAAGGTAATATACACGCGGCGAGGCGCGATTGCAAGTTTTACGGCATTTCCGGCAGAGGCAGACGCAACTGTTCGGTGACGGGCCGGCCGAGGGGCTGAAGGGAGCTTATACCCACGCCCAGAAGTCTCACGGG
>JAFTDL010000202.1 GCA_017454215.1 Lentisphaeria bacterium | reverse complement strand
CGGGGCTGGGGCAAATGCTGTATCGTCGGCGCCGGGACCATCGAGGTCAACGAGACGGCGCGCACGCTCAAGGTCGGCGGCACCGTCCTGCACGACGGCGATTTTCTCAGCCTCAACGGGACCCGCGGCTGGGTCTACGCCGGAAAAGTGCAGACCATGGATTCCAGCGAGAATCCCCGTTTCCGCAAGTTCATGAAACTGGTCGACAAATACCGCAAGCTCTCGGTCCGCGCCAACGCCGACACGCCCGAGGACGCCAGGACCGCCCGCGCTTTCGGAGCCGAGGGTATCGGTCTCTTCCGCACGGAGCACATGTTCTACGGCGAAAACAGCGAAAAGCCGCTGTTCTATCTGCGCAAGATGATCCTCTCGAAGGGCGAGGAAGAGCGCGTCAAGGCGCTCAAGGAGCTGTTCCCCTACGTCAAGCGCAACGTCAAGGCGACTCTGGTGGCCATGGAGAACTGCCCGGTGACCTTCCGTCTGCTGGATCCCCCGCTGCACGAATTCGTGCCCAACGAGCCCGCCAAGCGCAGGGAGCTGGCCGAGGCGCTGGGGATCAGAATGAGTGAGATCAACAAGCGCATCGAGAGTCTGCATGAATCCAACCCGATGATGGGACACCGCGGCGTGCGGCTGGGCATCACCTATCCGGAAGTCTCCGAAATGCAGATGCGCGCCATTCTCGAAGTGGCCGCCGAACTGGGCAACTGCAAGCCTGAGATCATGGTTCCCGTGACCTGCGACATGCGCGAGCTCAAACTGCAGAAGGAACTGCTCGACAAGGTGATCGCCGAAGTCAAGAAGAAGTACAAGCTTGCCAAGCTCGAGTGCAAACTCGGCACGATGATCGAGATCCCGCGGGCCGCGCTTCTGGCGGACGAAATGGCCGAGGTGGCGGAGTTCTTCAGTTTCGGCACCAACGACCTTACTCAGATGACTTTCGGTTTCAGCCGCGACGACATCGGCGAATTTCTGCCGGCGTATCTCGACAAGAAGATCCTCGAGGCCGATCCCTTCCAGACCATCGACACCAGCGGCGTCGGACGTCTGATCGAATTTGCCGTCAAGGGCGGCCGCGGCGTGCGTCCGAACCTCAAGATCGGCATCTGCGGCGAGCAGGGCGGCGAGGGCAGATCGGTCATGTTCTGCCACAAGGCGGGATTGAACTACGTCTCCTGCAGTCCGTTCCGCGTGCCCATCGCGCGGCTGGCGGCGGCTCAGGCGGCCATCGTTTCCGATTGATCCGTCGAAAAAAACGATCCGGCGGATTGAAAAATCCGCCGAATCGTTTAAGTTGAGTTTTGAACAGGGAAGGACCGATCCGGGGCCTTCCCGGAAAAAAATGGAGGAATTTATGAAGATTGCAAAACTGATGGTTCTTGCGGCCGTTTCCGGAATCGCGGCGTTTCCGCTGTTCTCCGCCGATGCGGCTCAGAAGAAAGCGGAGTCTCCCAAAGCCGCCGCGTCCGCAAAAAAGGCGGAAGCCCCCAAGGCCGACATCTGGGCCTGTCTGCCCGCGACTGTTGCCGAGATCGACGGCGTCGCCGTCTCCAAGAATGAGATCATCTCCTTCTTCGTGGCTCAGTTCCCCAACGGCAATCCGCCTCCGTTTTTCACCGCCGATCTCGTCAAGCAGGTCGCTCCGCGCCTCGTCAAGGGCGTCGTCATGTCGAAACTGATGGATCGCGAAATGGAAAAGGCCGGTTTCAAGGCCTCTTCCGAGCAGACCCGCAAGTTCCTCGAAGAGGAAATAAAGAAAGCTCCCAAGCAGCAGCTTGAGATGCTGACCCAGCAGCTTTCGATGCAGGGCAAGACCCTCGACCAGCACATCAAGGAAATGGCCGAGAATCCTGTGGCCCAGAAGCAGATCGCCAAAGTCCTCTTCGCCAAGAAGACCTTCCTCAAGGACGTGAGCGTCACCGAGAAGGAGGCGCAGGAGTACTACAAGGCTCATCCCGACATGTTCAAGGCTCCCGCGGACGCGCCCAACACGGTGAGGGCTTCTCACATCCTCATCATGGTCGACGAAAAGGCCACCGAGGCCCAGAAGAAGGCCGCGCTTGACAAGATCAACAGCATCAAGGTCCAGCTGGACAAGAATCCCACGCTCTTCGAAGCGCTGGCCAAGACCGAGAGCAAGTGCCCCAGCGGCGCCCAGGGCGGTTCCCTCGGCGCTTTCGGCAAAGGCCAGATGGTCCCCGAGTTCGAGAAGGCGGCCTTCGCGCTCAAGCCCGGTGAGATCTCCGGCGTCGTCAAGACCCAGTTCGGATATCACATCATCCGCCGCGATCCCGCCCGCCAGGCCGCCACGCTGCCCTTCGAACAGGTCAAAGAGAGCCTCATGGGCCTCATGACCGAGCAGAAGGCCGCCGAGGCCGAGCGCAAGTACATGGAAAATCTCGAGAAGAACGCCAAAGTCAAATACTTCGTTGCCGAACCGGCCAAATCCGCCGCTCAGCCCGCCAAGTAAATCATCTTACGTATCTTCATCATTTCAAAAGGCGATCGCATCTTTTCCGATGCGGTCGCCTTTTGCATGGCCCCTGTTCCCGACAAGGGCCGGTGGTTCCGGGGGAAGGGAAATCCTCTTTTCCCCGTG
>JAFTDL010000201.1 GCA_017454215.1 Lentisphaeria bacterium | reverse complement strand
GTCTGCTCAACGCCTTTACCGAACACGCCAAGAAGTACAGTCCCGGTCGTGCCGATGTCTGCTACCGCGGACTCACGCGACTTTTCGGTCTGGACGGCAAACATTCTGCGTTGTGGGGGTAATCATGGGATACAGGCACGTCCACGCAAATACGGTGAAGCGCTATTTTACCCGACCGCGGAGACACTACCATCATCGGCAAAAAGACGATACCGCCAAGCGGATATTCTGGAGCGTGGTCATCGTGATCGGCGTAATAGTTCTGTATTACTGGTGGCAATATATCGTCGGCTTTCTGATTCTGATACCGCTCTTGGGCGGATCCGGCAAAAAAAAGCACAAATAGCATATCCACCCCGAGGGGGCATCCCCCTCCCGCCTTTTTTTAACTATGATGCAATTCTTGCTCTTGCCGAACCTCCGGTCTTCAGGGCAAAAACCGGTAACTCCGCAATATAATTTGTGCAAAATTTGTGCAAATCACTGTTTGGGATCATGGTTTTTCACAGGATGTCACAAGGTGTCGTGGCCGGGATGTTTCAAGTGAAAAAGAGCGAAAAAAAGTGGCGCTCTCTGCGCGAATCGAACGCGCGACCTGCTCCTTAGGAGGGAGCCGCTCTATCCAACTGAGCTAAGAGAGCGTCGCAATATGCTTCATCGGTAGGCCGGGGCCGCCGAAGCGGAACCGCCGCCGGACTTGGCCGGAGGCGCGGCCGCCCGGAAGTGGAGGAGGTACGAGTTCTCGGCCCGCAGATCCTCCACCGCGATCTCCTTGCCCCGCATGGTCAACTGGTAGTAGAATTTCCACGTCCGCATGGTTTTGCGGTCCATGTCCAATTCGATGTACTTGTCGTCGACGATCTTGTACTTGCCGGCCCAGTCCCAGTAGCCGCCGTCGGCTTCCTCGCTCTCCGCGTTGTGGAGCCGGAGAAAGATCAGGTCGCCGTAGACCGCCGCGAAGTCCTCCCTGCCCGGCAGGGAAGTGGTGTACTTGCCGTTGGCGAGCCGGACATCGGCGCAACCGACGACGGCCAGCAGGATCGGCATCAGAACGAAAAGGCTTTTTTTCATCGTCGTCTCCTCCCGATTTCAGATCACGATATTGACCAGACGCCCCTGCACATAGATGATTTTGCGGGGCTCCTTGCCGCCGAGTGCGGCTTTGACGGCGGGATCGGCCAGCGCGATGGCTTTCGCGGTGTCGGCGTCACAGCCCACGGGCATCATCAGCCGCGCCTTGGGGCGGCCGAGAACCTGCACGAGGATCTCGACCTCGCTGACTTCCAGAACTTTCTCGTCGTACTGCGGGAAAGGTTCGTAGGCCAGGGTTTCGCAGTGTCCGAGGCGTTCCCAGAGTTCCTCCGCGAGGTGGGGCGCGAAGGGCGCCAGCAGCAGCGTGAATTTCTCCGCCGCCTCGCGGGGCAGTTTCTCCAGTTTGGCCAGTTCGTTGAGGCAGACCATCATCGCGCTGATGGCCGTGTTGAAGTCGAATCCCTCGATATCGCCGCCGACTTTCTTGACGGTCGCGTGAACGGTGCGGGCGAGCGCGTTGGAGCACGGCTCGTCGACGACCGGAGTGAGTCCGATGACCCGGTATGCCTTTTTCAGGAACCGGTGCACGCCCTCGACGCCGGTGGTGCTCCACGGCTTGGTGGCCTCCAGCGGCCCCATGAACATTTCGTAGAGCCGCATGCTGTCCGCGCCGTATTTGGCGATCACGTCGTCGGGATTGACCACGTTGCGCAGCGATTTGGACATCTTGGCCGGAAATTCGGTCAGCGGTTCGCCGTCGCTCTTGCGCACCGGACCGTTGTCGGTGAATTCCACCTGATCGGTGGGGACCAGCACGCC
>JAFTDL010000200.1 GCA_017454215.1 Lentisphaeria bacterium | reverse complement strand
CTGCGCGAAACGATTCTCAAAAGCGAGAGCGCGAAACTTGTCTGCGCCTGCGTTTACTGCGGAGCGGGGGTGGACGAATCAACGGGGAGCGGAGTCTGCGCCGGTCACGCGCTCGTCGCGGCCGACGGCCGGATCATTTCCGAAAACAGGCGTTTCGGCCGGGAAGCGGGGCTCATCTTCGCCGACGTCAGCCCGGCGGCGCTGGATTTCCGCCGCACGAAAAACGGCGTTTTCGACGGCATGCCGGTCCCGGAAATGCACCGGATCCGGCTGGAAGGCACGAAGAGTTCTCCCGATCTGCGGTATGCCGCCGTGGACAAAAGTCCCTTCATCCCCGAGAATCCCGAGCAGCGGAGAAACTGCTGCCGCGAAATATTTTCCATTCAGGGCGCGGCGCTGGCCAAACGCTTCACCGTCTGCGGCGCGAAACGCATGGTGGTGGGCCTCTCCGGCGGGTTGGATTCCACCCTCGCCCTGCTGGCGGCGGTCAAGTGCTGCGACCTGCTGAAGCTCCCCCGCACCGCCATCTGCGCCGTCACCATGCCGGGCTTCGGCACCTCCTCGAGGACAAAGGGCAACGCCGAGATCCTGGCGGAACGCTCCGGCGCGGAACTGCGGGTCATCCCCATCAACGCCGCCGTGGAGCAGCACTTCCGCGACATCGGCCACGATCCCGAAAACCACGACGTGGTCTACGAAAACAGTCAGGCCAGAGAGCGCACCCAGATACTCATGGATATCGCCAACGCCGAAAAGGCTCTTTTCGTCGGCACCGGCGACCTGTCGGAGATCGCGCTGGGCTGGTGCACCTTCAACGGGGACCACATGTCCATGTACTGCGTCAACAGCGGCATTCCCAAGACGCTGATGCGCAGCATGGTGGAGTTTGCCGCCTCGGAGTCGGAGCCGGAACTGGCCGCCGCCCTGCGGGACATCTGCGCCACGCCCGTGTCGCCCGAACTTCTGCCCGGCGGGACGCAGGAGACCGAAAACATCGTCGGCAGTTACGAACTGCACGACTTTTTCCTGTATTACTTCCTCCGGTACGGCGAGGAACCGGAAACGCTGGCCGCTCTGGCGGAGACCGCTTTTGCCGGCGGCTACACCCGGCAGGAGATCGACCGCACGCTGGAGATCTTCGTCAGGCGCTTCTTCACCCAGCAGTTCAAACGCAACGCCGCGCCGGAGGGGCCCCGCGCCTGCGCCGTTTCTCTCGACGCCCGCACCGGCTGGCAGATGCCCTCCGACTGCTCTTTCGCGCTCTGGAAAAGGTAAATTCTTCTTCCGCGGTACGAATCGCGGGGTCAGCGGAGACCGTTGAGCATGGAGCTCAGACGGGAAGCCAGACGGGAACACTCGAACTGCATGCGGTCGATGTTGCACCTTTCGGCGCCGTTTCCGTAAAGCGCGATGCCGTAAACATCGGTTCCCGCCGCGACGGGAAAACTGACGCTCCACTCCCGGCGCGGCTCGTTGATGGCAACATATCCGTGCTCGGCCGCCGCCCGGTACCACTGAAGAAACTGTTCCCGGGCCCGCCCGGTGTCCGGCGGCGGCATTTCGGCGGCGACCGACGTTTCGAAGAAACTCTCCGCCATCGCCCGGTCGCGGAGTTCGGCGAGGATCGCCGCCGCAAGAGGAGAATCCCACAGGGGGGGGACCTTCCGCTCCCCTCCCCCTGCCTCGCGGGCGCAGAGCAGAACAAGGTGTCCCGCGTCAAGTCCCGCGAACGCGCCGTTGACGCCGAGTTCCGTGACCCGTTCTTTCAAAAGCTCCGAGACACTGCGCAGAAGCGGCGTATCCAGCGCGGCCTGTCCCAGACGGATCAGCCCCGTCGAGGGCACGAAACTGTGGTACCCCGCCTTGCGGATGAGATTGCGTTCGGCAAGATCCGAGGCGATCCGGCTCACAGTGCTGGTGTTGAGTTCCAGATCCGCCGCCAGCTCCTTCAGGGTCACCGGCGTCCGCGCGGCGGCAATGCGCTCGAGGATGCGGAAGCTCTTGTCCAGCAGTGTGCTTTTCATATCTCTTCGCCCCGGTTCTTCCGGATGATGGCCTCGGCCACCGGCGCGGGAACATAACTGCGCACATCTCCGCCGTAGCTTGCCACCTCCTTGACCAGACTGGAGGAGACGAAGGAGTTTTTCAGCGTCGGCGTGAGAAAGATCGTTTCGCACTTGGGACGCATGTTGCGGTTCATCAGGGCCATCTGCAGCTCGTACTCGAAATCCGAGAACGCCCGGAGTCCCCGCAGGATCGCCTGCACGCCGTAACGCTCGAGGGAATCCACCAGCAGGCCCTCGATCACGACGACCTCCACCGTGGGCAGATCGGCGCAGCACTGCTCGATGAGATGACGCCGCTCGGCCAAAGTGAACATGGGACTCTTGCCCGCATTCACGGCCACCGCCACGATGACCTTGTCGAACAACTGGACCGCCCGGCAGACCAGATCGTAATGCCCGTTCGTGAAAGGATCGAAGGATCCCGGATAAAGAACCGTTTTCATAAGTCGCACCAAAATGTTGTTTTCCGTTTGACGGATATGCCGTTCGAGTGTATTTTAATACGATGACAGTGCCGATACATAATATACGGCGGATAACCGGAAATTGCAATCGTGACATCTTTGATAAAATTCGATGCGCCCCTGCCCGGCGGGAATACGCCCCTTGTCCTCGGACTGGGCGTCTTCGACGGCGTCCATCTGGGACACCGCAGGATCATATCCGAAGTGCTGGCCATGGCAAAGCGGCATGACGCCGTTCCCGCGGCGGTGACGTTTCATCCCCATCCCCGGCAGGTGTTGTGTCCGGACGACCCGCCGCGCCTGCTGCTCCCCATGACCGAACGCCGCCGTCTGCTCCGCGAAGCCGGCGCACAGATCGTCGGCGTCATCGAATTCGACAAAAAATTCGCCGTCACGGAGCCTCTTGATTTTCTGGAAGCGCTCCTCCACGAGCGGGAGTTCAGACTTGCCGGCATCTGCGTCGGCAGCCGCTGGCGCTTCGGCCATTTCGGCGCGGGCGACAAGGAGGTCATCAAAAGATTTTCCGCCGCAAACGGGGTGGATTTCACCCCCTGCGAAGAAGTGGTCATCGGGGGGGAGACCGTGAGCAGCAGCGCCATCCGCAGGGCCGTCGCCGCGGGCAGGATCGAACACGCAGGAGCCCTTCTCGGGCGGCCGCCGCGGCTCTTCGGAACAGTCGCCCGGGGCAACGGCATCGCGGGAAGTGTGCTTCACGCCCCCACGGCAAATCTGGAAATAAGCTGCGGCGTCCTGCCGCCCGACGGCGTCTACGCCGGAAGTATCCGCATCGGCTCCCGGAACTTCCCCGCCGCGGTCAATATCGGATTTTCGCCCACCTTCGGCGGCGCCGACCGCCGGATCGAGGCGCATCTGCTCTCATTCGACGGCTCTCTGTACGGAATGGAACTGGAACTCGAACTTCTGTCATTCATCCGGTACGAGCAGAAATTTTCCTCGCCCGAAGCATTGCGCACGAGGATCCGGGAAGACGAACTTCTGACAAGACAGGCCTTCGAACGGGCCCGGAAAGGAGAAGCTGGACCATGTACCGCTGCGGAATAGATATCGTCAGGATCGCCCGCATCGAACGTCTCCTGCGGGAAGAGGGGTTCCGGGAGCGGATATTCTCGGCGGCGGAACTTGCCGCTGCGGAAAAGCGCGGTCTCCGTGCGGAGTTCTTCGCCGGACGCTGGGCGGCGAAAGAGGCTGTGGCCAAGGCCCTCGGCTGCGGTTTCGGCAAAGACTGCTCCCCCGTCGAGATCGAAATACTGCCCGACGACAAGGGTGCGCCGCAGATCCGCCTCTCGGGCGCGGCCGAAGCGACCGCCCGTGCCGCGGGAATTCTTTCGTGGTCCGTCTCGATCTCCCACGAAAGAGATTATGCGACGGCCATGACCGTCGCGGAAACGACAAGTCCACGCTGAAAAAAGGAGGAGAAATCAAATGAATATCCTGCTGATCGAAGACGATGCAAAAACCGCCGATTTCATCGCCAAAGGCTTTTCCCAGGCAGGTTTCGCCACGACGGTTGCCGGCGACGGAGAGGCGGGGCTGGAAAAACTCAAGTCGGGCGCATTCGACATCGCCGTCGTGGACGTGATGCTCCCCGGCATGGACGGCATTTCCGTCGTCAGCGGCGCCCGGCAGACCGGATGCGTCACCCCGGTGATCTTTTTGAGCGCCAAAGGCTCCGTTGACGACAAGATCAAAGGACTTCAGGCCGGAGGCGACGACTATCTGGCAAAGCCTTTCGTCTTCACGGAACTTCTCGCCCGGATACAGGCCATGCTCCGCCGTTCCCAGAGTTTCACGCAGCCCACCCAGCTCTGCGTGGCCGACCTCACCATGGACCTGCTGGGCCGCAAAGTCACCCGGGCCGGGAAACGCATCGACCTTCAGCCGCAGGAGTTCGCCCTGCTGGAATACCTGATGAAAAACACCGGACATATCGTCTCGCGGAGCATGATCCTCGAACACGTGTGGGAGTACAACTTCGATCCCCAGACCAATATCGTCGAAACAAGGCTCTGCCGCCTGAGGGAAAAAATCGACAAGGAGTTCGACCGCAAACTCATCCGCACCGTGCGCGGATTCGGCTATGTTCTGGAATAAGTACACCGTTTCGATCAGAACACAGTTCATGCTGTGGTTCACGACGCTTTTCGTCGGCATCGCGGCCGCGACCATCATTTTCGTCGGTCACAATCTGCATCAGCTGCTGCTGCGGCGGATCGACCAGCAGCTCGACGAACTCTTCTCGGCATGCCGCAGAGACTACATCGCGGGCAAGAACGCCGCGCATCTGGGGCTGGAGTTTCCCGTCTACGACCTGCCCGCCGATCTCATCGTGGCGTTCGACCGGCACCTGCCGGGCTTCGTCCCGCTGATCGCCTGCGAACCGGCGGCGACGGATCCCTTCAGTTCCCCCACCGTATTCGGCCACGTGGACGAAAAGATCTACCTCATGCGCCGCAGCGGAACGGGCAAGATATATTCGCGTCTGCTCAACGTCAGACCGAACATCCATCTGCTCAGGCGCAGACTTCTCCTGAAGCAGAAGAGTTACGGCGGGAACCTCTTCTTCTTCCGCGTCACGGATCCCGACGGCAAAAAGGTCTGCGGATCCTCGAACTTTCCGAAGAAACTCCCGCGTCAGCGGTCCGAACTTCCGACGACTTCGGGCAACGCCCGGCTCCAGTCCTGCCGATTTCCGGACGGGACGGTCCTCACCGCGGGACGCATGCTCACGGAACTGCACACCCGCGTGGAACACTACGTCACCGACCTTCTCGCCATCGGACTGCCCATCCTCGGCGTCGGCATCCTCGTGGCATGGCTGATCTCAAGCCGGATCGCCTCGGGGATCCGCAAAGTGGGCGAGGCGGCAAGCGATATCGCGGGCGGCAACTACTCGAGGCGCGTTTCCGGACACTATCGCGGCCGGGAGATCGCCGAACTCGTCTCGGCATTCAACACCATGAGCGCCAACACCGAACGTCTGCTCAACGAACTGCGGGGCGCCACCGACGACGTGGCCCACGATCTCAAAACGCCCCTGACGCGCATCCGCGGTCTGGCCGAAGTGACCGCCGCCGGCCCCAGGGATTTTTCAACGTGGACCGACACACTGGGCACGATCGCCGAGGAGTGCGACGACATGGTCGCCATCATCAATACCATGCTGGAGATCACCCGCACGGAATCCAATATCGAATGTCTCAAAAAGGAACCGGTCGATCTGAACGGACTCCTCCACCTGCTGTATGATCTTTATCTCCCGGCGGCGGAGGAACACGATCTGGCATGGGATCTTGAAACGCCCCCGCGCCCCGTCGTCATCGCGGCAGACCGCATCAAGATACAGCGCATGATCGGCAATCTTCTCGACAACGCCCTGAAATTCGTCCCCTCCGGCGGCAGGATCATCATCCGGCTGGAAGCGGACGAAAAGACGGTCCGTCTGCATGTCATCGACAACGGTCCGGGCATCCCCGACCGGGACAAGAAGAGGATCTTCGAGCGTTTCGTCCGGCTCGACAGCAGCCGTACGCGGCGCGGCAACGGCCTCGGCCTGGCCATGGTCAGGGCCGTGGCCCGGATCCACGGCGGCAGCGCCGAGATCACCGACACCCCGGGCGGCGGCGCGACCTTCACGATCACACTGGCCCGCGATCCGCAGAACAACGACGCCGGTAGAGCATCTTCGTCATCCCCCTGCGCTCCCCCGCAAGAGAACCGGGACTCAGGAACAGTCAAGAAAGAGGAAATACCATGCTGAAAAAACTTTTTCTCTCTCTTCTGATCGCCGCCGCATCGGGCATCGGCGCCTCGGAACCGCTCTTCTGGGAATCCGGCAAACGGAAAGCGGAGATCAACGGAAACGTGTTCAAATTCAGCGCATCCGAAAGAGACGCCTCCGCCCTGAGGCTCCGGAACAGGCGGTTCGATCTGAGTCAGGGCCTCCGGATCGAACTGGAGTTCAGAGACGACGCGGAACAGGTCTGCGAATATCCCCGTCTCGTCGCCGTCGGCAATTTTTCGCTGCAGCTGAAGGTGACGAACAACGCACCCGACAGGGAGTTCAAAGCCTTCCTCATCGGTCCGGAACGGGGCACGTACATCCAGATCATCGTGCCGGCGAAGTACCACTGGGAGAACTGGCACCACGTGGCGTGCACGCTGGAACCACGGAACAACATCATGACGCTCCAGTTCGATCGCGGAAAAGTCCTGCGCCACAAACTGCCCTTTGACCTCTCTCCGGCAAAAGCCGAACTTTTCCTCGGAGCCGGAGGACTGGACCGGTCGAACCGGGGCTACAACGGCCTCATCCGCAACGTTTCGATCACCAGCCCCTACACACCGGAACCGTCCGGGGACGCCGGAGCGGCCGTTCCCGGAGAAACGACGCCCGTCGTCAACGGCGAAGCCGTGCGGTTCCACACCGTGGCCGCCATTCCCGGACGGCATCTGGCCTTTCCCGGAATAGCGAAACTTCCCGACGGCAGACTTGCCGTCGTCTTCCGCGAGGGCGCGGAACACGTCTGCCCCTACGGCCGCATCTGCATGACCCTTTCGCGGGACGGCGGCAGAAACTGGTCCGCGCCCTTCTCGATCTGGGACACCGAAAGCGACGAACGGGATCCATCGATCCACACGCTCCCCGACGGCCGCATTCTGGTGACCCACATGGCATGGAAAAGCTGGATGCGTTCCCCGCAGACCATCGCAAAATATCCCGGTCCGGCGGCCTATGCCGGAAACGGGAAGGGATTTCCGTGGAACTATTCGCAGTATATGTTTTCTTCAGACAACGGCAGGACGTGGACGCGGAAGGTGGTAAACGCCTTCTCTCCCCACGGTCCTGCGTACAAGGAGGGTTTCTTCTACCAGCCCGCCATCCGCCGGAGCCGGGGCAAACGGCAGATCTATATGTACAGGATCAACGCAGACGCTTCAAAGGTCGAACGGCTCGGCCTGATACTGGAAACGTCCGACGGCGACAACAGGATCGTCCCCGCCTGCGAAGAACCCCATACGGCCGTTCTTCCCGACGGGACGCTGCTGACGGCGGTCCGGTTCGACTGCGACGGCCT
>JAFTDL010000199.1 GCA_017454215.1 Lentisphaeria bacterium | reverse complement strand
TGCCGCAGATGGTCGTCGCCTGCCAGAAGAAGCTGTCGCCCACGGCGGCGTGTCCGCCCTCGATGCCGTAATATCCGGGCAGGACGGAGTCCTGCGCGATGCCGCTGATGCCCTTGATCTCCGGCGGCTGACCGTCGAATTTCGCCACGGTGATGTCGCAGGCCGAGGTGCCGATGATGCAGACCATCCGCCCCGGTCCCGCGCCGGAACCGGCCGCGCCGGAATGGGCGTCGATGAGGCCCGCCGCGATGGGCGTTCCCGGCTTCATCCCCAGTTTCCCGGCCCAGACGGGGGAGAGATGCCCCGCGACGGCGTCGCTTGCGTATGTCTTTGCGTAGAGTCGCTTGCGCAACTCGGCAAGTTTCGGGTCGAGGCGGCGCAGAAAGTCCTCTGCCGGCAGACCGCCCCAGCTCGGGGAATACATGGCCTTGTGTCCCGCCGCGCCGGAGGAACAGCGGACTTGCGCGTAATCGCCGATCCCGGCAAGCACGGCGGGAATGAAGTCGCAGAGCTCGATCCAAGCGTACGCCGCATCGAAGACCCGGGGCGCAACGCGCAGCGCGTGGAGCGTCTTGGACCAGAACCACTCGCTCGAGTACGTGCCGCCGCAGCGGGCGAGGTACTTCGGATGAAGTTCTTTTGCAAGCTCGGTGATTTCTCTTGATTCGTCGAACGAGGTGTGGTCCTTCCACATCCACGACAGGGCGTTTTGATCGCCCGAAAATTCCGCGAGACGCGAAAGGGGGACCATGTCCCGCGTGACGGGAATGATCGTCGATGAAGTGGCGTCCACGCCTATTCCCGCGATAAGTTCGGGGGAAAAATCGGGATCGGCTCTTCCGGCCAGCGTTTCCGCTTCGAGGATGCTCTGCGTCATGGCGGCGGTATAGGCGTCGGGCTCCTGCCGGGCCAGACGGGGGGCGTCTTCCCTGAGGCACACGCCCCGGACGCCGCAGGGATAGTCCGCGCCCGCGGCGGCGGTCTGGATGCCGCGGTCGAGGTCGATGATCAGCGCCCGCACGGCGGTACTGCCGAAATCCAGTCCCAGAGAATACATTTACGCCTGCCGGATGTTTCCGAACGTCGCGGGCAGGGCGAGCATGCGGTACATGATGGTGTCGGCGAGGCGTTCGTGTCCGGCGGCGTTCGGATGAAGACGGTCCGTCTCCGGATCGTGAAAATATTGTCCGAAGGACTCCGTCAGCGGGTGCAGTCCGCTGTCGCGGTAGAGATCGATGAGGGGGCAGGACCAGACGTCCGCCGCTTCGCGCACGACGGAGACGTAACTGTCGATGTAAAGTCCCAGGGCGTTGGGAAAAGTTTCGTCCGGCTGAACGTTGGTCTCGGAAAAGCAGGAGAACGCCCGGTGCAGCGGCGTGGCCAGCATGATCTGCTGACGGGGAAAGGTCTGCTTGAGATAGGCCATGGCCGCGTTGATCCGGCCCCGCAGGGTATCCGTGTCGGTGTTGAAAATGCGGCGCAGACGCGAAACGGTGACGCCGTTTGCGTTGGTCGGCTCCATTTTGAAATGATACCAGTCGCCCAAAGGAACATTGCAGTTGTAATCGTTCGTCCCGAGAAAAACGAAGACGGCGTCGACATCCGTTCCGTGTTCGGCAAAGAGTTTTTCCGCCTGACTGCGGGCGTCGATCCAGCGGTGGCCGTCGATGCCGCAGACGAGGGGAACGATGCCCAGTCTTTCCTCAAGGAACTGCCAGTAGTTTTTCTCTGTCCCGACGTGGATCTTGTCGGTGATGGAGTCGCCCAGAAAGGCGACTTTTTTGCCTTTCCATTGAGAGTCGATCATTTTTACCTCCGAAACGGAAGCGCACCTCCCTGAACTGCGAGGTGCGTTTCCGATATGCAGAAAGCGGATTTTGTTCTTACTTGAACTGAATGACCGCGGGATCGTATCCCTCCGGCGCTTTGTAGCCGAGAAGTTCGATGCACGTGGCGGCCAGAGAACTGATGCCCAGCCCCTCGCGCAGTTCCGGATCGTACTCGCCCTTGCTTTCGGGGTCGTAGATCACGCAGGGCACGGGGTTGAGTGAGTGACTGGTCTTGCGGCGGGGATTGCCCGCATCGTCCAGCTTGACCTTGCCGTCCTTGCCGTGTTCGAGCATGTCGTCGGCGTTGCCGTGGTCGGCGGAGATGACCAGCACACCGCCCGCCTTGGCGACGGCGGCCTTGATCCGTCCGAGGCAGAGATCGAGCGCGCCCATGGACACGAGGACCGCGTCCATGCTGCCTGTGTGTCCCACCATGTCGCCGTTGGGGAAGTTGAGCCGGATCATGCCGTACTTGCCCGATCCGATCGCCGCAACGACCGCGTCGGTGATCTCGGCGCACTTCATCCACGGACGCTGTTCGAAGGGCACGATGTCCGAGGGGATCTCCACGTATTCGTCAAGAACGTCGTCGAACTTGCCGGAACGGTTGCCGTTGAAGAAATAGGTCACGTGTCCGTACTTCTGGGTCTCGCTGATGGCCAGCTGTTTCACTTTCGACGCGCAGAGATATTCGTCGAGGGTGCGGTCGATCTCCGGCGGATTGACCAGATAGTTTTTGGGCGCGTGAAGGTCGCCGTCGTACTCCATCATGCCCGCGTAGATGACCTGCGGCACAGTTCCCCGGTCGAACTTGTCGAAGTCCGCCCCGGCCTCGAAGGCGCGGGTGATCTCGAGACTCCGGTCGCCGCGGAAGTTGAAGAAGATCACGGAATCGTTGTCTTTCACCGGACCGACCGGCGTCTTGCCGTCGTCGGAGATGACGAAGGGCGGCAGATCCTGATCGATGGCGTTCGTGCGTTTGCGCAGCGTTTCGACGGCGTCATGGGCGTTCCTGAAAAACTCGCCCTTGCCCTGCACGTGGGTCTCCCAGCCCTTGCGGACCATATCCCAGTTGGCGCCGTAGCGGTCCATGGTGATGACCATTCTGCCGCCGCCGGAGGCGATGCGGTAGTCGGCGCCGAGAGATTTCAAAAATTCCTCGAAGGGGTCGATGTATAGCAGAGCCGAAGTTTCGGGAACGTCGCGGCCGTCCAGCAGGATATGGATGCGCGCCCGCTTCACGCCCGCCTTTTTCGCTTCGGTCAGCATGGCCTTGAGATGGTCGATGTGACTGTGGACGTTGCCGTCGGAAAAGAGGCCGATGAAGTGGAGAGTCGAGTCGTGTTCCAGCGCGTTGGCGACGAGTTTCCTCCAGGTCGCGCCTTCGAAAAGTTTGCCGGACTTCACGGCCTCTTCCACCAGCTTCGCGCCCTGAGAGAAGACGCGGCCGCAGCCGATGGCGTTGTGTCCCACTTCGCTGTTGCCCATGTCGGCGTCGGAGGGCATGCCGACGGCGGTGCCGTGGGCCTTGAGTTTCGTGCAGGGACAGGTCGCCATGAGACCGTCGAGAACGGGGGTGTGGGCCTGTTTGACGGCGTCGCCGTCGGCGTATTTGCCGAAACCCACGCCGTCGAGAATGGCCAGCACGACCGGACCGCGGCGGGGAGAGAATGCGGGATTCTTTTCAAGTGCCTTCAACATGAGAGTATATCCTTGTTTTTTATGTCGTTTGCTTCAGTCGCGGTGGCCGCTCACGCCGTTGGCCAGCACTCCGCGGGTGCTGGTGGCGCAGAAGTCGAGGAATTCCAGCACTTCGGGGATCTGGGGCAGTTCCGTGCGGATCTTTTCAAGCGCGTTGGAGGGGGTAAGGCCGCTGCGGTAGTACAGCCGGTGGATGTGCTTGATGACGGTGATGGTCTCGGCGGGGAATCCGGCGCGGACGAGGCCGATCTTGTTGATCATCTTGACGCCGCCGTTGCGTCCTTCGGCCATCATGAAGGGCGGAATGTCCTTGCTGAAGACGGAACCGCCGGAGACGATGGCGAAACGGCCGATGCGGCAGAACTGGTGCATGCCGGAGAGGGCCGAGAGCAGGACGTTGTCGAAGATCCTGCAGTAGCCGGCCGTACCGGAGAAACCGACGAAAATGACGTTGTTGCCGATCTCGCAGTTGTGGGCCACGTGGGTGCTGTTCATGAACATGCATCCGTTGCCGATGACGGTGGCGGTATCCGGTTTTGTTCCGGTATGGATGGTGCATCCTTCGCGGAAGATGTTGCGGTCGCCGATTTTAAGGTAGGTGGCTTTGCCCGGCTCCACGGCGTGGTCCTGCGCCGGCTGGCCCAGCGAGGCGAAGGGGTGGACGAGGTTTTCTCTGCCGAGGGTCGTGTGGCCGTCGATGTTGCAGTGTCCGATCAGGCGTGTTCCTTCGCCGATGGTGACATGGGGGCCTACGAAACAGAACGGACCGACCTCGACGCCGTCCGCGAGAACGGCTCCGTCCGAAACAACGCTGGTGGGATGGATCTTCGCCATATTTTCTCCTCCGAAACAAAAGTTTGCCGTTACAGGGACATTCCCTTAATATATCACACACAAAGCCCCGCGTCAAAGTTGTAAAATCATTTTTTGGATGATATATTAGTCGCCTGTTCGGATTCGGATGGTCCCGGCCGCGCCGGGAGCTGTCTTTCGAGAGCCCTCCTGCGGCGTTTGCCGGGAGGTCGGTTTTTCTGGAGATTTTTGTTGATGCGACAGAGCTTGTGTCCTGACAGGACTGTTTTTTTCGCCGGAGAGAGCATTGTTTTTCGACTTGAGAACACCCCCGCGTCCGTTCCCGGACGGGCCGTGGTGAGGACCAACCTCGGACGCGCCTCCGTGCGTCGCGGCGAGATCATCGCCCATACGGAAAACGGGACGCCCGTGGCGGAGATGGATTGGCACGACGTTCCCATGAAACACGAAAAAGACGGTCTGTGGGAGATCCGTCTGCCCCTGACCGAAGTGGGGGCGTTCGAGGCGAAATGCTGCTTCATCCCCGGGGACGGTTCCCGGATCAGGTGGCCGCAGGGGGAGAATTTCCGGTTCAAGGTCGAGCCGGCGGCAACGGCGTGCGCCAACAGCATTTATTCCGCCTTCGTCCGCCAGTTCGGCCGGGAGATGAACAACGCGAACTCTTCCGGACAGCCGGGATGCGTCGATGAACTGGACCAAAAGGGATACACGGTCATTCCGCCCTCGGGGTCCTTCAGGAGCCTCATCGCGCATCTGGATCATATTTTCGGAACTCTCGGCTGCCGCATCCTTCAGCTTCTGCCCGTGCATCCCGCCCCGGCCCAGTACGGACGCATGGGCCGCTACGGCAGTCCTTTCGCCGCGCTGGATTATTTCAACGTCGACCCGGCTCTGGCGGATTTCGACGTGCGGGCCACCCCGATGGAACAGTTCGGCGAACTGATCGACGCCGTACACGCCCGGAACGGCCTGATCTTCATGGACATTCCCGTCAATCATACCGGCTGGGCTTCGAAACTGCAGACGGAACACCCCGAGTATTTTGTCCGCGGAAGCGACGGCACGTTCGAGAGTCCCGGCGCGTGGGGCGTCGTCTGGGCCGATCTGTGCAAACTCAATTACGATGAACCCCGCGTCCACGAGCTGATGGCGCAGGTTTTTCTTTTCTGGTGCGCCCGCGGCATCGACGGGTTCCGCTGCGACGCCGGCTACATGCTGCCGCCCGAGGCGTGGGAATACATTTCCGCCAAGGTGAGGCGTGAGTATCCCGATACCGTGTTCCTGCTGGAGGGGCTGGGCGGTCCCGCCGACCGGCAGGAACTTCTGCTCTCCCGCAAAGGACTGAACTGGGGGTACTCCGAATTGTTCCAGAACTACTCCCGCGACGAGATATCCGGCTATCAGCCCTATATGGAGAGCGTGAGCCGCAGGTTCGGCACGCTGGTGAGTTTCGCCGAGACCCATGACAATCTGCGTCTGGCCGCGTCCGGAAAGACCTATGCTCAGCTGCGCTTCCTCGTCTGCTCCCTTCTTTCATCGGGGAGCGCTTTCGGATTCGCCAACGGCGCGGAGTTTCTCGCCTCCGAAAAGATCGACGTCCACGGCTGCGGCGCGCTGAATTTCGGCGCGCCGGAGAATCTCTGCGGTCTTATCCGCAAGCTCACCCGGCTGCTGGCGGTCCATCCGGCGTTTCATCCCGAGGCGCGGACGATCCTCGTGCAGTCGGGCGGCGGAAATGTCATCGCCGCTCTGCGGACCAACGGCAGACGCCGGGTCCTCGTGCTTCTCAATCTCGACTGCGGCGCCTCCTCCCGTGTGCACTGGGAAAAGGCCCTCGCTCCCGAAAAGGGTTTCGATCTGCTCGGCGAAAGGGAGATCGTATTCGGAGAAGAGAACGGCGTGTCCTTTTTCGATCTTGCGCCGGGGGAGGGGCTCTGCGTCGATCTGGATCCCATTGAGCCGGAGGATCCTCCCGAAACCCGGGAACCTTTGCGTCTGGTGAAGATGCGGGCGGCTCAGACGGCCCGGCAGGCGGTGCTGTTTCTCACCGGCGATGTTTCGGCCGCGGGGGAGTGTCTCTGCGAAGAACTGACCGCATCGCCCGAGAAGTTCGTCGGGACCTGGTCAGGACGTTTCCCCGCGCCCCTCGTCAGCTGGAGCGCGCTCCGGCGCGATCAGCACCGCGACGTCATGCTGGCCCCCGGAGATATGCTGCTTGTCGAGGACAGGGTCCCGTTCCGCTGCCGGATCAGACGGAACGGCCGGGTCGTATGCACCCGGACTGCCTTTCCTGTCCGCGACGGAAGATATATCGTGCTGGCCGGGCTTGACAAAAACCTTTCGGACCGGGCGGAGAGACTGCAGATGGATGTCGTCCGTTTTCCCTCGAAAGAGCAGACGGAGCATCTCTCGGGGATCCTTGTCCTGCTGCCCGATGCGGAGGCCGTGCGGTTCGATTTTTCCACGGAGGACGTCAAACGCGACAGGTCCCTTGTCTTCTGTTCCGACAGGACGGGGGGATACGCATTGTTCCCGGCGGCGTGGGGAGAGATCCGGAGCAAATATCACGCCGTTTTCGCCGTCAATGCGGACTTGCGTTATCCGGTCGACCGCCGGGTGCCTTTTTCGG
>JAFTDL010000021.1 GCA_017454215.1 Lentisphaeria bacterium | reverse complement strand
GAGCTTGCTCTGCGGCTCTTCCCCGGAAACACCCCGTTTTTTTCGAAAAGCGCTGCTCCCGATAAGGGGCGGCGGTTCCGGGGGAACTACGAGTCGATGTCGGTGTCGCCGGAAGAGGAGACGAGGAAGGTCATGGGCATGCCGGCGAGCTGGTTCGTTATGCGTTCGTGGAATTCCTGAAAATCGGCCGGCTGGGGGGTGACGAAACCGAGGAAGATGGCGGAAGCGTTCGAGGAATATTTCGCAAAAGCCGTGCCGAAGCCGGTTTCGTCGGTCACGATGACGTTCCGGGTCTCGATCCGGGCGCTTTCGGCCAGTTCCCGCAGTTCGCGTTCGGCCTCCTGCCGCTGGTCGGGCGAGGCCATGCGGATGAGGCGGATCGGCGTTTTGTTCCAGTTCCTGTTGCAGGTGAGAAGGTGGGCCAGGATGAGCATGAGCGACCCGTTTCTGCGTCCGCGCCACCAGATGTCGACGGGACCGTCACCGGGTTTGGGGTCGTCCTCTTCTTCCGGGGGAGGATTGATGAGCAGCAGGGAGTTCATCTTGAGCCTTCTTACGGTCAGGAGATTGCTGCAGAATGCCTCCACCCGGTCCTGATTGACCGGCCATCCCGAAAGGACGATATTGGGGGCGAGGGGACCGAAGGAATGCGACTGCAGCAGAATGTTGAGCGCCCGGTCGAAATCGCTTTCATCCGCGGTGGCGACGACCTGCGGAAAAAAGGCGACGCCGGTTTCCGCGGACACCTTGCGCATCTCCTGGAAGGCCTGGCGGCGTTTCTGCTCCACGTTGCCGTTTTCCTGAGGGACGGCCATGATGCGGGCGACGGAAAGGATCCCCCGTTCGTTGTTGAGGAGCGAGCCGTAGCGGATCAGGTTTTGGTGTTTTTTTTCGGCTCCGGCCAGAATGAGTATCTGCGGCCGCCAGTTTTTGGTGTCGGCGGGCATGGAGTCCAGACGGAGCGGATATCTCCGGATGTGCTCGAAATAGTAGCCTCTTCTCGCGTCTCCGAAGGTGCTGGCCAGCGCCCGGCGGCGCACGATCAGGAACAGCACCGCCACCACGATGAAGGCGCCGAGAAAGCACAGCGCGTTGATGAAGAGCGCCGCCGCGAAGCAGGCGATCGCCCCGTAGCATCCGACGGTCCAGTGGAAGAGATGGAATTTCGGTCTGAACGAGGGATTGGCCGCGAAGTCCTCCACGGCGGCCGAGATGTTGATGATGGCGTAGGTGCAGAGCGTGAACATCGTCACCAGTTCGGCCACGGCGTTGAGGGTGTTGCCGGGGCTCTGGGTCCCCCACCAGATGGTTCCGATCGAGAGCAGAAGCGTTAGCCACATGGCGGCGGCGGGATCGTTGTTTTTACCCCGCCCTCTGGCGAAAATGTTGAGGGGCGGCAGGATCTTGTCGGCGGCGAAGGCCTGCAGGATGCGGGGCGCGCCGATCAGCGTTCCCAGCGCGCTTGACAGCGTGGCCGCCGCCATTCCGGCGAAGATCAGGAATCCCGTGTGGAGGGGGGCGCTTCTGACGAGGAGACCGTAAGCGTTTTCGACGAGAAGTTTCCGGTTCCACGCGGCGCCGAAGAGCAGGATCTCCGTGAAATAGATGACGAATCCCGCGGAAATGGCCCAGAGCGTCCCTTTGGGGATGGATCTGCGCGCGTCCTCCAGATCCCCGGACATGTTGACTCCGGCAAGGAATCCCGTCACGGCGGGGAAAAACACGGCGAAGGCGGCGGCGAAGACGAGGACGTCGAGCCTTTTCCCCGGAAGCGCGCGCAAGTTTGCGTACATCTGGTCCGCCGTGGGACCCGCGGCCAGTGCGCCGAGGATGATGACGGCGATGGAAATGCCCAGAATGCCGAAGATCACGTACTGGGCGCGGATGGCCCAGTCGGCTCCGATCATGGCGATGCCGAAGAGAACGATCAGCGGAACGGTGCTGACCCAGAACTGATAGGGCGCAAGCGGGGGAAAGACCGTCACCACCGCTTCGGTGAAACCGATGACGTAGAAGGGCACGGCCAGAGACTGCGAGACGTAATAGGTCAGGCCGATGGAACTGCCGAATCCCGGTCCGAGGGAGCGCGAGATGAGAAAGTAGGGGCCTCCGCTGAGCACCGGCGTGTTGGTGGAGATCGACGAGATCGACAGTCCCGTGGCAACGGCGATGCTTTCGGCAAAGAGCAGAATTCCCAGGGCTCCGAGGATGCCCATTTCTCCCACGATGGTTCCGAGGCGCATGAACATGACCACCCCGAGAATGGTGAGAATCGACGGCAGAAAGACGCCGCCGAACGTACTGAAATGATAACCTTTTTTGCTCTGTGACACGGTCGTCCCCCGGCTGACGTCAGCGGATGAAGTTCATCGGCTGCCAGGGTTCCTGCTCCGGACGGGGAAGCGCACCCTCTCTTCTCAGATTTTTGACGGCCCAGGCCATGTTGCGGGCCAGTGTGCGCATGGTCTGCATGCCTTCGGTGTCGAGGGCGCTCTCGCCCTCGTCCCGGCCGAAGACCACGTTCCAGTACTGGGAGCCGATGATGACGCTGCTGAGCATCTCGAAGGGCATGTTCATGCACTGAAAGGCGGCGGTGGAGCCGCCTCTGCGGCAGACGGCGATCGAAGCGGCGGGCTTGCCCTTGATGAACGCGCCGGCCGAGAAGCACACCCGCTGCCACACGGCGAGGAGCTGTCCGGCGGGCTGTCCGTAATAGGTGGGTGAGCCCAGCACGATGGCGTCCGCATCCTGCAGTTTTTCGACGATCCGGTTGGCGGCGTCGTCGTCGAACACGCAGCGGCCGAGTTTCTTTTCGGCGCAGACGCAGCAGGCGACGCATCCGCGGACAGGCTTGCGGCCGATCCAGAACGTTTCCGTCTGCAGTCCTTCCGAAGCGAGCGTGTCGGCGATTTCCTTCAGGGCCCGTGCGGTGTTGCCGTTCTGCCGGGGACTTCCGTTGATGAGCTGGACTTTCATGGAGGATCCTTTCTTTTCCGTTTTCGGTACTTCGCTTAATAAAGAGCTGTGAGCGCGGAAAGTCAAGGACCGGCCGCAAAAAAAGCGGATTTTTTTCCGGAAAAGATTTGATTTTCCGGTCCTTTTCGGTTAATGTAAGCACAGCCGTTTTGCGGAGAAAGATGAGTTTATGGCGATGGATGATATGGATGTGACGCTGGTGCTGGATCCCCGGCCGGGGGATCGGGCCGGGGGCGGAGACGATGCGGGGAACTGCGCGGATCTTTCCTGCGGTGTTTCCCTCGAGTTCAGGCGCGGTCTCGAGAAGGTCGGACGCAGGTACAGGATCCTCAGGCAGATAGCCGAGGGCGGATTCGGACGGATATTTCTTGCCGAGGATCTGGTCCTCGGGCGGCACGTGGCCGTCAAGTCCCTCAAGGAGGAGCACCTGAAGCGCCCCGAGAGCATGGCGAGATTCGTCGCCGAGGCCCGGCTCAACGCCCGGCTTGACCACCCCTCCATCGTGCAGCCGCTGACTCTGGACTCCGACAGCCTCGACGGGCTCCACCTCGCCATGCAGCTGGTGGACGGCGTCACCCTCAAGTCCTTTCTGAAAAACTGCCGTGAGGAGATCTCCGAAGATCCCCGCCGCGGCCGGGAGTACGAACACGATCTGCGGATCCGGCTCGAAAGTTTTCTCAAGGTCTGCGACGCCGTCGAGTACAGCCACAGCCGCGGCGTCGTCCACTGCGATCTCAAACCCGAAAACATCATGCTGGGCCAGCACGGCGCCGTTTTCGTCATGGACTGGGGCATTGCCTGTCCCGCCGGGACCGACCGCAAAGGGCGGCTCAACGGCACTCCCGCGTACATGGCTCCCGAAAGTTTTTCCGGCGCTCCCGTGTCTCCTCAGACAGATGTTTTCGCCCTCGGCATGATCCTCAACGAGGTCGTCACGCTGCGGCCTCCCGTCTCGGGCAATGACTCCGGAGAAATCGTTTCGAAGATCAGGTCCGGCGCGTTCGAGCCCTCTTCCGCCGCTTTCCCGGGCGTCCGCATCTCCCCCGCCCTGCGGGCGATCATCGAAAAGGCCCGTTCCGCGGATGCGGAGAAGCGCTATGCGGGCGCGAAGGAGCTGGCCGACGATATCAGGCACTACCTCTTCGACGAGGAGGTGAGCGCCTTTCCCGACCGAGGCATGCGCAGATTCATGCGCTTTCTGCACCACCACCGCTACGGCGCACTGGTGACTTTCATCGTATTGATCTGCGTTTCCTCGGGACTTGCGATCTTCGGTCTGCTGCGGCATCAGCGTTTGGCGTCGCAGGTGACTGTCGAGATGATGCGCCGTCTCAAGGTGCAGCAGGTCACGGAAGAACTGGGGCGAAAAATCGACAACCGGCTTCTTCGCACCCGGGTGCAGCTGAACGGACTGGCCACGTCCCAGCTTATCGAGCAGAATGCGCCCGCTCCGGGCGGCGACGGGAGCCGATTCTACCTCAATGAGGATCTTGCTCCGGGATCGTCCAACCGGCCGGAAGGACTTGTGAAGACGCCGTTCTATGCCGAAAGCATCTCCTTCGAACACGCCTCCTATTTCAAGCCCGCGGGAATGCCCCGATCGGAACTTGCGCCTCTGGTGAGACAGTTGCGCAGTTCCAGAAGACAGGGCGCGACGCTGATCCTGGACAGCATGGACATCGGGAACGATGAGCCCGATCTTTCCCCCGCCGCCGTTCTGCGCCGTTTTCTCGCCGACGGGGCGCTTCTGCGGCGCATCACCTACCTGATGGCGAACGGCGTCGTCCTGCGGTATCCCGGGATGTACGAAAAGGTCTCTTCGCCGGAGAGTTTCCTTCTGCCTCTGCACAAGGAGCGTTTCCGCTCCGGCGCACGGACCGCGGTGTGGAGTTCGCCCTACGCCGATTCTTCGGGACACGCCGTCGTCTCCTGCTGGCTGCCCCTGCGGGCCGTCAGCAAGCGGGCATCGGGCCTGGTCGGTTTCGAACTGTGCTACCACAAACTGATCAAGCCGCTGATGGATCAGGCGGCCGCCGAGAAATTTCAGACCGCCACTTATCTGCTCGACGCCGACGGTGATCTCATCTTCTCCTCGGACGACAAGGTTTTCCGCGAGAGCCGCGATCACATCTGCCGGAACGGGGACGTGCTGAAGAAACCCTTCCCGTACCCCCGCTGGCTGGATCGGTTGCGGACGGGATTTTATCCGCAGTTCGTCACCCGGCTCCGCAGCGGGCGTCTGGTGCGGGTCTCGATGGTGAAACTGCCTCAATCCGGCTGGACGCTCATCCGCGTCGTTCCTCCCGGCGTCACCGACCGGATCGATCCCGAAGCGGACCGCCGTATGCGGGGCAACGTGGAAAACGACATTCTGCTCGAAAAGGAGTTATTCACGTGGTGAACACAAGAACCCGTTGCGGATCTTGAGAAAGGTGAAAATATGAAACGTTATCTTGTCAGCGGCATGGTCTGCGCCGCCTGCCGGGCCCGGGTGGAAAAGGCGGTATCCCGGGTCCCCGGCGTGACTTCGTGCGCCGTCGATCTTCTTCTCGGCACGTTGAACGTCGAGGGCAACTGCGGTCCCGACGCCGTCATCAGCGCCGTGAAACAGGCCGGTTACGGCATCGTCCCCGCGGAGGAAACGGTTTTCACGCCCGAACGGGAGGAGGCCCTCCTCGCCGACCGCGAAACGCCCCTTATGAAAAAACGCCTCGCGCTCTCGTGTGTTTTTCTTCTGCCGCTGATGTATCTTGCCATGGGGCAGGGGATCCTGCCGGCAGTTCCCGTCCTGCCGCCGACGTCCGCGGGCGCGGTCCAGATGATCCTCTGCTGCACCCTCATTTTCATCAACCGCCGTTTTTTCGTCAGCGGCTTTGCCGGACTGCTTCACCGCGCGCCCAATATGGATACGCTGATCTCACTCGGCTCCGCTTCCGGATTCGTTTACAGTGCCGCGGCGCTGTTTTCCGGCCGGGCGGAGGAGGGACTGTATTTCGATTCCGCGGGCATGATCCTCGTTCTCATCACCGTCGGCAAGATGCTGGAGTCCCGGGCGAAGGGCCGGGCCACGGACGCTCTGAAAAGTCTGATGCGCCTCGCACCCGCGACCGCGGTCGTCATCCGCGACGGTGCGGAGTGCGAAGTCCCCGTTTCCGAGGTCGCCGAGGGCGATGTCTTCATCGTGCGTCCGGGAGATGCGGGTCCCGTCGACGGCGTCGTCATCGAGGGCGCAAGTTCGGTCAACGAAGCGGCGCTGACGGGCGAGAGCATCCCCGTGGACAAGAGTTGCGGCGACCCGGTCCGCGCGCCTGCGGTCAATCAGGCGGGATTTCTGCGCTGCCGCGCTTCCAGGGTGGGCCAGGACACCATGTTTGCGCAGATCATCCGTCTGGTCGAGGAGACCGCCGCGGGAAAAGCTCCCATCGCCCGGATCGCCGACCGGATCTCCGGCGTTTTCGTTCCCGTCGTCATCGGCATATCTCTCGTCACGGTGCTGGTCTGGCTTCTCTGCGGAGCGGCGGCCGGTCACGCGCTGGCCCGCGGCATCGCCGTGCTGGTGGTCAGCTGTCCCTGCGCCCTCGGACTGGCCACGCCCGTCGCCATCATGGCCGGCAGCGCTCTCGGAGCCCGCTGCGGCATCCTCTTCAAAACCGCCGCCGCGCTGGAGGAGACCGGCCGGGTGCGGACCGTCGTTCTCGACAAGACCGGGACCGTGACCTGCGGGGAACCGGAGGTGACCGGGGTTTTTCCCGCGGAGGGCGTTTCCGAGGAGGAACTCCTCAGGCTTGCCTGCGCTTTGGAAATGAAGTCCGAGCATCCGCTGGCCCGGGCCGTCGTCCGGCATGCGCTGAAACGGTTTCCCGCTCCCGAAAGCGTTTCCGATTTTCAGGCGCTGCCCGGATGCGGGGTCACGGGAACTCTGAACGGAGAGACTCTGCTGGGCGGTTCCATGGCGTACGTCGGCGCCCGCTGCGGCCTCCCGCCCGAGGCGTCGGCCTGTGCTCTGGCGGGGGAGGGGGCCACGCCGCTGGCCTTTCTCCGGAACGGCGGATTCCTGGGCATCGTCGCCGTGGCCGACCGCGAACGTCCCGAGAGCGCCGATGCCGTCCGGCAGCTGAAAGAGATGGGACTGCGCGTGATCCTGCTCACCGGGGACAACGCCCGTACCGCCGAAAGCGTCGGGCGCAGAACAGGCATCGACGAAACGGCGGCTGAAGTCCTGCCCGGTGAAAAGGCGGCGTTCGTCGACCGCTTGCGGAGATCCGGCAAAACCGCCATGGCGGGCGACGGCATCAACGACGCTCCCGCGCTCACCGCTGCCGACGTCGGGATCGCTGTGGGCAACGGGACCGATGCGGCTCTCGCCGCTTCCGACGTGGTGCTGATGAAAAACCGCGTCACCGACATTCCCGCCGCCATCCGGCTGGGACGGGCGACCCTTGCGACCATCCGCGAAAATCTTTTCTGGGCCTTTTTTTACAACGTTCTGGGGATCCCTCTGGCCGCGGGGTGTTTCGAAAATCTCTTCGGCTGGTCCCTGAGTCCCATGATCGCCGCGGCGGCCATGAGCCTGTCGAGCCTTTTCGTCGTCACCAACGCCCTGCGGCTCAGTTTTTACGATCCCTGCGCCGCCGGACGGGACAAGGCAGGGAAGGACTCCGCCGGATCTGAGCCCGAACAAAAAGAAGAAAAGGTCAGAACACTTTTCGTCGAGGGCATGATGTGCGGTCATTGCGAAAACAGCGTCCGCGAGTCCCTGCTTTCCCTGCCGGGCGTCGGCTCGGCGCAGGTCAGCAGCAAAGCGGGCACGGCCGTCGTGACGATGAACGTGGAGATCGGCGACGACGCGCTTCGGAGCGCGGTGGAGTCGAAGGGCT
>JAFTDL010000198.1 GCA_017454215.1 Lentisphaeria bacterium | reverse complement strand
GGAGACGCCCAGCGCATACAGGACCCGCGACAGTTCGTCCTCTTTTTCGGCGGTCAGAACGGGCAATCTCCCGTAGAACTCCCGGGCTTTTTCCCCGGACAGCGGACAACGCGCCCCCGCTTCCCTGAAGGCTCCGGCAAACAAAGTCAGCATCCGGACGCCGTCCATGCGGATCGTCACCGCGATCTCGCAGATGCCCTTCCAGCAGCACAGACGGCACTCGGATCTCTCCGGATCGGACTCGAAGATCTGATTGATCCTGCCCACGCAGTTCTGCGTACAGAGAAGTTCCCCCTCCCGGCCGTTCCGCAGATAGCGGCAGTAGGGATGCATGTGCAGATGCCTTCCCGGCAGGGGATTGCGGTCGTTCCGTCCCCGCAGCTGCCCCAGTTCGTCGTGGACGGTTATGCGGATCCCGAAGGCCTTTTCGTGGTCGCGCAGCAGTTTTTCGCAGTCGAAGGTTTTCATATCCCGCTCCCGAGGAGTTCCCTTTACAATAGCACCTTTCCGCGGTTTTTCAATCCGCCAGCGGGAACTTTCCGTACGTCGGCGCGGCGCCGCCGAACGCCGGAAAAATGACGTTTTTTTGTCGAAAAAACCGCTTTTCAGCCGATTTGTGCAATTCTTTAGCCGTTGTGCCTATTTCAAAACCATCCTTTCCGCGATATAGTAAGTCGCAGTAAGGGCAAAGCGTGTGAATTTCGGAGACAATGAGATGAGCGACAGCAGAAAAGAAAAAACCGGTATTCCCAGCGGAAATGACGTACGGGACGTTTCCTTTGTCCCCGAACCGGCAAGGCAAGTCTCCGTCGCGGGACGGTACGATGTGATCGTCGCGGGGGGCGGTCCGGCCGGCGTGTGCGCGGCCCTGGCCGCCGCGGAACGGGGAAGTTCCGTCCTTCTGCTGGAGGCCGAGGGCTGTCTCGGAGGCATCCTGACTTCCGGACTGATGTCCAATGTCATCGATGCGAAGAACAAGGGCGGTCTCTTGAAGTCGATCCTTGCGGAGCTCGACGCCATGGGCATGGCCAGCGGGCATCACGCCTGCGTCGATCCGGAAGCCGTGAAGATCGTTCTGGAGAACCGCGTGCGCACCGCCGGGATCCATGTCCGGCTCCGGACCCGCGTCGCGGGGGCGAAAGTCTCTCCGGACCGGAGCATCGAAGCCGTTTTCACCGAGTCCTGTTCCGGCCGCGAGGCCTGGATCGGGAAGGTTTTTATCGACGCCACGGGCAACGGCGATCTGGGCGCTCTCGCCGGTTGCGCTTATGAATTGGGCGATCCGGACGGCCGGATCCAGGCGGCCAGTCTTTGTGCCCTCATATACGGTGTCGGCGCCGGAGCCATCCCCGACCTGCTGAAGGTCGAGAACGACGACGGCAAACACAGGTTGTACGAATTGCTCGAACAGGCGGACAGACGTCCCAGTTACTCGAAGCCGACGCTCTTTTCTCTGAACGAAAACGGTTTTCTGCTGATGTCGAATCATCAGTACCGGGTGTATCCCGACGATGCGGGATCGCTGACCGCTGCCGTGCTTCAGGCCCGCGCGGAAATATGGGAGCAGATCGCGGCCCTGCGCCGGACGGATCCCCGGCTGGCCACGTTGCGCATCGGCACGACGGCCCCGGCGCTGGGACTCCGCGAGGGACGCCGGATCTTTGCCCGTTACCGGCTGGTCCTCGACGACCTGCTGGAGGGACGCTCCCAGCCGGATCCCGTCTGCCGGGGGACGTTCAGCATAGATGTCCACGGCATGCTCCCCGGGAACTCCGGATACACTTCCGCCGGGTTCAAGGTGCGGCCCTACGACATCCCGCTGAGGGCGCTGATCGCCCGCGACGCGGCCAATCTGCTGCTGGCCGGCCGCTGCATCTGCGGGGACGTCTACGCCCACGCCAGCTACCGGGTCGTCGGGAACGCAGCGCCCGTCGGCGAGGCCGCCGGGATCTGCGCGGCCCTCGCCGTGCGGCAGGGTCTGCCGCCCGCGGAGGTCTCCTACGCGGATTTTTTACAGGCGGGCGGAAATCCCCAGTCGCAAGTGTGACGTGCGGGAACATCATCGGATATCGACGGAAATCGAACCAACCGAAAAGGAGGGAATAAGGAATGAAAAATCTGAAAAGTTTGTCCGGCGGGCGCTTCGGGGAAAGCATTCTCCACAAGTTCACCCTGATAGAACTGTTGGTCGTCATTGCGATCATCGCCATTCTTGCGGCCATGCTGATGCCCGCGCTGCAGCAGGCCCGGGAGAGCGCGCGGACGAGCAGTTGTCTCAACAATCTCGGGCAGTTGGGCAAGGCCACCCGTTTTTACGCCGACGACAACAACGGCTACATCCCCATTTACCAGCCGATGACGACGCGCTACTACTGGCATCAGGCCCTGGTCGAGGGAAAGTATACGCCGATGTCCCGTGAAAAGTTTCTGGCCACCGACAATGCGCAGGACCTCTTCGCCTGTCCGACGGACTCCCGGGAAAAATCTTATACCGACAAAAGCTGGGGGCGGACCCATTACGGACAGGACCGCAGCATGGACG
>JAFTDL010000197.1 GCA_017454215.1 Lentisphaeria bacterium | reverse complement strand
TATGTCGCTCAGGATGACTTCCACGTGACTGGTCCGCGTCCGGATCCGTCCCGCCGAACCGCGCGCCTTGGGCCGGAAACGTCTGATGATCGGTCCCGGACTGACCAGCGCCGCCTTGACGACCAGCGCCTTGCGATTTGCATCGCAGTTGTTTTCGGCGTTTGCGACAGCCGAGCGCAGGGTCTTGCCGATGAGGGCCGCCGCTTTGCGCGGGCTCAGATCGACGATAGCCAGGGCTTCGGTGACGCTCTTTCCCTGGATCAGGCGCGAAACATGGCGCGCCTTCTCGGGAGAGATACGCACATTCTTTGTCAAAGCTCTCACTTCCATGATTGGTTCCCCATTTGTCCTTTGCGACGGTCGTGCCGGTGAGGGACATGACCGTCCGATACCCGTTTTGTCATCGGTAATCCCGCTTCCCATCCGCTGTCCTGCCGGAACCCGCGAGGAACGGCAAATTCGCACAGTCGCCGTTTCTTTTGGTTTTCGCACCCGGAAGAGCGGCACTTCCCTCCGCTCCGGACACCGACCGGATCCCCCGCGTCCCGCCTCCTCCCCTTTCGCGGAGCCGGCCGGAACTCCGGAGTTCCCGTCATGCGGCGTCGAAACACCGATTCGGATATCTCCTTTCTTTTTTGTGACGAACAAACATCCTTATTTCGAACAACACGGTCTCGCGACCGGAACACACCGTGCGGACACAGTTGGACACAAGTCCCCGCAGTGCGTTCTGTTAAAATATCACGTTAAACGCAACTTTTCCAGTCAAAAAATGAAAAAAACGCGTTTTTTTGATGTTTTTTTGACGAAAAAGGGCGATTAACGCTTTTTTCGAATGAATTTTCACTTGACGAGATGGGGGTTGCCGCGGAAATGTTCCAGCCGGGCCGGAGTGAACTCCTCGTACTGGACCGCGGGACGGAAATGTTCCGGCGCCTTGCCGCGCGGGGAACCGGCTTCGGCGGGCGGGCGGTAGGCGCTTCTGTTCGGATCGTGGGTGCTGCGCCAGGCCCGTTCGTCGGCGGAAAAGGCCTGACCGGGGATGAATTCGCGCCGCTCGGTATGCTGTTTGACGCAGGAACACAGCAGCAGAAGCAGCGCCGCGGCAAAAAGGACTTTTCTGCGCATGTCGATCCCCTCCCCGGTTCAGAAACCGAATTCGGGCTGGATGATGCCGAAGTCTTCTTCGTCGTAGTCCCGCGGCCGTTTTTTGCCGCGGCGGGCCTTCCCGGCAGGGTCCTTCCCGCCTTCCACTTCGGGAGCATCGTTCTCGGACACCAGCGCAAAGTCCGCCCCCTTCCCGGGCTCCTTCTCCGGTTCCGGCGCTTTCTCCTTCACGGGTTCCGGTTCCTTCACGGGTTCCGGTTCCTTCACAGGTTCCGGTTCCTTCTCCGGCTCCGGCGCTTTCGCGGGCTTCCTTGCGGGCTTTTCCGCGGGCACGGGCACGGGCAGCGCCGTCCCGGGGACCATTCCGGGCTCGATCAGCACAGGCAGATCGGGAAGCGGACTGCGCTTGATGCGCAGACGGACGGGATCGGCGGCGCTCCGCGGCGGACCGTTCTTCTCCTCTTCCTCCGGCTCCTCAACGGGGATGTCGGGCGCATCGCTCTCTTCCCCGTCCGATCCCTCCCCGACGGGGACCAGCGTCGCCAGTTCCTCTTCGGTCAGATACCGCAGATGGGTGATCTTCGACAGGGTCTTGGAAGAAATGAGCAGTCCCCGGGCCTTGGGCGCGCGCAAGGGCAGCTCCATCAGGTTGAGTTCCTTTTCGGACTCCCGGCCCCGTCCGTCGGTCTCGACCAGCGTATACAGCGCGTCGGTCCGGGGCGTGAGCAGTTCCAGCTGGCAGCCCTCGGGGCAGAGCTGGTACTCGCGGTCGAGAATGAAGCCGCCGAGCTGACTGCGTTTGCCGTAGTATTTGCCGCTTTTCTTTTCGTGGTAGACGACCCCGTAGCACAGTTCCGGATCGTAGCGCCGGAAATCGTAGAGCTTGCCGACGAAATCCTTTTCGGGCAGAGCGACGATCCGGTACTTGCCGTTTTTGCTCACGCAGACAAGGCGGTCGAATTCGTTGCACACCACGGTATCCTCGCTCTTGACCTTGGTGCCGATGTAACCGTTTTTGCGGTCCCAGCCGACCTTGATGTTGTTGAGGGCGGCCTGCTGGCGGTCGATCTTGTCGAAGTGTTCGATCTCGGTGCGGCGCGGATAGTTTTTTCCGTACTTGTCGATGAGTTTCCGCAGATACTCCACGGCGTAGTCGCTCAGGTGGTTGAGGTGTTTGCGCAGCTGTTTCATGGCGTCGAGGATCTTGCGCAGTTCCTTCTGGTTCTTCTCGATGTCAAAGCGGCTGATGCGGCGCACGGGCAGCGCCAGCAGCTTGTCGATGTCCTCGTCGGTGACGTCGCGCATGAGCAGAGGACGGAAGGGCTCCAGTCCGGCGTAGACCTCTTTATACTCCTCCTCCTCGCTGCGGCACTCCTCGATCCGCTTGTAGATGCGGTACTCGAAGAAGATCTGGGCCAGCGTCTTGGCCAGAAACAGCTCCGCCTGACGCCGGTATTCGTTTTCCAGTTCGAGGTTGAGGTATTCGAGGAGTTTCTCGGTGTTGCGCCGGATCACCTGAGTCACGGACATCTGCACCGGCTTGCGGTCGCGGATGACCGTCATGTTGACGGAGATCGAAACCGAACAGTCCGTGTACATGTAAAGAGCCTGCAGGGTCTTTTCGGGATCGGCCCCCCGCATGGGAACGACCCGGATCTCCACGTTTTCGGCGGTGTAGTCGTTGACGCTCGAGACCCTGATCTTGTTTTTCTCGGCCGCCTTTTCGATGGAGGCCACCAGACTCTCGGTGGTGGTCGTCGCCGGGATCTCGCGGATGACCAGTTCCCTGCCGTCGATCTCGATGCGGGCCCTGAGAACGATGCGGCCGTTGCCGTCGTCGTACTCCCGGGCGTCCATGAGGCCGCCCTGCAGAAAATCGGGATAAAGTTCGAAAGGCTCTCCGCGCAGAGCGGCGATCTGGGCCTCCAGAAGTTCATTGAAGTTGTGGGGCATGATGCGCGTGGCCATGCCCACGGCGATGCCGTCGCTGCCCAGCATGAGAAGCGAAGGGATCTTCACCGGCAGCACCACGGGCTCCCTGTTCCGGCCGTCGTAGGAATCCACAAGCTCGGTGATCTCGTCCGAAAACAGCACCTCGCGCCCCAGCGGCGAAAGACTGCACTCGATGTACCGCGGCGCGGCGGCGGGACTGCCGGTGAAGATGTTGCCGAAATTCCCCTGCCGGGTGATGAAGTATTCCTTGTTGGCCAGCACCACCAGAGCGTCGCCGATGGAGGCGTCGCCGTGAGGATGATAGTGCATGGTGTTGCCGACGATGTTGGCCGCCTTGTGCGTCCGGCCGTCGTCCACCTGATGCAGCACCCAGAGGATGCGGCGCTGAACGGGCTTGAGACCGTCGTCCACGTCGGGAATGGCGCGGTCCTTGATGACGTAGGCGGCGTAATCGAGGAAGTAGCGGTCCATCATGGCGCGGAAATAGGCGTTGCCTTCGCCGCTCTGGCGGACGGCGGCCTCTCCGTCGCTCTCGGGCTCGGAGATCTCCGGCGCGGAGGTGTCGAGGACCTCCGGCTCCCCTTCCGCGGGCTTCTCCGCGGCGGGATCTTCGGGTATGTCACTCATACTTGGAGACCTCCAGATTCGTCATGATGTAATCCTTGCGCTCCGGCGTGTTGGCGCCCATGAAAAAGCCCAGCGTCTCAGGAATGCTGCGCATGTTCTCAAGCATCACCGGCTGCAGACGGATATCCTTGCCGATGAACTGTCCGAACTCCTTGGGCGAGATCTCGCCCAGTCCCTTGAACCGGGTGACCTCCGCCTTTTTGCCCAGCTTTTCGGCCGCCAGATCGCGCTCGTTCTCGCTGTAGCAGTAGATGCACTCCTTCTGACTGGTGCGCACCCGGAAGAGCGGCGTATCGAGGATGAAAAGGTGTCCCGAAAGCACCAGCTGGTCGAAAAACGTCAGAAAATAGGTGATGAGCAGATTGCGGATGTGCATGCCGTCCACATCGGCGTCGGTGGCGATGACCACCTTGTCATAACGCAGACTCTCGGTGTCCTCCTCGAT
>JAFTDL010000020.1 GCA_017454215.1 Lentisphaeria bacterium | reverse complement strand
GGGTCTCGCGCACGTTGTGGTCGGTGATGAGGATCCCGAGATTGCGGTCCCGCAGCTGCAGAATGATCTGCTGCACGTCGTACACGGCCAGAGGATCCACGCCGCTGAAGGGCTCGTCGAGCATGATGAACGAGGGATTGGTCACGAGGGCGCGGGTGATCTCGAGCCGTCTGCGTTCGCCGCCCGAAAGGGTCATGGCCTTCTGCTTGCGGAGCCGGGCCAGACCCAGCTCTTCGAGGAGTTCGTCGCAGCGTTTTCTGCGCTGGGCGCGGGTCATGACCAGCGTTTCGAGGATGGCCATGATGTTCTGCTCCACGGTGAGTTTGCGGAAGATCGAGGGCTCCTGGGCGAGGTACCCCATGCCCATTCTGGCGCGTTTGTACATGGGCATGTGGGTGATGTCCACGTCGCGGAAGGAGACTTTGCCGCCGTCGGGGGGCACGAGGCCCATGACCATGTAGAAACTGGTGGTCTTGCCCGCGCCGTTGGGGCCGAGGAGCCCCACCACTTCGCCCGGACGGACGGTGATGGAGACGTCGTCCACGACCTTGCGGCCGCGGTATATCTTTACCAGATGTTCCGCTTTTATCAGCGGGGCCTGTTCTTCGCTCATCGGAAATCCTGCAGAAAATCGTTTGCCGTTTTTTCTCCGACTTATTATACACACCCCTGACGCAGTTATCAAGCCGATTTCAAAGAAAAATGCGAATATTTTTTTCTACCGCAGCCGTCGGCGGAAGGCGAGAGGCGACATGCCGAAGCGTTTGCGGAAGGCGAAGCCGAAGGACTCCAAAGATGAGTACCCCAGCCTTTCGGCGATGGTCCCGATGGCGAGGCTGGACTCGGCCAGCAGACGTCTGGCTTCGGTCATCCGCAGAGAGACGAGGTACTGGCGGGGCGTCTCCTTCATGCACGCCGCCCAGTGGCGGAAAAAGGAGCGCTCCGAAAATCCGAACTGCCGGGCCAGACGGGACCAGTCCACCGGTTCCGCCGCGTGGAAATGAAGATACGAGATCACCCGGCGGATCTGCCTTTCGCCGGGCGTGATCCGGGGACTGCCGCCGCGGCTCCGCAGAAGGATCTCGTGGAGCATCGAGAAGCATATTTCGTCGATCCGGTCGCAGACCTCGTAATCGCCGATGCGGGGCAGCAGCGCCATGGCGTCGTCGATGAGCGAATGCAGACGCGGCGTGATCTCGACGGGGAACAGAACGAGGTCTTCGGGGATCAGTTTTTCTATTCCGGAATTTCCGGCATATACGAAATAGAAGCTCGAAAGCACGTTGTTCTGTTCGGCGAGTTCGTGGATCTCGCCCGGGCGCTTGATGTAGATGCGGGGACACTCCGCGGAATAGGTCCTGCCGCCCACCCGGACCGCCATGGGCGACGGAGAGGTTTCCGAAAACTGGATGCTTATCTGCGTGTTCGTGATCTTTCTCTTCCTTGGCAGTGGATATTTGTTTTCGTGGGGCATGACCCGGATGACACGGGGATAAAGCCCCGTCATCCGCGGCAGATCGCCGATGGAGGCGTCGAGGACGTTTTCGGGCGGCTTCATAGCGCGTTTTCTCCTGAACAGGTTGTGACTTTCCGGATGCTCATGCGTCTACTGTAACGCCTGATCGTCGTTTTGCAAGAGGAATGGGAGGAAGTTTGGCAAAAAATATTCGATCATTGGCAGAATTTCATTTGATGATCTCCCGCCGCCGGTTAAATTAAAAGGCGGGCGGATCGCCGGCGAAAGCAAAAAAAGGGGGAATGAAACAGGAGTTTGCACGATGAAAGAGGAAAATCCGATCATATGGGCATGGTGGGGCTGGGAGCCGCTGCCGTTTTATCTGCGGTACGGGAAACACGCGGTGGGGCTTTGGGGTCCCACCGACGACGAATTGCGGGAATGGTACCGCCGACTCCACGACGAAGAGACCGTCAAAGCCGCCGCCGGACTGGGGATCAACTGCATCGCCACGCATTACATCAAGGGCTTCGGTCCCGAACACGAACGCGAAGACGTGCAGCTGACCGCCAAACTGGTGAAACTCTGTCACAAGTACGGGATCAGGGTTTTCGGCTACCTGCAGTACGGCTCCATCTTTTACGAGACCTTTTTTCAGGAATATCCGGAGGCCGCGAAGTGGATCCAGATCGATGAAGACGGCCGTCCCCAGTGCTGGTGCGGGTATGAATACCGTTACATGCCCTGTCTCCAGTCGCGGGAGTATCTCGATTATCTCAGGGAACGCATCCGCACGGGATTGCTGGGGGTGGGGCTGGACGGGATCTTTTTCGACAATTTCTATTCCCGTCCCTGCTACTGCCCCCGCTGCCGTGAAGCCTGGCTGCGGGAAAGCGGTGAAGAACTGCCCTCCGGGAAAATGCTTGAGACGGTCCCCGCGCCACCCGCCGTCCGCCGGTGGGTGAAGTTCCGCTGCGAGACTCTGGCCGCCCACATGGCCGAACTCCGGCAGTATGCCCGAAGTCTCAAACCGGACGTCATGACGATCTGGAACCCCAGCCAGATCAATGGATCGCGGAATCAGCGCCTGCTGCGCGCCGCGGATTTCTTCGAGTTGGGAAAAAACGCCGGGTTTCTGTGGTCGGAGAGCGGAAATTTTCCGCGGCTCACCCCGGAGGGGATGATCCATCAGGTGAATTTCATCAAGACCGCGGCGGCCGTGGGATACCGGACCTTTCTTACGCCGTGGAAAAGCGGCGCCGAGGGGACGGGACTGCCGGAAACGCCTGAAGAGATCGCCCTCAGCCATGCCGAAAGCTGTGCGTTCGGCGCGGATCCCGGCAACAACTGGCTGATGCGGGTCCGGAATATCCGCCAGCTTCCGGACGGTCCCCTGTGCCGCGAGTGGAAGCGGCAAGTCGATTTCTTTCTGGAACACCGCGATCTTTTTGCCGGGAGCCGGGGCAGGGGAGAGCTGGCCCTGTATTACGACCGGGAACGGGCGGAAGCGGATTTCACTTCGGCGTACCGGCAGTTCCTCGTTCTTCAGGAGATGCTTCTCGAAAATCACTTCACCTTCGATCTCGTCTTTTCCGGGCAGGAGGAGCGTTTCGGGGAGTATCCGCTCGTCCTCGGTGCGGAGACGAGCCGGCCGGGCGTCATGACGTTTTCCCGCGAAGAACTGCTTTCGGGCGAGGTCGAAGGCACCTATGCGGCCGCGGTGAGACCTCCTGCCCGAAGTCGTGAACTTGCCGCGCGGATCCGGGAGGCGCTTCCGGAGCGGGAGCTGGAAGTCTTTGCGCCCGGGACCGTATTCGCCGAAAGACGGATTTCCTCCGGCGGCCGGAACGTTCTGCATCTGGTGAACTACGACAACCGCAGCCCCGTCGCGGATCTCCGGATCCGTTTCGGAACGCCGCCGGAGGGTCTCGTCCGGTACTCGCCGGAGGGAGACGGCACGCTCCGCCGCGACGGCGCCGAAGCGGTCCTGCCGCAACTCGACACGTGGACGGTCCTCGTCTGGTAAAAATGAGCACTTACGCAGATCATCTTGCCGATCCGGTCAGAAAGCGGTTCCGCCTCTGCGCGTACGCTTCCACATGGTTCGGCTGTTTCGCCGATGTCATGCTGGAAAGCACGGCTGTCATCATACTCTATTTTTCGGCGCTGGGGGCCGGAAATACGCTGATCATGTTTTCGACGGGCATCCCCGGACTGGTCTCCCTCTTTCTGCTGATCCCCGTTTCCGGACTGGTCGACCGGATCGGCGCGAAAAAAACGGTGAGCCTCTCCTGCCTTCTTGCGTGTTTCTCTTATCTTCTGATGGCGTCCGCGCCCTTCTGGAGGACGGAATTCGATCAGTACGTCGTCCTGGCGGGATGTCTGCTTTTCTGCCTGTCCAAACCGCTCTGGACGGCCTCGTGGTTCCCCATACTCGGATACATCCTCCGGCCCGCCGAGCGGAGCGAATTTTTCGGGTTCATGCGTTTCAGCTATTACATCCTGAGCGGGACCGTCTTTTTTCTGCTCGGCCTGTTCATGGGGAAAAATCCTCCCGTCCGGCTGCTTCAGGCCGTTATCGCTCTGACCGGGTTGTGCATGCTGGGCAGAATGTTTTTCATCTCGAAGATCCGCATCCCGGAACACCGCAGTCGGAATTACGACATCGGCAAGGCGTTCGGCGTCTCCGTCCGCAATGCGCCGCTGGCGGGGTTTGCGGTTTACATCGGCGCGCTCTCTCTGGCGTTCGCCTCGGTCATTCCGCTGACGCTGCTCTATCTGAAAAACGGTCTGCACTACGGCGCGGACACGGTCCAGATCCTCTCTTCCGCCGGGATCGGCGGGTGCATCTGCGGATATTTCCTCTACGGACGGATGGTCCGGAAATTCGGGATGAAGGCGCTCCAGCTGCTGATCCACGGGGCGTTCATCGTCATTCCGCTGGGCCTGTTCGTCTGCAAGCCCTCGGTGGTCCTGATGGGGGTCTTTCTCTTTGCGGCCAATTTCAGCTTCGCCTGTTTCGGATGCGCGGTCTCGTCCGAAATTCTGGCTCTGGCCCGGCCGGGAAATCTCACGATGGCCAACGCGTTTTCTCAGACCTACCAGATGATCGGGACCGCCTCCGGGAGACTGGTCGTCTCTTTTCTGCTGGGAAGCGGCGTTCTTTCCTCCTCTTGGCGTTTTTGGAGCGTAGAGGTGTCGCTGTTTCAGACCATTTTTCTCTTCTGTTCCGGGACGGCGCTTTTTTCGCTCACGCTGGTTTTCTGTCTGCCCAGCGTGGTGCCCCGGCACGAAGACTATTACGATCCCTGATCCCGGGGACTCCGCAATTTCCGTTCGCGGCTTTTTCTCGGCCGTTCAAAGTCCCGTCAGGCGCTCGAAGTTTCCGGCGAGGACGAGTCGGAATTCCTCTTCCGTCAGGTGCTCGCTGAGCGCGCCGTGAAGGTTCATGCCGGGACTGCAGACGGGGAAGTCGCTGCCGAAGAGGACACGCTCCGCGCCCAGCTCGTCCACAAGATGCCGGAGCAGACCCCAGCGGAAGAGCCCGGTCCCCGAGACGTCGAAGTGGAGATTCGGGTACTTTTTCACCAGCGCCAGCCGCTGTTTGAGATCTCCGTCCCCCGGATGGGCCAGTACGATGTTCATGCGGGGAAATTTTTTCGCCGCCGCTTCCAACGCGGCCAGTTCCGGGGTGTTCACGTGGAGATTGAGCACCATTCCCAGTTCGGAGACCGTTTCGTAGATTTCCATCATGCCGCACGAGTCGTAAGCGCCCACGGGCATGCTGTAATTGACCAGTTCGCCGATCCAGCGCACGCCCTCCCGGTGAAAATTGCGCAGCATCCGGCATGATTCTTCGGGGTATCCGCCGTGGATGTGGATCCCGGGCACGTAGAAATCGGGATATTTTTCCCGCAGGGCCAGCGCCGCTTCGTTGAGTTTCATCACATCCGCGAAATCCAGACTTTCCGCGGAGACGATGAAGGTACCGCAGCAGCGGGATATGCCGAGACTTTTCAGTTCGCCGAAAAGTTCCTCCACGTTTTGCGGATGTCCGAAGCGGGCGATGTTTTTGCCGCACTCCGGCGTGAAGGGGTGTATGTGGGCGTCGATGATGCGGTATTTCGTCATTTTGTCCTCCTGTATGGCGGCGGAAACATCTGCTGCAGACCGAAAAATCCTTTGCTCGGAGCGGGTGGAACGGCGCCGTTGGCGGGCAGGGCCTTCATCAGCCGGGACGATGCGTACCAGGCCAGCAGTCCCGAAAGCGTGTCGGCGAGAAGTCTGGCGCAGAAAAGGATCGTCACCGAGTCGAAGGGCAGGGCCAGCAGCGACAGGGGGACCAGCAGTCCCAGCATCCTGATGCCGTTGAGCCAGGCGGCGACGGAGGGCCGTCCGCTCCCCGTGAAGAAGAAGCCCCCGTAGCGGTGGATCTCGATGAAGGAGAAACCCCAGGGGACGATCCTCATGCCGAGGATCATGACGCGGCGCACCTCCGCGTCGCCGGGCGCGAACCACCCGGCCACCGTCGGCGCGAGAATGAAAAACAACGCCGCCATGACGAAAAGATAGATCCCGGCGAACCGCATCGCGAAGCGCTGGATCCCCCGGATCCTGCCGTAGAGTTTCGCGCCGTAGTTCTGGCCGATCATGGGAACGAGCGAGATGCCCATAGCCATGGGCAGGATGAAGGCCACGGCCTCCACTCTGCCCGCGGCGGCGGTGGCGGCGACGACGGCGTCTCCGAAGGTCGCGGTGATCCGGGTGATGACCGCCATGCCCGCGGGCATCATCAGCATGCCGATGGTGGCGGGAACGGCGAAACGGATGATCATTTTCCATGCGGTGAAGAGCCTTCTCGCGGGGATCTTCTCCAGCCGGATGAGCCCGTGACGGAACTTGACGATCGCAAGGACCGCTCCCGCGGCCAGCATCTGCGACAGCACCGTGGCCAGCGCCGCGCCCCTGATCCCCATGGCGGGAAAGGGGCCCGGTCCGAAGATCATCAGCGGGTCGAGGATGGCGTTGAATACCATGCCCGCCATCATCATGACGGCGGCCGTTCTGGCGTCGCCCGCGGCGATGAGCAGCGAATTGCCCAATCCCGAGAGCGTGCCCGTGACGCACCCGAAGAACCAGATGTTCATGTAGGCCATGACGAGAACGAGGGTGTTGCCCCTTGCGCCGAACTGCCGGAAGATCCATCCGCAGCCGGCCATGCCGACGGCGGCGATGACGACCGAGATCAGCACGGAGAGCAGAATCCCGCATTCCACCAGTCCCGCGGCCCGGTTGTGACGGCCGCCCCCCAGCGACTGCGAGACCGTGGTCACGACGCCGACGCCGACGCCGTGAAAGATGCACCACGCCAGCATGATGACGGGAAAGGTGAATCCCATGGCGGCCAGCGGTTCCCGGCCGAGGCGGCCCACGAAGAAGGCGTCGGCCAAGTTGTAGCCCGACATGGCCAGAGTTCCGGGCACCATGGCGAAGGCGGTTTTTATCAGCGTGCTGCCGATCGCGCCTCTGGTGTACGCTGCGGAATCTTTCGGCATGATGCGGCCTTTCAGACGGCCCACGAACCGTCGCGGAAGAGGGGGATCTTCCGCCCGTCACGGGTGATGCCGTCGATGTCCAGATCCGGAGCGCCGATCATGAAGTCGACGTGGATCATGCTGTCGTTGACGCCCATGGCGCGGAGTTCTTCGAGGGTGTATTTGCCGTAATCGCGGATGCAGTTTTCGAAGCCGCGGCCGAGGGCCAGATGACAGCAGGCGTTCTCGTCGAAGAGCGTGTTGTAAAAGAGGAGCCCCGACCGGTTGACGGGCGAATTTTTGTCGATGAGGGCGCATTCGCCGAGGAAGGCGGCGCCTTCGTCCATCGAGACGATCTTTTCGAGGGTCTCCTGACCGCGGGCGGCCTCTGCCTTGACGGCTCTGCCGTTCTCGAAAACGACGGTGAAATCCTCGACGAGACTGCCCTGCCACGACAGGGGTTTGACGGCGCGGACCGTTCCTTCGGCGCTGCCGCGCATGGGCGAGGTGAAGATCTCTTCCGAGGGGATATTGGGGTTGAACTCCCGGCCCGAGAGGTCTTTTTCGGCGGCTCCGCAAAAGATGCCCTGCGGAATGAGGCCCACCCGCAGGGCCGTGCCGTTGGACGACCTGTATTCGAGGGCCGCGAGGGCGAGGGCGTTGAGTTTTTCGGTCCTGCGGTGAATGGTTTTGTTGTGTTCGTTCCAGTTGGCGACGGGGTCGCCGTCGGCCCGCGCGGCGGTCAGGACGGCGCGCCACAGCCGCTCTTCGGCTTCCGGCGCGGGGAGGCCGGGAAAGACTTTCTGAGCCCACTTTCTGCCGGGGACCCCGG
>JAFTDL010000196.1 GCA_017454215.1 Lentisphaeria bacterium | reverse complement strand
GGCGTGGACGGTGGTCATGAGGCCTTCGACGATGCCGAAGTTGTCATTGACGACCTTGGTGATGGGAGCCAGGCAGTTGGTGGTGCAGGACGCGTTGGAGACGAACTGCATGTCGGGGGTGTACTTGTCGAGGTTGACGCCGCAGACGAACATCGGGGTGTCGTCCTTCGCGGGGCCGGACATGATGACGACCTTGGCGCCGGCGTCAACATGGGCCTGGGCCTTCTCCTTCTCGAGGTAAACGCCGGTGCACTCGAGCACGTACTCGACGCCGAGCTCACCCCAGGGGATCTGGGTGGCGTCACGGTAGGCCTTGTCGGTGAGGACCTTGACGACCTTGCCGTTCACGGTGACAGTGCTGTCCTCGTCATTGCCGACGACCTCGCCGTCGAAACGGCCATGGACAGAGTCGTACTTCACGCAGTAAGCGATGTGGGTAGCGGGATGGCCGGGAGCATTGATCGCGACGACTTCGATATCGTCGGACTTGATGGCGGCGCGGAACGCCAGGGAACCGATGCGGCCGAAGCCATTGATGCCAACTTTAATCATGTGTATTCCTCCAGTTTAAAAATATGAATAGACGGTTGGAATGCTTTGGGGGACATTCCCCTTCAGCACGAATATTCTAGCATAAAAGGTGCACAAAAAGCAATAAAAAGAGCCGTAAATTTTGTACAGAATTATGCTGAAAAATGCGGGAAAAAGCTTCTTTTTTCTTTGAATAATTGTGTAATTTGATTAAAACTTGTCAAAATCGCGGTTCCCGGTGTTCAGTACTCGTAGATCCCGCCGCCGATGAACTCGCGCACGAGCGAATCGTCGGGGACGAGAGCCTGGTCGATGTCGCCGAAGAGAAGGAGCGCGGGGAACACTTCCTTCAGTTCATCGTAGCGTTCGATGCCCTCAGGGATCGTTTTGAAAAGCTGTGTGGCCGTAGCGTTGAACACCGGCAGTTCGTACGGCAGCGCCGTATTGAACTGGAAGTCGGCTTTCTTCTTGTACGGGGAGATGTAGCTGCGCTCGCCGCGGCGGACGTTGGCCCACATCTTGATCGTGTTGCCGGGGTCGGTGCCGCGGAAAAGATAGTCGCGCACGGTGCGGCGCACGAGGCGGAACCAGGTGCTCTTAAATACGCACTGATCCTCAAACTCCACGTTGCTGCGCGCCGACACATAGAGCTTAAAGGCCTCAGGGTGGACGTTGGTGATCAGATCGTTCAGCGCATGGATGCCCTCGAACACCACGATCTCGTCCTTCTTGAGCTTGATGGACTTCGATGGCTCCTGAATGCGCATCTGGCGCGAGAACTCGTACTTCGGCACATAGATCCGCTTGCCCTGGGAAAGTTCGGTGAAGTGGCGGTTCAGGAGCGCCATGTCTAGACAGAGAGGCGACTCGAGATCCATCTCTCCCTCGGGTGTGCGCGGTACTGTCTCGGGCGTGACGGTATTGAAATAATCGTCCATAGCCACATAGTGGGTGTGGACGCCGTGCTTTTCCAGCGCCTCGGCGATCTTCATAGAGGTGGTCGTCTTGCCGGAGCCGGACGGGCCGGACAGCAGCACGATGGGGCTGGTTTTAAAATTGTCGAGGATCTTCTGCGCCGCAAGCTCTACATCTTTATGATACGCCGCGTCGCCCTCTTCGATCAGCCCTTTCGGGTCGGCTATCGTGCGGTAGTTGATGTCTTTCAGCTGATAATTTAACGTCATGCTGCCTGTCCCTTTCTCCTGTTATTCTTCCGATCCTGCATAGAATCGTGTGATCTTTTCCTTGTCGGCGCAGAGGCGGCCAATCGCTTCAATGTATTCCTGGGGATATTTAGGCGCCACCATGCGCTCGTTGCGGCCTCCGTTTCCCCGGATCAGTTTTGTGGAGCCGCCCGCGCCCATAGCTAGAACGCTGCATAGTTCTTCCATGATGCAGATGTTATAAAGATTGACACTGTCGCCTTTGACCCAGCCGGTGTTCTCAAAGCCGCCCGCCATGTTTTTCTGGCGGTAGAGATAGTATGGCCGGTATCCCGCGGCACGCAGGCGGGTGTTCGCCGTGTCGAGCATCGAGGCCACCGCCTCGTCGGAAGGCAGGCTTTCTTCGCCGAAATGCAGGCGTGCGCCGCGCTTGATGCTGAGCGTGTGCACCGTGATGTTCTCCGGCTCCAGCGCAAGCACCCGATCGATCGTGCGGCAGAAGCCATCCTCATCATCCGTCGGAAGTCCGGCGATCAGGTCCATGTTCACCTGGAATCCGCCTACCGCGCGCACATGCCTCAGCGCCTCCACGATATCGGCGGCCGTATGCTTTCTACCGATCGCCTCGAGCACATCGTCCGTCATGGTCTGAGGGTTCACACTCACGCGGCTGACGCCGTGCCTGCGCAGGACACGCAGTTTCTCCTCGTCGATCGTGTCAGGCCGACCTGCTTCCACGGTGAATTCCCGCAGATGAGAGAGGTCAAACTCCTGCCGCAGCGCTGTGCAGAGCTCGTCCAGCTGCGCAGCCGAAAGCGTGGTGGGCGTGCCGCCGCCCATATAGACCGAAACGACGCGCAGTCCGCAGGCCTTCACCTGTTCGGCCGTGGCTTTCAGTTCCTGCAGGAGCGCAGACAGGAACGGCTCCATCAGTGTTCTGTTCTTCTCCACCGCCTGGCTCACGAAGCTGCAGTAGGCGCAGCGGGTGGGGCAGAACGGAATGCCGACGTAGAGGCACACGTCGTTCGGTTCCAGCGAGGAGATGGCACGGCGCGTTTCACGCGCGGCATCCAGACAGAGCGCGGCGCGCGGCGCGGAGACGTCATAGTCCGCGCGAAAACGGCGGAGCGCCTCCTCTTCCGTGAGTCCCTTCTGCAGCAGTGCTGTGAGCAGCTTGCCCGGCCGCACGCCGCTGAGTGCGCCCCACGGCGGCTTCGGCCGGCCGGACCGCAGCACCGCGCGGTATACCGCCAGCTTTACGATCTGCTGGCACAGGCTCGCGGTGCGCACCTTGTCGGTGAGCATTTCATTGCTGACGGAGGCCATGCCGCGGAAGCAGACCCCGTCCACCCAGAAGGCGCACGTCGCCGTGACGCGCTTCTCCCCTTCGCTGAGCCGCACCTCCATGCGGTCGCCTTCCGGTCTGCCGGAGGGGTACACGGGTCTCTCGCCCGGGAAGAGCGTCATCACCATCTGCTCGACGGCATATCGATAATCATGTCCGGTCAGATACAGTTTCATGCTCCGATTATACCAGAGGATCCCGTCAAAAACAACGCATAAAGCCGGATTCTATTACGCATGATACGCAGGATCATCCCTCGAACAGAAGAAACGGCGCAAATGCAGGTATTTCAAGGGATCGCAGAGAAAAAAAGTTGTAAAAAAACATGAAAATGTTTAAAAAATAACTGGAAATTTCTGCAGATTTCCTGTATAATCATATTTGTGGAAAAAGCAGTCGTGACGGGATGTGCTGAAGGGATTTTTGGGTGTAGCATTTTATGTATTATGTCGGCGACAAGATCATTTACGGAGAGAACGGAGTCTGCACAATTGAAAAAATCGGCCCTCTGGATCCAGGCAGTGTTGCAAATGCAAAGCAGTACTATCACTTGAGTCCGCTGGTTGGCTCGGGGATGGTCTTTTCCCCTGTGGATTCCGGCGCATTCATGCGGCCGGTCATCAACGCGGAGGAAGCAAACGCCCTGATCGATTCCATCCCGAACATAGCGCCAGCCATCTGCGAAGACAACCGCTTCAACCATGTGGATGCTTTTTACCGTGAGCTGTTCAAACAGCACTCAAACGAAGTGCTGGTGTCGGTAATCAAGGGCCTGAAGATCCGCATGGCATCCAAGAAGTCGAAAAGCAGCCGTGCGGAAGCCACGATGAAGCGCGCAAAGGATATTCTGTTCGGCGAGCTCTCGGTCGCGCTCGGCATGGAAATAAAGCAGGTGGAAGGCTATATTGAAGAACGTGTGGGAAAAATAGAGTAACGGAAGAACCGGTACTCTTTTTTTTCTTTTTCAATTGAAAGTCTCGGTACCGGGGATGCCAGGCGGCAGAACCGGTACTCTTTTTTCAGCGCCTCCAGGGCGTTTCGCGCACCTGTTTCTTCGGCGTACACACCGAACACCGCTGATCCGGTACCGGTCATCACCGTTCCGAGCGCACCGTAGTCCAGCATCGTGCTTTTGATCTCTTTCACCGTGCGCATCCGCCTGTCGTCCACGTCTTCGAACACGTTGTACATCCGCATGCAGATCCCGCGCAGGTCCTGCCTCTCCAGCGCTGCCAGCAGGCCTTCGGTATCCGGCCGAATGCGGATGGGTGCCTGGTCGAGCTTGCGAAACAGTTCCGGTGTGGAGATGGAGAATT
>JAFTDL010000195.1 GCA_017454215.1 Lentisphaeria bacterium | reverse complement strand
TGCGGTTCTACGGCAAGGAGAATGCCGAAAACCGCGGCATAACGGATTTCTATTCCCGCTGCAAAGGAAGCAGAGCCGCGGCAAAAGACCCCTTCCGTTTCCAGCTTCCCGCCGATCCCTACTGGAAAAAGATCTATCAGGGGATCTATTTCGATTCCGAGGTCGAGGACCAGTACTACCGCGACCAGAGCGTCTTCGGCGACGGCATCAGCATCGAGGACAACATGGGCGTGATCGTGCGCTATGAAAACAAGGCGATCCTGACCTACTCGCTCAACGCCCACGCCCCGTGGGAGGGCTACCGGGTCTGCTTCAACGGCACGAAGGGACGGCTCGAATTCAATGTGGTGGAAGTGTCTTCCTCCAGCGCCGGCACGGACGTCGAGGTGGATTTTCCGGGAGCGCATCCCCTTGATACGGAACGGGCGAAACTGCTGCCGGAGATCATCTTCCAGCCCCACTGGGGCAAACCCTATGTGATCGACTATCCCGAAGTCGCGGCCGACGCCGACCACGGCGGCGGCGACGTGCTTCTGCTGAACCACGTCTTCAAAGGCGTCAAAAAGGATCCTCTGGGACTGGCCGCGGACTACGTGGACGGCGCCCGTTCGATCCTCATCGGCATAGCCGCCAACAAGTCCATCGCCACCGGTCTGCCCGTGGACGTGTCGACGCTGGTGCATTTCTGAAAGGCCCTGTTCTCCGGAAAAGGCCGGCGGTTCCGGGGGAAGGGAAAACCTCTTTTCCCCGTGAAAAGCCGAAACGTCGGCCCCGGTGTAACTGCGGCTTGCCCTGACGGGGAGCCGCAGGGAAGTTCTGTTTTCTGTCCGGCGCGTCCCCGGAGGGCAACGCGCCGTTATCCGCCAGCGGGTGCTCCCCGCCCTTCCCCCGGGCCCCCGTCCTTTTCGAGAAGGCTCTGTTCCCCTCACGGCATGATATTGTTCTGCAAATCACTGCGACAGGCTGTGCAGGACAAGTAGGACGTGCAGGACGTGTAAGATAAAGCCGAACTTGATGTCCCACAGGTCTTCCCCGTCCTACTGGTCCTGCAGTTTCCCGCCTGCTTATCAATTATCATGTAATATGGGGAACTGAGCGTTCGAGAAAAGCGGGGGGCTTGGGGCAGAGCTTTGCAGAGCCGCCTGTTCGAACCGGTCCGCATCGTCCGTATTGTCCGCTTTTCCCATCGACAAGCATGTCGCAGTCCCGTGTCGGGAACAGAGACTTGTGTTTTCACGGAAAAGCATCTTGCAATTTGCACGCTGACGGAATACATTAGGAGGATCGCATTTTCTTCCCCGCGGCGGACGTTCGGCGCGGGGAAAGGATTCTGTTTTTTGACTGCGGTCCGATCCGCGGTTCCCATTATCATGAGGTGTGACGAAAAAATGAAGACAGACCGGATGAAAGAATTTCTCTGCGGAGACGGAAGAACTCCGAAAAACGTATTCGCGGCGCTGAAACGGAAACTGTTCCCCGCACTGTCGGCGGCGGCGGTGTTCGCGCTTGCCGGATGCACCACTGCCTGCCGCGGCACATCCGCTCCGGCGGGATTCGTCCATGTCGCCGATGCCGTTCCCGATGCGATCCTCGAGATACGCTATTACAGCACCTACAACTTCGTCGGAGACCGCATCGACGGATACGAGGCGCCGACCGCCCTGCTCACCGTCGAAGCGGCCAGGGATCTGAAGGCCGAAAGCGACGATCTCAAGAAGCAGGGCTACCGCCTCAAGATCTACGACGCCTACCGTCCGCAGAGGGCCGTCACCCACTTCATGCGCTGGGCGAAAAAGCCCGGCGACACCCGCATGAAAGCCTGTTTCTACCCTCGCCTCGACAAGTCCGTGCTCTTCGCGCAGGGCTACATCGCCGAAAAGTCGGGCCACAGCCGGGGCAGAACCGTCGATCTGACGCTCTTCGACATGAAAACCGGAAAAGAGGTCGACATGGGCGGCACCTTCGACTGGTTCGGAATAGAGAGCCATCCCGGCTGGTGCGGAGACCCGCAGACCGGAAAATACACGGGCAAAGCGCCCGACGGTGCACCGTCCGCGGAGCGGCGGATCACGGAAGCTCAGTTCCGCAACCGCATGCTTCTGCGCTCGGTCATGATGAAGCACGGCTTCAAGCCCCTCGCGGAAGAGTGGTGGCATTTCACCCTCGCGAATGAACCCTGTCCCGACACTTATTTCGATCACCCGGTCAAATGACAAAGGATGCAAAATGAAAAAACATACTGCATGCATTACGTTTTACGCATTCGTGCTTCTCTGCGCCGCGGGCCTCACGGGGTGCGCCGGAACGACGCCGCTGGCGTCATGGAACGACGGGGCTCCGGCCAAGACCGCGCTGATGAACTACGTAAAAGCCGTCACGGAAAAGGATTCGCCCGACTTCATCCCCCCTGCCCGGCGGATCGCCGTGTTCGATCTTGACGGGACGCTCTTTCTCGAAACGGATCCCACCTACTTCGACTGGCTCCTTTTCGAGCACCGGGTCCTCGACGATCCGACCTGCAAAGCGACGCGGGAGCAGACCGCCGCCGCGGAAGCCTCGCGCAAAGGCCGTTTTCCCAAACTGGACGCGAACCGCGAACGCATGGTCTCCCGCGCTTATCAGGGCATGACCCTGAAGGAATTCGACGCGTTCGTCAAAAAGTTCAAAACTCAGGACCAGCCCGGCTTCGTCGGCCTCAAACGGGGAGACGCCTTCTACAGACCGATGCTCGAAGTGATCGACTACCTCGCGCGGAACGGTTTTACCGTGTACGTCGTCAGCGGCACCGACCGGCTGACCGTGCGTGCGCTGGTCGAGGGGACCCTGGACCTGCCGCCGCATCAAATCATCGGTTCCGACAGCAGCATCGTTTCCTCCGCCCAGAACGGCAGCGACGCGCTGGCCTGCACGTTCAAGCACGGCGACACCCTCGTCCTGGGCGGGAAAAATCTCGTCAAGACGCTCCAGATGAACAAGGTATCGGCCATCGCGCGCGAGATCGGCGTGCAGCCGGTGCTGGCCTTCGGCAATACGCTGAGCGACGCGAGCATGCTGAACTACACCATCAGCGGCAACAGATACCGCGCGCTGGGATTCATGCTTCTCTGCGACGACCTCGAGCGTGAATACGGCAATGCGGCCAAGGCCGACAAAATGCGCCGCGACTGCAGGGAAAACGGCTGGATCCCCGTCTCCATGCGCGACGACTGGAAAACGATCTACGGACAAAATGTAACGAAACGGAAACCGGCGGCCCGGTGAAAGGAAAACAAATGTCAAAGCACGAACCTGTAAAATTCACCCAGATATCACTTTTCGACGTGCTTCTCTGCGGACGTTACGGCGGCGTCGTCAGCGTGGCAGAAGTGAAGTCCCTCGGCGGTCTGGCCATCGCCACCATGGACCGGCTGGACGGCGAAATGCAGATGATCGACGGCGTGGTCTATCAGGCCTGTGCCGACGGTACGGTCAGGCTGCCCGGAGACGACGAAACGGTCCCTTTCGGTACGGTCGCGGACTTCCGCCCCGAAGAGGAACTGCCGCTTGAGGCCGTTCCGGATTACGCCGCGTTCGAGTCGCGGATGCGCAGTTGTTTTCCCCGCACGAACCGTCCGCTGGCCGTCCGCTTCACCGGTTCCTTCCGGCAGATGAAGGTCCGGAGCGTCCGGCGGCAGGAGAAGGACGGCGTCGGTCTGGCCGACGCCGCCCGGAATGAAGCGGTGTTCGAGTGGAACGGCATTTCGGGCGACCTGGTGGGCTTCCGCCTGCCCGAATATCTGCGGGGCGTCAATGCTCCCGGCTGGCATCTGCACTTCATGGATTCCGACCGCCGCCGCGGCGGACACGTGGTGAATTTTTCCATAGGTTCCGGACGGCTGTACGGCTGCTGCGCCGAAGACTACCGGATCCGCCTGCCCGAAAGTCCCGATCCCCTCGCCGGACTGGAACTGGGGATCGACCGCAGCGCCGACCTGAAGCGCGCGGAAGCCGAACGCTGATACGGACTTTCTCCCTGTCCGCGGGGTTGATTTGCGCGAAGAACATCTTATATTGCTTCCTGTCTGCCGGGAAACGGGTTCCCGGCAAAAAGAAAGGAGATGGTGCGGCATACCATCGGAACCAATAACAGGACCTTGCGCGCAGTGCCGAAACGCCGGGCCGCATCGCGGCTGAGCCTTGGAGGTGCGGAACGCGGAGACGGAGCTGCCGAAAGCAGCGCCGATGAATTTTTGCGGGACGCAGAAGGAAACGACGGAATTTTTGGCAGTGCCGTCTGTCAAGGTCCTCCCGGAAATGAGCCGAGACCCGAATGGAGTGAGGGCGTGAGCGCCATTGCGCGAAACGGCGGATTTTCGGGGGAACAGGAGGAGAATATGAGGAGCATCGCCAGACTGGAACTGCAGTACGCGCACAGGTTCTACAACTTCAAGGGAGAGGCCCAGTATCTGCACGGGCACACGGGAAAACTCGTGATCGAGGTGGAAGACTCCATCAACACCGGCGTCAACATGGTCTTTCCCTGCAACGAGATCCAGAAGACGGCGCGGCACATCCTGCAGAACTTCGACCACGCGCTGATCCTGCGCGAGGACGACCCGCTTCTGCCCGCCGTTCTCGAAGTCTACAGGACTCAGGGCATCAGGGACGGAGCGCCGACCAACACGATGAGGGGGCCCGCCTTCAAGACGGACCTCGCAACGGCTTACCCCGAATGCCGGCTCGTCGTCACCAGAGAGACCGTGACGGCGGAAGGCATGATCAAGATCGTCTACGCCCTGCTCAAGGACAAACTCAACATCGCCCGGCTGACCTTCACCAGCGGCGACAACGAGGCCACGCAGGAGTACACTCCCTGCGGGACCGTCGAGCGCTGTCCGTGCTGCGGCATCGCCCTCGACAAAAACGGCATATGTCCCAAGTGCGGTTACAGAAAACGGTGATCTCTGCGCACCGAAACGCCGCCGGAAGCTCCCCCCGACTTCCGGCGGCGTTTTTTCGTTCCGCGGCCGCCCTTCCAAGATTTGTTCCTTATTTTGCGGGAGAACGCTTTTAAAAACCGCAAACAAGGTGTATATTATCCGGCAAGCGACGTAAACAGTTTGCAGATCCACAGAACAAAAGGGGACTATCATGCAGGAAATCGTTGACTTCTACGGCAAACCGCTCACCGTTTCGATCGCCACCGACCACGGCGGCTTCGAACTCAAAAATAAAGTGGCCGCCTATCTGGCCGCCAAGGGACTCAAGGTCACCGACTGCGGAGCCCATACCCTCGATCCCGACGACGACTATCCCGATTTCGGCGCGGCCGCCGCCAGAATGGTCAGCACGGGCGAAGCCGACATCGGCATCCTCATCTGCACTTCGGGCGTGGGCATGGGGATCATCGCCAACCGCTTCCACGGCGTCCGCGCCGTCATGGCCGATGTGGAAAAGCGCGTCCGTTCCAGCCGCGAGCACAATGACTCCAACATGCTGATCTTCCCCGGAAATCTGCTCACCTATGAACAGGTCATCTCTCTGCTCGATATCTGGCTCTCGATCCCCTTCTCGAAGGCGGAGCGCCATATCCGCCGCCTGAAAAAGGTGGAGACGCTGACCTATGACGACATCGCCGCGCTGCGCGCCGCCGATCCGGAGATCGCCGGTTGCATCGACCGCGAGGCGAAACGCCAGAACGAGGGCATCGAACTCATCGCCAGCGAGAACTTCGCCAGTTGCGCCGTGCGCGCGGCTCAGGGCTCCGTGCTGACCAACAAATACGCCGAGGGGTATCCCGGCAAGCGCTACTACAACGGCT
>JAFTDL010000194.1 GCA_017454215.1 Lentisphaeria bacterium | reverse complement strand
CGCCTGACTCGTGGAAAGCGGGAAACGCTTCTCTATCATCGGCAACATGAACGCCATCACCTACAAGGAAGTATTTCCCCTGAGATAAAGGAGAACCGAATTTGGCTGGGCGCCACGGGAAACGGGAGTGACATGGTGTTCGGCGTTCCCAAGGGGGCGGAGGTCAAGGAGCAGGACAGACAAAAGGCCGCACGTTTAGGGTATGTCGGCGATTATACGAGATTGGGTAATTCATGTTGGTATTCCAATATTGAACACGGGCGGCGGCATCGTCCTCTCACTTTGATGAGCCAAGCCGACAACCTCAAGTTCAACAGAAAAAAGTTGCCGAATGGGTACGTCCGTTATGCCAATTACGATGCTATCGAGATTCCCGCCACGGATGTTATACCTAGCGATTATGAAGGAATTATGGGAGTCCCAAAGAGTTTTCTTGATAAGTATTGCCCGGAGCAATTTGAAATTATTGGCTGTGCAGAGGGGGATTCCGGCAAGGAGTTAGGGCTAACCCCATTTGATAGAGAACTTAAAAAACTTAACAAAAGTTTGCGTGACGGTCAACTTTACTACATGGAGGGTGGTATTCCACAAAAGCCGTATGCCCGTATTTTAATTCGAAGAAAGCAGGTGGAAAATTGAAAACAACGTTACGTACGGGAATCACTGTTGCACAAATCTGCGAAGGCTTCGTCTACAACGAACTGGAAGGGAAAGGGCTTTTCGGCCTCGCCGGGAAGCTTACCATTCAGCCGGAATACCAGCGGAACTACATCTACGCCAAGGAAAATCGGGAAGTCGCGGTAATCGAATCGATCCTGAAAGGTTATCCGCTGGGACTGTTTTACTTCAACACAGTGACCGAAAACGGCGAGAAACGCTTCGAAGTCCTTGACGGTCAGCAACGGATCACCAGCATCGGGCGCTTTCTGACCGGAAAATTCGCCATTCAGGATTCCAACGGGATGCAGCAGTATTTTTCCGGGCTGCCCGGGGATCTGCAGGAAAAGATCCGAAACACGGTCCTCCTAATCTACGAGTGTGAGGGGGAAGAATCCGAGATCAAGGAGTGGTTCAAGACCATCAACATTGCCGGGATCCCCCTGAATCAGCAGGAAATCAACAATGCCGTCTACTGCGGCGAGTTTGTGACCCGGGCGAAAGAAGAGTTCAGCAATTCCCAGAACGCCAATGTGACGAAATGGCGGGCATATATCAGAGGCGACGTGTACCGTCAGGCCTTTCTGGCGGTTGCCCTGCAGTGGGTCAGCGCCGCAAAGGGGACGGACGTGGGGAGTTACATGAGCGCTCACCGTCACGATAAGGACATCAACGAACTCAAGACTTACTTTTGCAGCGTCATCGACTGGATCAACAGCATTTTCACCGATGTGGAGAGCGAAATGTGCGGTCTGGAATGGAACCGGCTCTACGAAACATATCACACGACAGCTTACAACCCGCAGGAAGTCCACCGGAAGGTTCAGGAACTCTATGCCGATCCCTACGTCAAGAACAGAAGAGGCGTCTTCGAGTATGTTTTGGGCGGCTGTACCGACACGAAACTTCTGGATGTCCGAGTCTTCGACGAAGCCACGAAGAAAGCCGTGTACAAGCAGCAGACCGCCGCGGCTCAGGCTGCGGGCAAGTCGAATTGTCCCCTGTGTTGTCTGGGCCACGACAGCAGCAGGAAACTGTGGGATTTGAAAGACATGGACGCCGACCATGTGACCGCTTGGAGCAAGGGCGGTGCGACCGACATTTCCAACTACCAGATGCTTTGCAAATCCCACAACCGCGCCAAGGGCAACCGGTAATTTCCCCGTCTTTCGACCGGCGGATTGTCGAATAGCGGGGTTGATTGCGGCGGAAACTTGGGGGACGCTCTGTTCTGTTCCGGACGGTCGTATTGCCGTCCCGTCCTGCGCCTCCCCAACTTGTCCGCCGCAGCCTCGGCGAAGGCGGACGGGCAAGGCGCAGTTACCCGCCGGCGGGTGCCGCCCGCCCGCTTTTTTACAGCGAGATGCCTTTGAGCTTCTGGTGGAGCGAAACGGCGTAGCTGTCGGTCATGCCCGAGACGAAGTCGAGGATGCCCATGAGCCGCAGATAGGTCTCATTGAGCCAGAATTCATTCCGGCGTTCCACGGTGTAGAAGGGCAGCATGGCGGCGAGACGGCGGCTGCGGTAGCTGGCCTGTGCGCCGCCCTTGTATTCCCGGGCCAGTTCGTCCACGCAGGGCACGAAGACATCCAGCAGGCCCGACACCATTTCGAACCCCGCGCCGACCACTTCGGCCACGCTGCGGTGGTTGTAGATGCCCTTGGCGCTGCGGGTGCGGATCTTTTTCAGCGTGTCGAAGCAGTCCAGATAGTCGATGAGGGATCTCGGCAGCGTTCCCGAGATCAGTTCGTCGTGATGTCCGATGAAGACCTCGGTGACTTTGCCGATGAGGACGCCGATGGCCTTGGCCCGCAGAAACTCCGCCTTGCGGATGGGGGACTCCAGTTTTTTCACGTATTCCTCGGCCCGGGGGGAATTGATGATGGTCAGAAACGCCTCTTCCAGTTCGTGATAGTCCACCAGCCCGAGCCGGTGACCGTCCTCGAAATCGACGATGAGGTAGGCGATGTCGTCGGCGGCCTCCACCAGATACGCCAGCGGATGGCGCTTCCACGCGTATTCGCCGACCTGAACGAGTCCGCAGGTCCGCGCCACCTCCGCAAAAGTATCCTTCTCTGTCTGGAAGAAACTGAATTTTTTTCCCGAGATGCCCTCGGGACGGCAGGCGGGCGGGGATGCCGCCGGATATTTCGCGAACGCGCCCAAAGTGGAGGCCGTGAGCCGCATGCCGCCGGGGCGGTCGGGCATTTCCAGACGGGTGATGACCCGGAATCCCTGCGCGTTGCCTTCGTAGAGTTCGATGTCCGAGATCTGTTCCCTGGACATGGTTTTCTGGTAGAATCTTCCCGCCTCGCTGTTGGTGAACCAGTAGCGGATGGCTTCCTCGCCCGCGTGTCCCAGGGGCGGATTGCCGATGTCGTGGGCCAGCGCCGCCGTGGCGACAACCGCGCCCACGTCCGACGGATGGAGTCCGCCGATGTCGAAGTTCTTTGCGACGAAGGCTCCGCAGGCCGTGCCGAGGGAGCGGCCGATGGAACTTGCCTCTAGACTGTGGGTGAGGCGCGTCCGCACGTAATCGGTCTTCACCAGCGGAAAGACCTGAGTCTTGTCCTGCAGACGTCGGAATGCGCCCGAAAAGACGATGCGGTCGAAGTCCTGCTGAAAGGGGGAGCGTTCGGGCGAGAGGGCCTTCTGCGGATCGGGGTCGCCGATACGTTTGGGCGACAACAGTTGTTTCCATTCCATCATAGCGGGTGAACCTGTTTTCTGCTGAGATCTGTCTTGATTATAGCATACACCCCGCACCTGAAAATTTCAAGCGG
>JAFTDL010000019.1 GCA_017454215.1 Lentisphaeria bacterium | reverse complement strand
TGCTTTTGCTGACTTTGATCACAGTCCCTGTCCCTGTATGCTGCTGTTGCAAGTCTCTATCTAATATAGCATGTTTTCTGAAAAAATCAATCACAAAACGGGGGATGCTCTTTCTCCTTTCCGTTTTTTCTTTCCCCCAAAAGCTGTTTTTGTTGTTTTGTGCTTGAAAAAAAGTTTTTTTATGATATTTTCTATGTGAAGTTGTATGACGGTCCCGCAAAAACTCTCGAGTCGTTTTTGCGCGCCTTGCAGGAGTGCGAAACAGTCGGTTTGCGGAGGGGCGCCTCTGAAAACCGTTTGTTCCGCCTTCTTTGCGGCGCATCACAAAAAAAGTGTCGCAGCTCCTGGCAGTGCCGTCTTGCATACGGATTTACTCACTTGGTTTTCACGTTTCTGAGAGGAAGATGCAAATGAAAGAAATGTATGCCGGATTTCGTGCGAGGATCGACGGAGACGACCTGGTCCGGAGAACAAAAGAACTCTGCAGGATAGAGCAGGGGCAGACCTTCCGTCACTACCGCATGGCCGCGGAGCATATTCTTGCGGAACTGAAAAAGTACGGCATCCCCAATGCCGAACTTCTGACCTACCCGGCGGACGGCGTCACCTCTTACGAAGACAAGCGCATGCCCATCGCTTGGGACGCCACTGTCGGCAAACTCACGCTCTGCGACAGGGAGCAGACCGTCGCCGCCGACTTCACGAAGCAGCCGTTCAACCTCATCAAGGGGTCCGTCGCGACGAAGCCGGGCGGAGAGATCGTCCGCATCATTACCGAGCAGCAGCTGCTTGCGGGCGAGGATCCCCGCGGGGCGCTCGTCATGCTTGAGACCGACACATGGCCGCGTGCCAATGCTCTGACGCCCATTCTCGATCTCGGCGGACGCGGGTTCATCTCGGACTTCCTCACCGTGCGCTACGACAACGCGGATGCCGTCCAGTGGGTCAACGCCTGTACCGAGGGCCACAACTGGCATGTTCAGTGCGACGACCGCGAGTTCATCGGTTTCTCCGTTTCCCTGCGTATGGGCGCGAAGATCCGCCAGCTGGCCAATCACGGTTCTCTCAAGGCGAAGATCGAGTGCGACGGACGGCGTTACGTCGGCGAACTGCCCGCCGTGACCGCCCTGATCCCCGGCAGACGCAAAGAGGAGGTCTGGCTTCTGGCTCACACCTACGAACCTCTGCTCAACGATGACTCCAACGGCGTCACCGCCGGCATCGAGATCGCCCGACAGATCATGGCCGAGGGCACTCCCGAATACTCTCTCCGGCTCGTTTTCGCCATGGAGCTTTACGGATTCGCCGCTTTCCATGCCAATTTCAAGGGCAGGGCCATCGGCGGATGCAACATCGACTCCATGCCCGCCGTTCCCGATGTGGTCTGCAAGGTGACGCCGCCCATGACGACGGTCCCCTTCCACGGGATCGACATGCTGAAAAAGATCGCCGACGGCTTCGAGGGGTCCCCCGCCTGTACTTACGAAGCGCCGCGGGGGTTCGACGATATGTTCCTCTCTGATTCCACCACGGGGATCCCCACAGGATGGTTCATGATGAGCACTGCCAAACGTCTCTGGCACAACTCCGATCAGACGGCGGAGGATTTTCTCGATCCGAAGATTTTTGCCGACTATACCGCATTGATCGCCCTCTGGACATACGAGACCGTGTTCTACACGGGCGCCCCCGCGAAACTGCCCGTTCTTCAGTTGAAGAAGACGGTGTCCCCCTGGCGTGAATACGCGTCGCGGCAGATTTTCCGCAGAACGCATACAGGTTTGCCTCAGGACCTCGTCCGCGTCCCCCGTGAGAAGCGCAGAGCACTGCCGGACGGCGTGATCTACGGTCCCTTCGAGAATATCCTCTCGCGGCTGGACGGGAAAAAGGATCTCGAACAGGTCGTCATGGAGGCCGAGGCGGAGTATCAGACGACGGTTTCCGACGGTGATCTCAGAAAGTACATCAATGCGCTGAATTACCTCGCTGATTACGGTTATCTCGAAGCCGTCGCCCGGACGGAACTCGATGCACCCATGCTGACGGAAGCTCTGGCGAAACTGGGCGTCAGGCCCGGTGATGTGCTGCTGGTCCACGCGTCCGTTTCGAAGTGCGGCTATTTCAGCGGCGGGGCCGCGGGGATCATCAACGGCATCCGCGATGCCGTCGGACCGGAAGGCACGGCGCTGTTCACCGCATTCACCCGCCCTTACATCTTTCTGGGCGGCCTGAACCGCGGCTGGAACTACCGTCCGTTCGATGCAAAGGATCTTTCGCAGATCTGGACGGGGAACATTTCCAAAGTTCTGCTGTCGGAGTTTCCCGGCGCGCTCCGCAGTCGGCATGTGACCCACTCCTGGGCCGGGATCGGCCGTCAGGCGGCGTACTGTCTCGACAGTCACGGGCCTCTCGATGCTCCGGCTTCGGCCGATTCGCCCATGGGCAAAGCCCTCGAACTGGGCGGGAAGATCCTCTTCGTCGGTTCCGGCCTTGCTCCCAACACGTTCCTGCATTATCTGGAGACCGAGATCGACGCTCCGTTCCTGGAACGGGCGGTCTGCAAGGTGAAAAAGCCCGACGGCTCCTGCGAGATCGTCACCATCGACAAGCATCTGCCGGGACACCGGGATTTCTACCGTGCCGACGCAGAAAACTGCAAGTTCTACCGCCGGGCGGTGGAAAGGGG
>JAFTDL010000193.1 GCA_017454215.1 Lentisphaeria bacterium | reverse complement strand
GCGGCTTGTTACTCGTCGGCGCGCTCGGGGAAATGCTCTGGTCCCTGGGGAACAGGTGCTTTTGACAAAAAAACGGCCCGTGCCGGAGTTTCCGGAACGGGCCGCTGTGATTCCGCAGGGGATCGGCTCTTACTTCGCCTTGAGGTCGGAGTCGAGGCCGATGGCCTTGTTGTAGGTGTTGAAGAGACTGATGGAGGCCGCAACTTCGATGGCGGCCGTGATGTCGTCATCGGTGGCTCCGGCGGCCAGCGCGGCGGCGCGGTGGGCGTCGAGGCAGTATTTGCATCCGTTGGCGGCGCTGACGGCAATGACGATCAGCTCCTTGGTCTTGGGATCGAGCCCGCGTCCGGCGCTCTCGGCGCTCTTGAGCACGCCTTCAAGGAAGTCGCCGTTGCGTCCCATCACCTGAAACACCTGAGGAAGGAAACCGAAATTCTTCTCCAGTTTCTCCTGGATCGCGACCGCCTTCGCGTCGCCCGTCTTGTTGTACATTTTGATCGATGCCATAGTTTTTTCTCCTCTCTTTTTTTTTCAGCGCTTGTCCGGATCGAACAAGTGGCTGTAACTCGATATGTCGGAATTGCTGGTGTTCTGTCCGATCTTCACGGCGATCTTCGTGCCGGAACTGAACCCCGGATAGTAACGGTTCTCCTTGTAGGTGTTCTGATCGACGGAATCGGCGTGGCCGTCCATGTAGAACAAATTGGTGTAGCCGCCGTGAACGTCGGCAAGGCGTCCCGCGGAGTGACTGCTTCCGGTGAGGCTCAGATCAAGCGTTGCCCGCGCCTGGCCGATCGCATCGTCGGAAGCGCTGCTGCCGTATTCCGCGGCGCATCCTCCGAAGACGAGCTGATTCGGCGAGACCTGGGTCGAGGAGTTATAGGTGAGATGTCCCGTTCCGCGCATATCGAAACCGTTGAGGTTGGGGGTGGAAAGACTGTTGGATGAGACCACGACGCCATAGGCCTCTTTGAGCATGGCCGTGACCTGCGCCGCCGTCAGCGAAGTGTTGTTGACCGCCGTCTGGGTCGTCGGCACGATGGCCGGACAGCGGTACGCCTTGAGATCATTGACGATCCCTTTGTTGTACAGGTGCCGGATCCACGAGGGCTGGGTGGCCAGATGAGACGAGTCGTCATCTCCCGACACCAGTTTCTGGTCGTTGGCGTTCATGGCCGTGGCGAGGGTTTTCGAGGTCTGATTCTGATTGCTCAGGCAGCTGGTCTTTTTCGCCGTGACCCGGGCACCCTGAAGCGCGGGGAAAAGCAGTCCGGCAAGGACCGCGATGATGCCGATCACGATCAGCAGTTCCACCAGTGTGAATTGACTCTTTTTCATATTCCCTGACCTTTCTTTGAGGGGTTGACAGATCCTGCCGTCTTTAAAGATAACCGTTTTTGCGCCATTTGTCAAGGGAAGATGAGGAAATAACCGCGATTTGACAAAAAGTTGACGCAACTGTATAGTATATCCGGCGGCAAAACATCAGGAGACGGCACTAAGTGAAAACCATGGCGCAGATCGCGGAGGAGGCGGGACTTTCGCGCTTCACCGTGTCGAAGATACTCAGAGGCGACACCTCCGTCCGCAAAAAGAACCGCGAGAAGGTCCTCGCCCTGTGCGAGAAATACGGCTTCGTTCCCAACTCCAACGCCGTCAACCTCGTTTCCGGCAGTTCCCGCATCATCGGCATGATCGTGCCCTACATCACCGACGGATTTTACGCCGAACTGATCGAATTCACCGAAAAATACGCTTCTCTGCGCGGCATGAGTCTCGTCTACCGCTCCAGCTACAACGATCCCGGGACCGAAGAAAAGATCATCCGCTCTTTTCTGGGTCTCAACATCGCCGCTCTGCTGATCGTGCCCGTGGTGCAGAATTCCGACCGCAGACTTCTCCGGCTGGCCGCCGCCAATTTTCCCGTGATCTGTCTCGACCGCTCCGCGCCCGGCACGTTCTGTTCGGTGCTCAACGACAACCGCGAAAGCTGCCGGATCATGACGGAGCATCTTCTCGAAAGAAGAGACGAAGTCTACTTTTTCGACAGTTTCTACCGCGACAGCAATCCCACCGCGCTGGCCCGCCGCTTCGGCTACCTCGACGCCGTCAATGCCCGCGGCGTCCCGCCCCGTTTCATCCCCCTGGGCGCCTCCGGCGAGCAGCAGGATAACGAACGCTTCGGCTACGGAAATCTTGCCGCCTTTCTCGCGGCCGGTTCCAGGCCCCCCGCCGCGCTCGTCTGCGTCACCGACGCCGTCGCCCTCGGCGCCATGCGCGCTCTGCGCGACGCCGGATTCCTCCCCGGTGTCGATACCCTTGTCGGCGGACACGACAATCTGCGTTTCTGCGAATACACCACCCCCACGCTCAGCTCCATGGCCCAGCCCAAACAGGAGATGGCCCGCATCGCCGTCGACATGGCGCTGGCCCGTCTCCGCTCTCCCGAAACCCCGCCCGAAAACATCGTGCTCAAATCCGTTCTGGTCGTCCGCGATTCCTCCGGCGCAGAGTAAAAAAATGCACTTTTTTGTTTTTTTCTATTGACACGTGTTGATTTGTGAGCTATAATTAATACGCAGATGCGCGATCATTCATTCGCTGTTGGGTTTTGACAATAAAATTGACACGTGTTGGTTTTTGCTTGGAGGCGAGCGAAAAAAACGTTGTCGTGCTATATTATCCAAAGTGGAAAGGAAAGTGAAAATGACGAAGGTGAAGATCGGTTACATGCCGACGAAGCGGCGGTTCTTTTCGGGGGAGGATGCATTCAAATACAAGGGGATCATCCGGGCCGCCGTCGAAAAAATAGCGCCCGATGTGGAGTTCGTCGATCTCGAGGGGCTCAACGACACGGGGTTGCTGGCCTCGGTGGACGACGCCTGCGCCGCGGCGAAGCGCTTCATCGCGGCGGGAGTGGACGGCATCTTCACGCCCCACTGCAACTTCGGCTGCGAGGAGGCTGTGGCCATCGCCGCGAAAAAGGTGAATGTGCCCGTGCTGCTGTGGGGTCCCCGCGACGAGTCGCCTCTTGCCAACGGCGAACGTCTGCGCGACTCCCAGTGCGGTCTTTTCGCCACCAGCAAAGTTCTGCAGCGCTTCGGGGTCTCCTTCAGCTACATCATCAACTCCCGCGTGGACGATCCGGTTTTCGTCGAGGGGTTCAGGCGCTTCGTCGCGGCTGTGGACGTGGTCAGGAATTTCAAAAATGCCCGCATCGGTCAGATCGCGACACGGCCCAAGGATTTCTACTCGGTGATCGTGAACGAAGGGGAGCTTCTGGAGCGTTTCGGCATCCAGACCGTCCCCATGGATATGGGCAAACTGGCTTCCGAGGTCCGTTCGCAGGTGAAGGCTCCCTCCGACGCTCTGCGCGCCGAGGCCGAAGCGCTGAGCAAACGCGTGGACTTCTCGCTCATGACTCCCGACGCGCCCCTCAAGATGGCCGCGCTCAAGGCGGCGCTGGCCAAGTGGAAACGCGATGAAAATCTCAACGCCGCGGCTTTCCAGTGCTGGGACCAGCTCCAGCTCGAGATCGGCATCTGTCCCTGTTTCGTCAACTCCGTCCTCATCGAAGAGGGCTTCCCCGTGGCCTGTGAAACGGATATCCACGGCGCGCTCTCGATGCTCATCCAGCAGGCGGCGTCGCACTTTGCCGAGCCGGTGTTCCTGGCCGACCTGACGATCCGCCACCCCGATGACGACAACGCCGAACTGCTGTGGCACTGCGGCGCGTTCCCCGCCTCGCTGGCCGACGGAGCGTGCAAGCTCAACAAGCACTTCGTCCTGCCCGGAAATCCCGACGGCGTGTGCAACTGGAAGCTCAAGAAAGGTCACATCACCGTCAACCGCTTCGACGGCGTGAAAGGGAAGTATTCCCTCTTCAGCGGCGAGTGCGACGCCGTGGACGGACCGTTCAATCAGGGAACCTACGTTTACGTCAGGATGCCCGATTGGGGTACGTGGGAAGAGAAGTTCATCTACGGGCCCTACATCCATCACGTGAGCTGTGTCTACGGCTCGCTCACGCCGGTCATGAAGGAGGCCGTGCGCTTCATCGACGGACTGGAATTCGATCCTGTCTGCGGAGGTGCGTCATGCCGGTGATCCATGGCAGAAAGAACGCGCTCAAGGTCCTCAAGCGCGCCCGGGAGCGCAACGTGCCCATTCCCATTTTCGGCACGGGCAGTTTCTGGAACATCGAAGCGATCCTCATCGCGGCGAAGAACATCAGGGAAAAGTATCAGATCCCGGAGATGCCGGTGACGGTCTCGATGACCTACACCTATCCCTGCATGGCGCAGGCGAAGCGCATCACGGCGTGTTCCGTGCCGGAACTGGGCTTCAGAAGCATCATGACCCAGATCCGCACGCTGGTCGACTCCCCCGAGTCGCCCTACCGGGACATCGTCGTGCTCCCCCATCTGGACCATGCCGATCCCGAGCGCGACGTGTGGGCCCTGACCGAGGGAACGCAGTATCTGGCCAGCGCCATGTTCGACGCCCAGCGCTTTCCCGCGGAGAAAAACGCCGAGCTGACCGCCGAATATGTGAAGGCATACGGCAAAGAGATCCTCGTCGAGGGGATCATGGACGAGCTTCCCGTTGAAGCGATGCATGCCAAAACCGTCGAGCGCATTTCGGATGCGGATTATCCCGGGCGGGCGGCGGAATACGTGAAGCGCACGGGCATCGACTTTCTCGTGGCCGACCTGGGCACGGAGCAGCAGGCGGCGGGCAGCTCCAACTGCCATTATCTGGGCGACCGGGCGCGGCGGATCACCGGAGCGGTGGGCCGTCCCATGCTCACCATGCACGGCGGCTCCTCTCTGCCCCCCGAACAGCTGGCGCAGCTGGGCAGCGACGGCATCGTCCGCTTCAACGTCTGGACGAAGATCGCCCGTGACGCGGGCAAATTCGCCGCCTTCGAACTTTTCAAACGGGTCGAAAAGATCGCCGGGGGCGACTTCGAAGCCACGGAATCCGCCGCATTCATGCGCGACAACGTCATGAGCGCGGCCCGATCCATGGAGACGATCTTCGAGCACTTGGGATATGCCCGTCTGGCATGACGGCCGGAGAGGAAGACCATTGGAGGATTCAAAAAAATGTTGAAACGCCCGAAGCTCCGCTCCGCGTCCGCCGCGACGGGGCAGGGGAGCGTTTCCGTACAGATACAACAACCGTAGGAGGGTTTGATATGAGAAAAACGATTGAAAAGTTCACCTTGATCGAGCTCCTGGTCGTAATCGCGATCATCGCGATTTTGGCCGCGATGCTGATGCCGGCTCTTCAGCAGGCGAGGGAGGCCGCGAAAAAAACGGATTGCGCCGCACGGCTGAAGAATCTGGGGACCAAATTCCAGTTCTACACCGACAATCAGGACGACTGGTTTCCCTGGAGCTCCACGAACGACGACAATCACTACTCCTGGCCGATGGCGCTGGAGGTCGACGGCGGCAAATTCGGGAGTCTGGCGCAGGCGAAGACCTACAGCCCGGGAAATTACGCCAAAAGTCCGTGGGCGCATGAAAATCACATGAAATACTATAAAGATTACCGTTGTCCCAAACAGTCGCTGCTTCTTGCCGACGCCATAGATACCAATGACTGGTGCGTCGCGATTTACTCTTACATCCCCAATGCCGCCGTGCTCGGTTTTTCCGCCGGTTCGGCGCACACCGACATGGCGTTGCCCATGAAGCGCACAAAAATCAACAAGCCTTCCACGGTCGGTCTGCTGTGGGACGCTCCTGAGATCGCTTATCGTTCTTACAGCAAAATTCTTACCCCGGTCTATCGGTCCGATCAGCTTCCGTCCGACAGAAGCGACGGCAAAGCCGGCGTCGGCTTCATCCACGCCGATTCGTGCAACATCCTGTACACCGAGGGCCATGTCGCCAACAGTCCGCGGGTCCAGTATATCCCCATCGCCTACGTCGGCAGCAGTCCCTATCTTGTCCATCCGACCCGGGGCGGCGGCGCGTACAACTGGACCCTCGCCCGGCCCTGAGGCCCTGAAAAAGAAGGAAATGCCTTGTGAAACAATTGAAAAAACTTTATCTGTTGGGACTGCTCCTGCCGCCAGCGCTCGCCGCCGCCGGGAACGGGCCGGAGATATCTCTTTCTTTCGAGAACGGCTGCGGCTTCGACGGCCCCGCAAAGATGCTCCGGGAAGACAGGAAAACGGTCGTCAAAGCCCACCTCGGAAGCAAGGTCATCGACAAGGAAAAACTGCTCGTTCCCGGTTTTTCCGGCAGGGGACTGCACATCGGCAGCCGTGACGGCAAGGGGCATGACACGGTCATCTTCTACCGCAAAGGCGGACTGGCTTTTGCCGGAGAAGGCACGATGAGTTTCCGGGTCCGCCCGGATGACTGGGACCACACGAACAGAAAAAACGTGTGCTTCGTCCGCCTGATCGCCCCGTCGGGGGAATCCCTCGCCGTTGTCTCCCAGATGACCGGCGGCCGGAGCCGGCTCGTCGCAAGTTACGGCGTGGTCAACAAACCGGGCGGCGCCAATGTGCGCGCCACGCCGAAAACCTGGAAAAAAGGCGAATGGCATCACGTCGCCGTCACCTGGGGCAAGGGCGAGTTGACCCTCTATATCGACGGCAAACCCGCCGGATCCGCTCCCTTCAAAGCCGCCGCGGAGGATTTCAACAATTTCTCTCTGGGGGCCGTCTGGGGACACTGGAGTCCCGGCAGTTCCACGCTGGACGACGTCAAGGTCTTTTACAGAAAACTGGACGACCGCAAGATCGAAGATGAATTCGGCGGCCGGGCGGAGGAAAAAGTCTCCGCCCGCCCCTGCGTCGAACTGAAACTCGGCCGCAGGACCGCCGTCGTGGACGGGCGGATCGACCCGGGAGAATACGCTTCCGGGTTTGCCTTCATGCGCCTGCGCGGCAGGAATATTTCCCCCGTCCTCTCAGACCGTCAGACGACGGTCTTTTTGTCGGCCGACGCCGAAAATCTTTACTGGGGCGCGGTGTCCGCCGGGGAAGATCTCAAGACCGCCGTCAAAAACAGGGACGGCAACGTCTGGGAGGATGATTCTCTGGAGCTTTATGTCACTTCCGGAAGAGAAAACGCCGGGATGCACCACTTCATCGTCAACAGCGCCGACGCAGTGTACGATGCCGTCATCGCCCGGGGATCCGAAGACAAAAACTGGGATTGCCGGGGCTTGCGGGTCAGATCCCTCCGGCAGGGGAAAATGTGGTCCTTCGAAGCCGCCATTCCCTGGAAGGAGATCGGAATATCCCCGGGAGAGGGACAGAGTTTCCTCTTCAACGTCTGCCGCACTTTCGTCGGGGTGCGTGCCGTCGATAAGAATTACGCCTACGACCGGAACGCCTCTTCGACGGTCTGGACCTCCGTTTCTCCCGGTCCCTACGCCGACCGGCGCTTTTTTGCCCGCGCGGTCTTTGCCCCCGCCGCCCCCGCCTTTTTTTACGCACCTTTCGAAAACGTCTATACGCGCAACATCGACTCTCATGTGAATGTCTCCGCCTCCTCCGCACCCGATACCGTCACACTCACGGCCCGCATCGACGGAAAACCCAAGTTCCATGTGGAACAAAGTCAGAATATCCCGGCCGGAAAAACGGCCTCCTTTTCCCTCAAGGGCGAAGTCGCCCGCGAAGGGATCCTGAAAAGTTCTCTTGCAAGCAAAAATCACGGCACTCTGTTTGCCGCCGAAATACCGTACTTCAAGTCTTCTTCTCTGCTGTACCACTCCATCTTCACCCGGCTCGACAAAAATCAGCTGGTATTCGTGACCGAGTGCCGGGACGCGGGCGGCCGGAAATGCGGCGTGTCTCTGCGCATGACCGAATGGGGATCCGGCCGGGAGGTCTTCAAGGCCCGTGAGACCGTCACGACGGTCCGGGGCAGAAACCTCACCGCTTTTGACGTCAGCGGCCTGTCGGAGGGCCTTTTCCGCATCCATTACGAGCTGAGCGACGCCTCGGGAAAGGTGTTCGCCAAAGATACGGAGTATTACGTCAATTACCGGGGCAATCCCCCGTGGCACGGTACGCCGGTCGGCGCCGAGGATGTGGTCCCCGTCCCGTGGACGGCTCCCGAGTTCGGGAAAGACGGTTTTTCATGCTGGGGCAGGAGCCACAAGTTCGGGGGGAAAGGCGTCCTTTCTTCGCTCAAAAGCAGCGGCAGGGAACTGCTTTCGCGCCCCGTGCGGCTGATCCTCGACGGCAGAAGCATCGAATTTGTCCCGCAGCTGGTCAAGGCGGGAAAGGGGTACGCCGACTATCTGCTTGTTCCCGCGGATAAGAAACTGCCGCTCAAAATTTCGGTCCGGGCGGAGTTCGACGGCTTCATGTGGTTCGACATCGTTCTCGACGGCAAGGGTTTCAGGATCGGTTCCCTGCGCCTCGAAGTGCCCCTGGACCGGCGGCATGTGATCGCCGTGGACGACAACTCATCCGCCAATGTCAAATACGACATCACGTCGTGGACGAGCCGGAGTTACTCCAAAAATCCCGTGTTCGATCCCTTCTGGTGGATCGGCGGGGAGTCCTTCGGCGTCATGGGCGGTGTGGAGAGCTGCTGCGACTGGCACTTCAAGCACAAGAGCCGCGGTCTTGTCTATGCCGTCACGCCGAAGGAGGTCACGGTCACGTTCAATTTCGTGGACACGCCCTTCACCCTCG
>JAFTDL010000192.1 GCA_017454215.1 Lentisphaeria bacterium | reverse complement strand
GGGGTCCTGCTGCTCAACACCGTGCTGACGGTGGACTCCGGATGCGCCGCAAGCCACGCGAAGCGCTTCGGATGGGAAAATTTTTCCGACGCCGTCATCAGGGCGTTGAGCGACAGGGGCGGGAACATTTCCTTCATTCTGTGGGGCAATTTCGCGGCGTCCAAAAGGCCGCTGATCGACGAAGGAAAACATCTGGTGATCTCCTCGGCCCATCCCTCGCCCCTCTCCGCCCGCAAAGGATTTTTCGGCAGCCGGCCCTTTTCGCGGGTCTCCTCCCGCACCGGCATCGACTGGAGGCTGGAACCATGACGGAGATCAGAGAGACGTATTCCCCCCTCTTTCCGCGGGGCGGGACGCGGGTCCACGCCATGCTCGTCAACTGCGGGCACGAATGCGTGACAAGTCCCTCGTACAGCTGGGACGGCATGAAGCGCGGTTCGGGCGATCTGGTGATCTGGCAGTACACGCTCTCGGGCCGGGGCGCGCTGGATTTCGGCGGCAGGACGATCCCCCTCGTTCCGGGCACGGGTTTTCTCGTGGTGGTCCCCGAGGAACACCGCTATTACCTGCCGAAGGACTCCCCCGGCTGGGAGTTCATTTACGCCAGTCTCAACGGTTCCGAGGCGGTGCGCATCGCCGGGGAGTGCCGCCGGCGCTCCGGCGTCGTGCAGACCTGTCCCCCCGACGGAGCCGTCGTCAGGGCCGCGTGGCGTCTCCTCGACCTGTGCCGGAACGACCGGCTCGCCGGTCCCTACGCGGCCAGCGGCGCGGCCTACGATTTTCTGATGCATCTGCTCTCGGCTTCCGAAAAAACGCAGGCTTCCTGCGACGAAGCGCTGGTGGGCATGGTCCACGACTACTGCCTGCAGAACATCTCGCGTCCCGTGTCGGTGGAGGACGCCGCCCGCCTCGCGGGCCTGAGCCGCTGGCACTTCTCGCGGCGCTTCAAGAAAGCCAGCGGCAGGTCGCCCCACGATTTCATCACCGATCTCAAGATGCGCATGGCGGTGCGGCGGCTCCAGTCCAGCCGCGATTCGGTCAAGGAGATCTCGCTCTTCTGCGGTTTCGAGGATCCTGCGTATTTCTGCAAGGTATTCAAACACATCTACGGCGCCCCCCCCGCGGAATTCCGTTCCGGCGCGGCCGCGGCGAAGGATTAGCGGCACAGGAGGTATTCATGTCCGTTTTCCGCAAAACCTTTTTGAACGAGGCGTATTACTGCGGCGTATCCGCGCCCGGAAGTGATTTTGCTTCCGAGATCGCAGTTCTCGTCGACGAAGTGCTGGCGGCGGCGCCCGCCGGTCATGAACCTGTGTGGTTCCGCTTTCACCTGAGCGACATCGCAAATCAGGAAGAGATCCTGGAAAACGTTCTCGCGCGGAAGGGCATCGCGGGCGCGGTCGCCAGTGTCGGACAGGCTCCTCTGTGCGGCGCCCGCGCGGGGGTGGAAGCGTGGTCCTTTTCCGGAGCGCAGGTCACCCGGCCGCAGCAGAACATGACCTGTGTCGAGACCGGCCGCAGCACGCTGCTCTTTTTCAACACTCCCGTTCTCGCCGCGCGGGGCAGCGGTCCCCAGATGACGGAGGAGTTTGCCGCGGCCGAAAAGATCATTGCCGCACGGGGCGGCAGCATCGCGGAGAATCTCCAGCGCACATGGATCTACTGCCGCGACATCGACAACAATTACGCCGGTCTCGTCGAGGCGAGAAGAAACTTCTTTTCCCGGCGGGACCTCGTGCCCGAGACCCATTTCATCGCCAGCACCGGGATCGAGGGTTCGTCTCATCCCCACGACCGGCTGGTGCGCATGGATTCCCTGGCGCTCTTCGGCCACAGAAGGGAACAGATCCGCTACCTTCACGCGCCGGAACACCTTTCGCCGACCCACATCTACGGCGTCACCTTCGAGCGGGGGACGCGGATCGTCTTCGGCGACCGCTCGCACCTTTACATTTCAGGGACCGCCAGCATCGACCGCGAGGGGAAGGTCGTCCATGAACGGGACGTCGTCCGCCAGTCCCGGCGTCTTCTTGAAAACGTGGAGGCCCTTCTCCGGGCCGGAGACGCGACTTTCGACGACCTCTGTCAGGCCGTCATCTATCTGCGGGACCCGGCGGACTATCCGCAGGTAAAAGCAGTATTCGACGGGATCCTCCCCGCAAAAACGCCCCGGCTGTTCGTGCGCGGCTCGGTCTGCCGCCCGACGTGGCTGGTGGAGATGGACGCCATTGCCGTGTCGGCCGCGGGAGACGCCTCCTTTGCGCCGCTTGCGGCAGAATAACGGGAACACACCCATGAGCAGCATCTCCTTTCCCGCAGGGAGCCGGATCGGCGATTTCGTCATCGGGGAACTCGTCTTCCGCGACGACGCCTGCGGCGTCTATCTGGCAAAAGACGCCGAAGGAAAGGAGTACACGCTCACAGTGCCCGTGACGCCGCCGGGGCCCGAACTCGAAAGCGACATGGCCGTCTGGTCCTCGCCGAAGCGTCACGAGTTCGTCGCGGGCATCCGGGTCGTCCGCTCGCCTCTGCCGCTGGTCGCCGTGCCCTACACCGCCGGACTTACGCTGTCGGAGTTTCTCCTGACGGGCCGCCGCTTTTCGGAGCCGGACGCTCTGGAGCTGGTGCATCTCGCCGCCGAAGGCGCCTCCGTTCTGGCCAGGGCCGGATGCCGCAACCGGCTGATCGGCAAAAACAATCTCTTCATTTCCGCCGAGGGCGCGATCAAACTTCTGCCGAGTTTCGACGCCTCCTCGCAGAAGGCGGACCGGGGACAGGCGCTGCGCGATCTCATGGAGGAGATCCTGCACGCCGCCGCAGAACCGAAAGGACGCGCGGCCGCTCTGCTCGCCGAAATCGAGGCTCTGCCCCGCGACGTCAGCATATCGACCCTCATTCTGACCGTGCTCTCTCCGCGGAAAGATCCCGAGCCGCGGCCGGGCGGAACGAAAAAACTCGTCCGGACGGGGGGATTCGCCCTTCTTGCGGCGGCGGCCGCCGCCGCTCTGTTTCTCTTCGTCCTGTCCCGGCAGAAAGAGGCCCGGGACGCCGAAACGGACAACACGGTGAGGCTGACATCGAACCACCATACCTCGGGACCGCAGATCCACGAACTGGCCGCTCCCGAAGAGAGTTCGCCCGGATCCCCGCCGCCGGTCCCGGAACAGTCCGCGGTCCCGCCGCGGACGGCCGCCAAAAAAGTCCCTGCCGGACCGCGGGGAAAGCCCCCGAAGGCGGTCAAACGGAGCGTTCCCGCGCCGCGGGCGGCCGCGAAGCGCCCCGGCCCCTCCCCGGCCGCCGACGCCGCCCGGCGCGGAAATCTGCTTCTGCTGCGGACGGCCATTTCCTCGAAATATGACCTCGAACGCCCCGACCGGTACGGCAGAACGGCGCTGGAATACGCTTCCGCCGCCGCGTGGAAGCAGATGATCGACATTCTGGTCAACGCGGGGGCGAAGGTCACGCCGCAGGCCATTGCCGCCGCGCCCGATATCAAGACGCGGAACTATCTGCTGGCGCTGAAAAACCCGCACCGTGCTCAGGCCCCCGCAAAAAACAAGGCCAAGCCGAAGCCCGTTCCGCCTCCCGAAAGATCCGTCATTCCCGATACGGCGGGCTGGAAGGAGCCCCCGCGAAAAATGTGGGGCGTCGCCCTCGAACCGGCGCTTCGGAAAGCCCGGGCGCAGGACCGGCCCGTCCTCGTCTTCTTCACGAAGGACACCAGAAGCGACGCCATGAAGGATATGGCCAGAAACGTGCTTTTCTCGCCGGAATTCAGACGCCTCGCAAGAAGCATGGAACTGGTCTGGATCAACGTCTCCGAAAAGGAACGTCTGCCGCAGGCGCAGCTGGCCTACAACAAACGGGTGCGCGACAGGCTCTTCAAGAACTGTCCCCTGCCCTCGGCGCTGGTCCTCGGTCCCGACGGAAAACTCCGGGGACATATTTCGGGCGTCAGAACGAAGATCGACTTCATCAGCGGTCTGAGACGGCTGCTGCGCCGGTAGAAAAAGGCCGTTCCCCGCGCCGCCGGGACGCATCAGGATCGGCTCTTCCGCAATACAGATCATATCAGAAGGATAGAAACAAGTCACCATGTTCATTTCGGACGAAACCCTGCGCAGGAAAAAATTATTCATCCTGCTTCTTGCCGCGGTCGTCAATTTTTTCACCACCATGAGCCAGATTCTCGTCCCCGGCCCCATCTACAATCAGCTCCAGCTGGAACTCCTGTTCACCCCCGCGGTCATCGCCGCCATCGGATCGGTCTACATGTACTCCTACGCGGCAAGTCAGCTGCTCATGGGGGTCTATTCGGACCGCTACGGCGGCGTGCGGATCCTCGTGATCGGCGGCAGTTTCTTCACCCTCGGAACGCTCTTTTTTCCCTTCTGTTCCGATCCGTACCTCATGGGGCTCTGCCGGGCCGTCACCGGCTTCGGGGCCGGGACCGTCTTTCTCGGCGAAGCCAAACTCATCAACGACCTCTTTCCCCAAAAATTCGGCCTCATGCTGGGGATCGCCTTGCTGATCGGCTATTTCGGCCCCGTCACGGGGACCGTGCCCATGGTGGGCCTCATCTCCGCCATCGGCTGGCGGCAAGC
>JAFTDL010000191.1 GCA_017454215.1 Lentisphaeria bacterium | reverse complement strand
CCCGCGGCTCTTTATCGAAATTTGATGGAGCTCAGGTAGGGGGAATGGGCTTCGCGGAAGCCGGGGGTGCCTTTGGAGAAGTTCATGCCGAAAGAAAAGTCGCTCAGGCGCGAGGCGAGTTTGACGACGAGTCTCTGTCTTTTGCCGGTGAGGGTGATTTGGGGCGCGGCGCCGTAGGTGGAGTTGCGGTTGGTGTGGACTTTCTGTTCACGGAGGAGTTTGCCGTCGAGCCAGCACTTGAAGGGACAGTTGGCGGAGAAGGAGAGACCCACGTCTTCGATCACCTCGTCGGACTGGAATTCGCGCACGATGTAGCAGCAGGAAGCGCCGTCGAAGGCATAGAGGTCGGCGCGGGAGAAATCCTTTCCGCTTTTCTCGACGGTGAAGGGGTGTTCTTCGGGCAGATCGTGTTCGAGGAGGGCGGCTTCGTCCAGATAGGGGTGACCGGGGCGGACATGGGTGTTGACCGCGTCGCAGGAATACTCGGGCAGATTCCCCGGGTTGCAGGTAAGTTCCTCGTTCTGATAGGGGCAGACTTCGGTCACCTCCTTGTCCCACATGTCCCAGTAGGGACCGTAGACGAGATACCGGGTCGAGCCGTGCATGCCGAAGAGGTCTTCGTGGACGACGGTCCCCGCTTTTTTCAGGAGGGCGCGGCAGAGGATCTTTTCGGGGCGCAGGGGAAGGTTCTTTTTCGCGCTTATGCTGAAGGTGACGGAGACGCTTCCGCGGGCGGGGACGGCGATGTCCTTTTCCGAAACATCCGTTTCGGCGCAGTCGGGAAGGGTGACGGCGACGGCGCCGGAAAAGGCTTCCGCGAAGGGGTTGGAGATGTGAAGCGTGACTTGGGTCGGCCGGTCGGTCCGCAGGACGGGCTGACCGTCTCCGTAAGCGTAATCTATTGCGAACCGTGCTTCGGGCAGGGGGCGGACCGTCACGGAGGGAGCGCCGGTGATGGTGATCTCGCCGTTGAGCACCTGAGCAACTTCGATGCCGACGGCGGCGGTCTCGGCGGCGAAATCGGTCAGCAGGGCAGTTTTGTGGCGGATGTCGCAGGCGCAGACGAGGGTCTTGCCCATGCGTTCGCACCAGTCGGCGGGCAGGGCCCTGCTGCCGTAAAGGGCGCCCCACAGGGCTCCGGCGGTGGCGCATGAGCAGTCCACGTCCCAGCCGCACTGGACGCAGAGGCGCATCATCTCCTTGAAGTCCTTTCCGCCGCGCAGGAGGGCCATGAAGGCGAAGGCGTTGTTGACCACGGCGTCTGTGGCGTCGGCGGAGCCGAAGCGGCGGACGATGGCGAGCCAGAGTTCATGTTCATCGCGATGGGCGCGGCAGAGGCCGCGGACTTCGAGATACAGTTTTCTTCCGGCGTTTTCCGCAGGAACGATCCCGCAGCATTTGTCCAGAAGCGTTTCGGGATCGTTTTCGAAGAAGGCCAGGGAGGCGGCGGCGGAGAGGAACTGTTCCAGTTCGACGCTGGTCGTTCCGTGGTCGAGGACGCCGTCGCGGGAAGCGTATTCCATGGCCAGTCGCGGATTTCCGGGGGAGATGAAGCCCCAGATCTCGCTGCGGATGGGACATCCTTCGGAGTTGAGGTGAAAGGCGTTGTTCCACGATCCGGAGAGGGGCGGATAGATGCCGTGCTCCAGATTGTCGATGAAGATCCCGTATTCGCAGCAGACGTAGAAGCAGTGTTCTTTCCAGTATTCGGCCAGCTGGCGCGAGGTGGGGGCAATGCCGATATCCTGCAGGGCCTCCAGCCAGACGACCTGAATATCCAGATCGTCGTTGGGATAAAGTCTGTCGGGCCAGAGTCCGTCGCGTTCCGCCCGGTTGAACTGTTTATGACACTCGTAGGGCGCGCCGACGATGCCGCCCAGGGACTTGCCGATCCAGCCGCCGAGAATGCGGTCGCGGTAAACTTCGTATTCAAGAAACCGTTTCATGATCCCTTCCTTTCACATCTTTTGAAATCCGCCGTCATTAATTTATCACGGGAACGGATATATTTCATGGCCCAATCCGTCATTTTAATAACACTATCCGCCAAAAAAAGACGTTTTTTTCGAAATTTTTCCGGCGCATTGATTGTTTTTGCGTTTTGCCGGGGTATATTGACGGCGGGTACGGAAACGCGGAGGAATGGCGGTGCATCAGGAGATGATGAAAAGCTGGGGGAGGGACAATTTTCCCCTGTCGGTGGTCGCGACGGAAATGCGTGAGACCGTTCCCGAGCACACCCACGACTTCATGGAACTGGTGATCTTTCAGCGGGGCAGCGCCACGCATTCTCTGCATCTGCCCGGGGGCAAGGTGAGTTACGCCGTCATGCAGGGGGACTGCTTCTCGGTCCTGCCCTGCGAGACCCACTCCTTTTCCGACGGCGACCACGCGTTTTATCACAACATCATCTTCTCACCCGAACTGATCCGCGATCACATGCCGGTCCTGGAGGAATTCGATTCGTGGGAGAGCCTCTTCGGCAGCCGCACGCCGCGGGACCGCAGAAAGATCCATCTGCCGCTGGCCGACCGCATGCAGATCGACGCCTATCTCGCCCGCCTCAAGGAGGAACTGGACCGCAGGACCCGGGGATACAAGACCGTCGCCGCGGCGATCCTGCTCGAGATACTCGTCCAGCTGCTGCGCTGTTCTCCGAAACAGATGACCGTCCGCTCGGGAACCTTTCCCCGCGACGGAAGCAGTCTGCTCAAGACCATCAACAGTCTCGAAAAGGCGCCCGAAAAACACATTTCGCTGGGGCAGATGGCGAAACTTTCGGGCATGTGCGTTTCGAGCTTCACAAGGAAATTCCGCATCCTCACCGGGGTGTCGCCCACGGAATATCTGCTTTCCCTGCGGATCGAAAAGGCCGAGACCCTGCTCAAGACCACCGATCTGCCGGTCTACGCCATCGCCGACATGTGCGGTTTCAACAACATCAACTACTTCATCAAGACCTTCCGGCGCTTCCGGCACGTCACGCCCGCGAAGTTCCGCACGAAGGGCGTGTGAGCGGACGGCGGTCAGGAAGGGCGGCGCTCCGGAACGGGCCGGGAGGGGTTGACGATCTCGGTGAGCCGGAAGTCCGGAGGCGGCAGCGCTTCGCCCGCGAGAAAGCTCCCGGTCAGACGGACGGCGGTCCCGAAGTCGCCCCGGTCCAGCCAGTGGATGACATGGCCCTCGCGCTCCATCTTGCGGAAAAATATATCCTGCCGCTTGGCGAACTGACGGATCCTGTTGAGCAGAACGTCGCGCATTTCCCGCCGGGTGCATTTTCCGGCGAGAAAGCGGGCCATTTCCCGGTATTCGAGGCCGAAGAACTCCATTTTTTCGAGGGAGACGCCGGACGCGAGCAGACGTTTCCCCTCATCGAGCATGCCCTCTTCGAGGCGTTTGTCGAGCCGGATGCGGATGCGTTCGCGCACTTCGGCTCTGGGGTAATAGACGCCGAGCACGAGCGCGTCCAGCGGGAAGGGGGGAGAAAAGGAATCCTCTCCGCCGCCCGCCTGTCTTGTCCGGGGCATTCCGGAATTGCGGGGCGGCAGGGCGGTCCCCGGCAGCCGGTAGCCCGCCAGCAGAGCCAGCAGATAGAGCGCGGTCCCGCCGCACAGCACGGGCAGTCTGCCCCGGTCCGCAATGTCTTTCACCGCCGCGAAGGCGTCGGCGCAGAAACGGGCGAGATTGTAGACCTCCGCCGCCGGATCGGCGATGTCGATCAGGTGGTAGGGGATATTGCCGTATTCTTCGATATCCTTGCCGGAACCGATGTCGAGCCCCCGGTAGACCTGACGGGAGTCGACGCTCACGATCTCGCCGCCGAATCTCTCCGCAAGTTTCACGGCCAGCGCCGTTTTGCCGGTGGCCGTGGGCCCCGTCACCGCGAGCACTTTCACCGGCGCGGGACCGGAGGTTTCGCAAAAAATCCCCATGTTCGTCAAAAAAATCGCCCGAAAGATTTTACTTTTCTTTTCATCTGCATTATATTATGATATCAGAAGGCGAAAAAATCAACCTGTAAAGGATAAAATTTCATGGAAAAACAACAGACTCTGGCGAAAAAGGTCCGCCTTTCGGGCATTGCGCTGCATACCGGCGTCAGGGCGACGCTGAACCTTCTGCCCGCCGACGAGAACGCGGGGATCGTCTTCCGCCGCGTGGATATGGACGGAAAACCCGAGGTCAGAGCTCTGGCCGCCAACGTGGTGGACGTTCAGCGCGGCACCACCATCGCCTCCGGGCGGGCCGTGGTCTACACGGTGGAGCATATCATGTCCGCGCTCCACGCTTCGGGCATCGACAACTGCGTGGTCGAGATGGACGGCCAGGAGCCGCCCATCTGCGACGGTTCGAGTCTTCCCTTTCTGGAACTGATCCGCTCCGCCGGAACGGTGGTCCAGAGCGCCGACGCCCGCTTCTACACGGTCCCCGCCCCCCTGCGGGTGATCAACGGGCATTCGCAGATCGTCATTTTCCCGGATCGCGAAAAACTGACAATTTCGTGCGTCACCAGCTTCAAGGGCTGCCCCTTCGATCCCCAGTTCATGGAGTACGTTCTCGATCCCGAGACCTACGGAGCCGAGATCGCCCCCGGACGCACCTTCGTCGACTTCAAGGACCTGAAAATGCTCCTCGCCATGGGGCTGGTCAAGGGCGGCAGTCTCGACGCCGCGGCGATCATCCACAACGGCGCGATCATCTGCAAGGAGAAACTGCGCTTCCAGAACGAGATCGTGCGGCACAAGATACTCGACCTCATCGGCGACCTGTACCTCACGGGCGTGCGGATGCGCGGGAATGTCATCGCCATCCGTCCCGGTCACCCCACCAACGTCAAGACCGCGGGCGAAATCCTCAAGACAATGCAGAAATAACAGACAGGAAAATGTAAGGAGCCTCATCATCATGGAAAAAGTTCTCGGCCTCAAGGAAATCAAATGCATTCTTCCCCAGCGCAGTCCCATGCTCATGCTGGACCGCGCGCAGCAGATCGACGAGACTCATTGGGTCGCTTTCAAAAACGCCTCCATGGACGAGGCGTTTTTTCAGGGGCACTTTCCCGGTCATCCCATCATGCCCGGCGTGCTCCAGCTCGAAGCCATGAAGCAGCTTTCGGAGCTTGCCGTGCGCGGCAAACTCGATCCCGCGGGCGGGGCCGACGTCTACATGAAGGCGGCCTCGAAGGTCAAATTCCGCCGCCCGGCCCTGCCCGGCGACCGGCTCCGGATCAGCGCCGAGATCCAGGAGATCGGCGACGGCTCCGCGACGGTGAAGACATCCATCGCCACCGCGTCGGGAGTGGCCAGTGAAGCGGTCGTCTCTCTGGCCGTGCGTCCGCTGGATTCGGCTCCCGCCGCACTGCCGTGCGATTTCGGCGAGTACGACAAGACCGATTCCGTCCTCATGGACATCTCCCGGCTGGTCGAGCTCATGCCCCACCGCTTCCCCTTCCTGCTCATCGATTATCTGGCCAGCATGGAGGGAGAACGGGTCATCGCCGTCAAGAACATCACCGCCAACGAGCCCATCTTTGCCGGAGACTCGAAACTGGCCGTGGTGCCCGAATCCATTCTCTGCGAGATCGCCGCGCAGTCCGGCTGCGCCTGCGTTCTGGCCCGACCCGAGAACGCCGGCAAGATCGGCTACTTCATGGCCATCGAAAACGCCGAATCCCTCGCGCCGGTCTATCCCGGGGACCAGCTGATCATCGACCTCAATCTGCCCCCGGCCAAGTCCCGGTTCGGACGCGGCGGATGCGAAATGCGGGTCGACGGAAAGCCCGTGTTCAAGATCAATCTCATGTTTGCCATCGTCGACGCCTGATTCCCGGACGCCGCGGAAACACCGTTTCAGAATAAAGCAGCTTGTCAGGAGACATCGTGAAGAAGGTCGTCATAATTCTCGTCGTCGTCGCCGTCGCCGGTCTGGCGTGGTACAGCATCAAATCCTACATCGACAATGCGATCTACCGCGATCCGGCTTTCGCTTCGGGCAACGGCCGTCTCGAGGCCACCGAGGTGAACGTTGCGACGAAACTCGCCGGCAAGATCGAAAGCGTCCTCGTCAAGGACGGCGACTACGTCAAAAAGGACCAGCTGATCGCCAAGATGCAGACCAACGTGCTCGAAGCCCAGCTGGCTCAGGCGCAGGCTCAGGTGGCGGTGAAAAAAGCCGAACTGGCCTCCGCCAAGGCCGGCGTTCTTCAGAAGACCAGCAGCCGCGACAACGCCTACCGCCGTTTCAAGCGGTCCGAATATCTGCTGTCGAAGAACGCCACGTCGCAGCAGACTTTCGACAACGACAAGGCCCTCTTCGATGCCGCCGACGCCGAACTGGCCTCCGCCAAGGCTTCAGTTCTTCAGGCCGAGGCGGGGATCCGGGCCGCCGAAGCCGATGTGAGGCGCTATCAGGAGGACATCAAAGACAGCAGCCTCACCTCTCCCCTCGACGGCCGTATCCAGTACAAGGTCTCCGAGCCCGGGGAGGTCCTCGATGCGGGCGGATGCGTGGTCAATCTGCTTGATCTGACCGATGTCTACATGACCTTCTTCCTGCCCGAGGAGACCGCGGGAAAAGTGCTCATCGGCGCCGAGGCGAGGATCCTGCTGGACGCACTGCCGGGGGTCGCGATCCCCGCGAAGATCACCTTCGTGGCCAATCAGGCGCAGTTCACGCCCAAGACCGTCGAGACCCGCGTGGAACGCCAGAAACTCATGTTCCGCGTCAAGGCGGCGCTCCCGCCCAAATTGCTCAGGAAGTACATCGACCTCGTCAAGACCGGACTGCCCGGCGTGGCATGGGTCAAGGTCGATCCCAAGGCCCAATGGCCCGATTTCCTGAAACTTCCGGCAAAAGCCGTGAAGGACGCTCACGATGCCAGACAGGCTGAAGCCGCCGAGGCCGCCAAAGCCGCCGAGGCCGCCAAAGCCGCTGAAGCCGCCGCTCCCGCCAAGACCGCCGGGGCGAATGGAAAATGAGCGCCCCCTCCGAAACGGGAGCCGGGGATCCCGTCGTCAGTTTCAGGGAGCTGACCCTCTGCTACGGCAAGGTCAGGGCTCTTGACGGCGTTTCTCTCGACATCCCGGCACGGCGGCTGGTGGGTCTCATCGGTCCCGACGGTGTGGGCAAGTCCACGCTTCTCTCTCTCATCACCGGAGCCCATGCGCTCCAGCAGGGAGAACTGAAAGTCCTCGGCGGCGACATGCGCGACGCCGGACACCGCGACCGCGTCTGCCCCAGGATCGCCTACATGCCTCAGGGACTGGGCAAAAATCTTTACTTCACCCTGACGGTGGAGGAGAATCTGCAGTTTTTCGGCCGTCTGTTCGGACACAACGCCGCGGAACGCCGCAAACGCATCGACCGTCTGACCAGGAGCACGGGCCTGTATCCCTTTCTCGACCGTCCCGCGGGAAAACTCTCCGGCGGCATGAAACAGAAACTGGGGCTCTGTTGTTCCCTCATCCACGATCCCGACCTGCTGGTCCTTGACGAACCCACCACCGGTGTCGATCCGCTGGCCCGGCGGCAGTTCTGGGATCTGGTGGACTCCATCAAACTCGAACATCCGCAGATGAGCGTGATAGTGGCCACGGCCTACATGGACGAAGCCCAGCGCTTCGACGATCTGATCGCCATGGACGAGGGAAAAATCCTCGCCACCGGCACGCCTGCTGAAATCCTGGCCAGGACCGGCAAAGCCGATCTTGACGCGGCCTTCATCCAGCTGCTGCCGGAATCCCGGAGATCGGGACACAAGGAGCTGACCGTGCCGCCGCTCGTGTGCGAAAAAGAAGACGATTACGCCATCGTCGCCGAAGGTCTGACCAGGAAATTCGGCTCCTTCACGGCGGTCGATCACGTGAGTTTCAAGATCCGCAGGGGCGAGATCTTCGGCTTCCTCGGCTCCAACGGCTGCGGCAAGACCACCACCATGCGCATGCTCACCGGACTTCTGCCCGCCACCGAGGGACACGCCGAACTTTTCGGCAGGCCTGTGGACGGCGGCTCCATGGAGATCCGCAGACATCTCGGATACATGACCCAGCTCTTTTCGCTCTACGGAGATCTGACGGTGAGGCAGAATCTGATGCTCTACGCCCGGCTCTACGGACTGCCTGAGGCGGAGGTCCCCGAACGGGTGGAGCGCATGCTCGAACGTTTTCAGATCAGGGGCATCGAACACGCCCTGCCCAAAGACCTTCCTCTGGGCCTCAAGCAGCGTCTTTCTCTGGCGGCGGCCGTCATTCACGATCCGGACATTCTGATCCTCGACGAGCCCACCTCGGGCGTCGATCCCGTGGCCCGCGACCTGTTCTGGGAACTCATCATCGAACTTTCGCGCAAGGACAAGGTGACCATCTTCATCACCACCCACTTCATGAACGAGGCCGGACGCTGCGACCGCATTTCCCTCATGCACGCGGGGAAGTCCTTTGTCTGCGATTCGCCCGAAAACATCATCGCCGCCCGCGGGACGACCACGCTGGAAGAGGCCTTCATCAACGTGCTGGAAGAGGCCGATCCCGAGGCGAACAAGTCCTCCGGCGACGCCATCCGCACCGAGGAGGCCGGTCCCGAAACCGGAGCCGAAACCGGACCGGAATGCTTCAGGCTCTTCAGCATCCGGCGCTGGTACAGCTGTTTCTGGCGCGAGACGCTGGAGCTCATGCGCGACCCCATCCGCGCCACGCTGGCCCTCTTCGGCGCCATCATCCTCATGTTCGTCATGGGCTACGGCATCAATATGGACGTGGAAAATCTCACCTACTCCGTCCTCGACCGGGACCGGACCCGCACCAGTCAGAACTACGCGCTGAACATCGCCGGGTCCCGCTACTTCACGGAGCGCGCTCCCGTGCATGACTATCAGGAACTGGACCGCAGAATGAAAAGCGGCGAACTTTCGCTCGTCATCGAACTTCCGCCCCGTTTCGGCCGCGATGTGGATTCGGGAAGATCGCCCGACGTCTCCTTCTGGGTCGACGGCTCCATGCCCAGCCGGGCCGAGACCATCGACGGTTATGTCAAGGCCATCCACGACGAATGGTTGAGTTCCCGTTCCAAAAATCCATCGAAAAAGAATTCGAAAGATGTTTCCATCCAGACGCGTTACCGGTACAACCCGGACGTCAGGAGTCTGCCCGCCATGGTTCCCGCGGTGATCCCGCTGCTGACGCTGATGATCCCGGCCATCCTCGCCGCCCTTTCGGTGGTGCGCGAAAAAGAGATGGGCTCCATCATCAACCTTTACGTGACTCCGGTCACCCGGTCGGAGTTCCTGCTGGGCAAACAGTGCCCGTACCTGCTCTTCGCCGTGCTGAGCAGTCTGCTGCTCACCGTCATGGCCGTGACGATCTTCGACGTGCCGATCAAAGGCAGCATCTTCGTGCTGCTGCTGTCGAGCGTCATGTACGCCGTCGTCGCCACGGGCATGGGACTTCTGGCGTCGTCGGTCACCAAAAGCCAGATCGCCGTCATATTTCTCACCATGATGGGTACGCTTCTGCCGGCGTGTCAGCTCTGCGGCATGACCACTCCGGTGGAGAGCCAGGAGGGGATCGCCCGCTTCATCGGGTCGATCTATCCCACGACCTATATGCTGCTCATCTCCCGCGGCGTTTTCAACAAAGCTTTGTATTTCAGCGACTTGAATCTGCCGATCGGCGCGCTGGCCCTGATGATCCCCGTCATCATGGGCGCCGGGATCATGCTGCAGAAAAAACAGGAGTCCTGACCATGATGCAGACAATCAAAAACATCTATCAGCTCGGCGTCAAGGAGCTTATCAGCCTGTGCCGCGACTGGCTGATGATCGCGCTGATCGTCTATTGTTTCACCTTTGCGGTGGTCACCGCCTCCCGTGCGCAGCCGGACTCCATCAGCCGCGCCACCATCGCGGTGGTGGACGAGGACAACTCCCAGCTCTCGGGAACCCTGGGCGATGCCTTTATCCCGCCCATGTTCATGCCCGCGGCGCACATCACCCGGCCGGAGATCGACCCCCTGATGGATGCGGGCAGATACACCTTCGTCGTCGTTTTCCCCCCCGATTTCGAGAAAAATGTTCTGTCGGGGAAAGGACCCGAGATCCAGGTCAATGTGGACGCCACCCGCATGACGCAGGCCTCCACCGGCGCCGGCTACATCCAGCAGATACTCAACGGCGAGATCTCGAAGTACCTGAGAAAAAAGAGCGCCTCCGCGGCCAACTGCGTCATCCGCAACCGCTTCAATCCCAACCTCACCCAGTCGTGGTTCTCATCCATCGTCCAGCTGGTGAACAACATCACCATGCTGGCCATCATCCTCACCGGCGCGGCGCTCATCCGCGAACGCGAGAACGGAACGCTGGAACACCTGCTGGTCATGCCCGTCACCGCCTTTGAGATCATGATGTCCAAGATCTGGTCCATGATGGCCGTGGTGCTGCTTGCGTCCGCCGGATCCATGTATTTCGTGATAAAGATGTACCTCGAAGTTCCCATCGAGGGCTCCATCCCGCTGTTTCTGGCGGGTGTGGCGATCCACCTCTTTGCCGCCACGTCGCTGGGCATCTTTCTGGCATGCGTCGCCCGCAACATGCCCCAGCTGGGAATGCTGCTCATTCTGGTCTTCATACCCATGCAGATGCTTTCCGGCGGCATGACTCCCCGCGAAAGCATGCCCGTATGGATACAGAACATCATGCTTGCCGCCCCCACGACCCACTTCGTGAGTTTCTGCCAGTCCATCCTCTTCCGCGGCGCGGGGATCGAAGTCGTCTGGAAACCCTTCCTGATGCTCCTGATCATCGGCGGCGTGCTCTTCTCGATCTCGCTGACCTCCTTCCGCAAGTCTCTGTGACGAACCGCCCCCGGCGGGGGGGGTCAGCGGAAGAAGTCGAGCTTGTAGTGCTCCTTGTAGGCGTTCCAGATATTTTCGGCCTGAGTGACGCTGGTGATGTAGGGGCAGAGGCAGAGGATCTGGATCATCAGGGAGTTGTCGAGATCCTCCACGGCGTGCGAGAGCATTTCGTGGATCGCGGTCTGGCGGCGGCAGATCTCAAGGGGGCCCGCGGGAAGATCCCCCACGTGGATGCTCCGCACCTCGCCGCCGATGCAGACGGCGGGCACGTCGAGAATGACGTCGGCGGGCAGATTGCCCACGGCGCCGTTGTTTCTGATGTTGATGGCGTCGAAGTAGGTCGGCGTGTTGGTTTCGAGGGCAACGATGACCGCGCAGGGGTTCTCGGCGTAGTAGGGGTGGTCCGGATCGGCGGGAAACGGGGGTTTGTCGAACTCCTTGCCCAGCAGCCGGGTGATCTCGAGGATGTGCTGTTTCTTCCGGGCCATGTTGTGATAGGTTTCGGTGAGGGCGCGGACATGGTGTCTGTCCCACTCTTCCCTGGTCCAGAAAAAGGGCATGTACTCGATGATGTGGTCGTCGTAGCCGATGGGATACATGTTGAAGGTGTCGAGGACCTTGAGGGTGAAGGTCTGTTCCGGGATGTTTTTGAAGCGTTCGTGCCAGTATTTGGAGTCGCGGACCAGCGCGAGAAACTCCTTCATGACGGACTCCCGGCCGCCGTGTCTGCGGATGTCGAAAAGCCAGTTGAGGTGGTTGACGCCGGCGGAGATGACTTCCAGTTCGCCGGGCTTCATGCCGAGCATTTCGGCGATGACGCCGAAGGAACCGTGGACCTGATGGCAGAAGCCCAGGGCGCGGACCTTGGAGTAATTCTTGAAATAGGTGCAGAGGAACGACATGGGATTGGTGAAGTTCATGAGCCATGCCTGCGGCGCAAGGCGCTCGATATCGGCAAGGATCTTCTTGAACATCAGGATATTGCGCGTCGCGTGGATGATGCCGCCGGGACCGCCGTTCTCTCCCTTGACCTGAAAGGAGCCGAACTGTTCGGGGATCATGAGGTCGTAGTACCAGTTTTCGTAGCGGTTGGGTTCGCACGAGGTGATGACGTAATCGGCTCCGGGGAGGGCGTCGGCGTTGTTCTCGAAGCATGAGACCCTGATGTGATTGGGCTTCTTCGCCAGTTCCTCGGTGACGACCTTGTACGCGGACTTGAGCCGGTCCGCCGCCGGATCGGCCAGAACGAACTCGGCGTTGTCGAAAATTTCATGCCCGAGCAGTTCCCTTGCGATGGAAAGAACGAATCCGGAACCGGCTCCGATGTGGACGATCTTAAGAGGTTTCATTGTTTGCTCCCGATGATGCTGTTGAATGTGTCCGGCTCTTACTATAGCCTCCGGTCACCGCATTTGCAAGCCGCCGCCGCGGAAAAACGGAAGGACATCCGCAGAAAAGAGGGCTCTGTCCCGGACAAGGGTCGGCGATCCCGGGGGGAACAGAGCGAAAAAGAAAGAAAAAAAGGTTGCTTTGAGCCGCTTTTCGCTGTATATTCAGCCGGGTGTTCTCAAAAAAGGAGTTCGATATGTCTTTGAAAAGAATGTTGTCCGTCGCCGCCATGACCGCGCTCACGTTGTCCGGGGCGGCTGAAAAGCCCGTTCTGGAGTTGGATTTCGAAGAAAAAAACGGCAGTCATGTCGCGGAGGAGCCCTTTCGGGGGAAACAGTGTTTCCTGTTTCCGGGGAACGGCAGATTCGCCTACCGCAAGTTCGTGCTGAAACTCGACGGCGGCCGCTGTTACCGCATAAAGATGCAGATGCGCAAGAGCATCTGCTCTCCGGCGGACGCCAAAAGGATCGATCTTGCCGTCGGCAGCTACCCGGCGGGCAGCAAAAAATTCCGCCGCTATCTGCACGGCGGCGAAAAGATCTCCGGCGACGGCAAGTGGAACGAATTCTCCGGCGTTTTCGTCACCCCCGCGGACGGAGGCACGTGTTCTCTGCTGCTTTACAACCGCACGAACCACACCCTGCACGTGGACGATGTCCGCTTCTTCGATCTGGGTCCGGCTTCGGAGGCGGCGAAATGGCTCGACGCCTCCTCGCAGAAGGTCGTCCGTCCCCTGCCGCCCGTCACCGACGAACAGGCCGCCAAAGAGGACTGGCTGACCGACCGCCGCGGCATCGAGGCGCTGGACGAGGACTTCATTCTGCCGCCCTTCTCGCCCGTCGTCTTCAAGGACGGAACAGCCTCGGTCTGGGGCAGGACCTACCGCTTCAACGCCTGCGGTCTGCCCGAGAAAGTGACGATCCTCGGTGAGAATTTCCTCGCCGGAGCCATGGAGTTTTCGGCCCGCATCAACGGCAGAAACGTGGTCTTCACGCCCCGGAATCAGACCGTGCTGCGGCAGAGAAAGGGCGTCGTGGAGCTTTTCAGCTACGCCGTGTCGCCCGACGCCGCCGTCGAGATCCGCACCGCCGTCGAATACGACGGCATGATCAAAGTGGACTTCACCCTCGTGCCGCGGGGGACCATGGAGGTGGAGCATTTCAGTTACTCCATCCCCTATCCCGAAAAGTACGCCCGCTTCATCCACTACACCGGCGCCCGCGAGGGCAACTGGTCGCTGAACGTGCCCCGCATCAGCAATACCCGCAAACTGCCGGAGGGCGAGGGCGTCGTCTGGGAAGCGCCCTTCAAACTTCTGATCTGGCTGGGCAGTTACGACCGGGGTTTTCTCTGGTTCTGCGAGTCCGAACAGTACTGGAGCCCCCACGACCGCGCCAAACGCAAGGAGGGGGTGAGAGTCGTCCGCAAAGACGGCGTCGTCAGACTGGAGATCTCTCCCGTGACGGAAAAACGCCTTTTCAGCAAGCGCACGACTTACACCTTCGGTCTGATGGCGACTCCCGTCCGTCCCCGCACTCCCGGCTGGCGCGCTCTTGACATGAACTACGACTACTTCGCCGCGACCGCGAAAAAGAAATACGGCGCCGAAACGCCGGTGATCTACAGTTCGGCCAGTTTCGATCACGTGCCCCCCGCCAACGACAATCCCGCGGCGGTGAAGTTCTACCCGCGCATCTACAACGATGAGGCCTACCGGAACCGCACTTCCGACGCCCACCGCCGGGGACGGCTCTTCGGCATCTATCTCGATCCCGTGCTCTGCAATCTGGGCATCTACAAGGATCTGAAATATCAGGCGCGGGCCTGGGATCCGACCACCGACAACGCCGACAGCGCTTCCATGAAGACGGACGCCCCCTTCCTGTGGGAGCCTCCCGAGAAAAAGCGCTTCTTCGCCGAATGGCGGCTGGAGCCCGTGAGAACGGCCTCCTACTACCGCAAAGCCGGAGAAAGACAGTTTCAGGTCGGCCTCGGCAGCCGCTATCAGGACTTTCTCTGCTACCTCATCGAAAAACACGCTCAACTGGGCTGCGACGGCATCGCCAATCTGGACGAATGGGGCCCCGTTCCCAACACCAACGCGCGTCACGACATGGGCTATTACGACCGGGACGGCAAACGTTATCCCGAATACGACTGGTTCGCCCGCAGGGATATGCTCAAACGCCTCTGCGCGGTCTTCCACAAAAAGCACGGCCGGCTGCCCCTGATGCGGGTCCACCTTGCGGCGACGCTGGTAGTGCCCATCGCCAGTTTCTGCGACGGCGTCGTCACCGGCGAGAGCGTCAATACCGGATACTTCAGCAATCCCCGCGTGCTCGACAAGTACACCGTCAACGCCGACAGGATCCAGCAGGCGCTCAAGGAGGGCGGCAGGGATTATCTCTATTACGCATCGTCTCCGGAACGCTGGGCCATCGAATACGGCGGACAGGCCTTCGGCTGGAACTGCTGCATCATCAGCAATCTGACCAAGAGTCCGCAGATCGATCCGGCCTACGCCTCCAGTGAGGAGGCCGCGAGGGATTATCTGGCCATGTGCCTCGTGCATGACAATACCCTGTGGCCCATTTTCTGCAATCCCGACCCCGCTTTCCGGCTGATGAAGATCAAGCAGGATTTCGGCATCGGCGATCCCGGCGTGGAGTTCTATCCCTACTGGGGAGAGAAGCATCCCGCCACCGTCGCGGGCAGCGAGTGCTGTGCCGTCGCGTGGCGCAACGGAAACCGGTATCTGCTCTGCGTCGCCAACCTGTCGCTCAAAAATCAGGACCTCTCCGTCCGGCTGGACGGGAAGATCTTTTCCGGCAAAGTCATCGTCACCGACGCCGAAACGAAGAAGCCCGTCAAACTCGAAAACGGCGCTTTCCCCGTCACCGTCCCCCGCCGGAACTACCGGCTGTATCTCATCGAAGGAAAATGAAAAAATGAAAACCCGCTTCGAAGAAAACCTGAAGGCAGGAAGGATCTCTCTGGGCAGCGTCGTCACCCTGTCGGACCTCGCCGTCAGCGAACTTGCCGGCGACTGCGGCATGGATTTCTGCTGGATCGACGCCGAGCACGCGCCCCATACCATTGCCGGCGTCAAACAGCACCTGATCGCGCTGCGGGGCACGGGCTGTGCGGGACTTGTCCGGGTGCGCGCCAACGATCCCATGCTGATAAAACCCTACCTCGATCTGGCGCCGACGGGGATCATCATCCCCATGGTCAACACGGCGGAACAGGCCGCGGCGGCGGTGGCCGCCTGCCGTTATCCCCTGACCGGGATCCGCGGCTGCGGCGTCTGCCGCGCCGCGCGCTACGGAGCGGAAGACTTCTTCGACTACGTCAAACGCTCCGAAACCGAACCCATGGTCATCATCCAGATCGAACACGTCGAAGCCGTGCGCAATCTGGACGAGATCCTCGATGTGCCGGGCATCGGCAGCATCTGCATCGGCCCCTGCGACCTTTCGGGCAGCATGGGCATCCTCAATCAGATGGAGGATGAAAAGCTCAACGCCCTGCTGGACGAGGTCTGCGCCAAAGTCAAGGCCAGGGGCAGGATCCTCGGCACCGCCGCCGGAGACTTCCCCCGCTGGAAAGCCCGCGGCGTGGACTGGTTCGCCGGCATCAGCGACTGGGGCGCCATGGCCGCCGGTCTCCGCGCCTTCCGCCGCGGCTGCGGCCTCTGAACCCGGAACGTCGCCCGGGCGGCGGCGGACCGGGGGGTCAGCCCTCCATGACGTGGAGGGCGCGGATATGGGGGGAGCGGATCTTTTTCATGATCTCGAAGGCGTGGGCCTCAAGATAATCGTCGGGGGAGTCCGAGAGCTGCCGGCGGGCGAGTTCGGCGGCGATCCGGGCGCAGATGTCGGAGATCATGGCGTTCTTCTCCCCGGGAGAGGCGGGGTCGCAGAGGAGAAACTCCAGAGGATGGGCGAGTTCTCCCATCAGGGGGAGTGTTTTCATGGCGCGCAGTTTCCACTTGAAGTAGGGCGCGAAGCGGTTGTTGAGCAGAAAAACCATGGAGACGCAGGCGTTGACGAAGTCGGTGAGGGCGAGGGCGGCGGCGCCGGGTTCGCCGTGGCGGTGACAGCGCATGAAGTTGTACTGGCCCGACTGGGCCATGGCGACGGCCCGCGCGGCGATCTTTTTGAGGCGCACATCGTCGGGCATTCCCTCCATGATTTTTTTGCGGACGGCGGAGAATACGCCCGAATTATCCATGAAGACTTCGCCGTTGACGGCTTCGGCGAAGGCGTACTCGGGGGTGTAGAGCCACTGCTGCCAGTTTTCGGGGGCGGAAGGGAGCCCGATATGGCGCAGGTAGAAATCGCCGATGCGGCAGGGCCCGTGTTCGGATTCGCCCAGTTTTGAGCTTTTTCCCGAGCTTCCCGGGGCGTGTTCCCTGAGAAGGGCGGAATAGGCGCGGGCGAGTTCGAAGCCGTGACGCTCTTCATCTTCGTCGGTGAGCCACAGGGCGAAGCCGCGGGTGAAGTCGTGGTCGCGCGAGATGCCGTCGTCGAAGCCGAAGCATTCCGAACCGTGTCCGGCCAGACCGAAGGCGAGGCGGGGGAACACCTCCGGGCAGCGTTCCTCGAACCATTTTCTCCCGAAGGAGAAGAAAAAGTTTTTCGACTCTTCAAGCCCCTGCATGGAAACGATCCGCCCGTTCGTTCAACTCCTGTTCGTCCATGAACCTGCCGAAGTAGCCGAAGGCGGAGGCGCACTTGCGGCAGGTGTGGGCGTAGTAACCGTCGCGCACGGCGTCGGGAGAATCGAAACAGGCCATGGCGCGGTCGAGATGCTCTTCGATGCGGGGGTCTTCGGGATCCTGTGCGTCGAAAAGCTGGGCCAGATTGACGCAGGTCACGGCGGAATCCATGAGATTTCCGGTCCGTTCGAGGAGAGCGAGGGCCTGACGGTAGTATTTTTCGGCGGCGGCAAATTCGCCGGAGTCGATGCACGACGAGGCCATGTTGTTGAAAAGTCCGGCGAAACGGGGATCGTCTTCGGGGAGATTCCTGCGGTAGCAGCGCTCCGCGGTCTGGTAGAATTTGCGGGCGTCTCCGGCGAGGCCGAAGGACTGGAGGGCGGTGGCGCCGTTGAGGTAGATGGTCCCGGCGCCGGCGGTGTCGCCGATGCCAAGTTCGTCGATGAGGGCGAACCCGTCCCTGACGGCGGCGACGCCCCGTTTTTCGTCGCCGGTCATGCGGTAGTGGCCCATGAGTTCGCTCAGGAGCGAGAGTTCGCTTTTTTTGTCTCCGGCTTCGGCGGCGCGGCGGCGCCAGAAGCGCAGATGTTCGCCCAGTTCTCCGGTTTTTTCGAGACTGAACAGGCGGTCGCACTCCCTGATGACGTCCGCGAGGGGGATGTGCGAGTGTTCGCCGTGATTTCCGCAGGAACAGCAGTCGGCCATGATGTTTTACCTTTCCGGTCTGTAGAGCAGGTCGGGACCCCGTTTGATGAGAAATTTGAATTCGAGCTGCATCAGGACGGCGGCCAGACGGGCGGTGTCCATGCCGGTCTGTTCCGAGAGGGTCTCGATGGCGACGCCCGACGAGGGAATGAGTTTCAGCACCTCCGCCGGAACGGGATCGAGGTCCGAGACGGCGTCGTGCACGTAGGGCACGGGGGCCTTGTCGCGGAAGGCCTCTTCAGGCAGCAGCGGGAGCTGGGTCCCGGTGTTGAACTGACGGGCGATGTCCTCGAATTTTTCTGTGAGGAAAGCGCCGTCGCGGATGAGCTGATGACAGCCCCGTGCCAGTTCGTTGGTGGCCTGACCGGGCACGGCGAAGACGTCGCGTCCCAGTTCGACGGCGGCCTGTGCGGTGAAGAGCGCGCCGCTTTTGAGTCCCGCTTCGACGACGAGGGTCCCCTGCGAAAGGGCAGCGATGATGCGGTTGCGGCGCGGGAAACTGGTGCGGCTCACGGGGAAGTCCATGGGGAATTCGCTGATGACGGCGCCGCCGGTCCTGACGATGTCCTGAGCGAGGGGGATGTTCTCCTGCGGATGCACGTGGAGCAGACCGCCGCCGAGGACGGCCACGGTGACGCCGCCGCAGTCCACCGCGGTCCGGTGGGCAGCGGTGTCCACGCCGTAGGCGAGACCCGAAACGACGCAGTATCCGGCGGCCGCGGCGTCGGAGACGATGGCCTGTGTCATGCCTTCGCCGTAACGGGACATGCGGCGGCTGCCGACGACGGCCAGAGATCTTTCGGGCAGACGGGGCAGGCGTCCCCGGACGTAGAGACACAGGGGCGGATCGTACAACTCCCGCAGGGCTTCGGGATAGGCTTCGTCGAAGAGGGTGAGTATGCGCACGCCCGTGCGGTCGGCGAGGGCTTTCTCGTCGCCGGCCAGTTTTTCCCAGTCGGAAGAGGCGAGATTTTCGGCCACGGCGGAGGTGATCCCGGGAACTTGCGCGTAGTCGCGGGAGGTTTTGCCGCAGGCGGCGCCGACGCCGCCGAAAAATTTCCCGAGGGCGGAGAAGCGGACGAAGCCGATGCCCGAGATCATGTTGAGGGCGATGCATGAGTCGCGGTCGGTCATCGGATCATCTCCCATGCCGCGGCCAGTTCCCCGTCCCCGGCGGCTTCGGGCAGACGGGAGGAGCCGACGGCGGAACACAGGACGACCCGGATGGCGCCGCCGACGTTCTTCTTGTCGGCGCGCATGGCGTTGACCAGATCGCAGGTGCGGCAGCGGGGCGGCACCTTCACCGGCAGACCGAGGCGGGAAAGCAGACGGTTCTGGCGGTCGGCGTCGCTTTGTTTCCACAGGCCCCGGAGCACGGCGAGGTGCGAGGCCGCAGCCATGCCGATGGCCACGGCCTGACCGTGGGGCAGGGTGTAATCGCTCAGGAGTTCGACGGCGTGTCCGAACGTGTGTCCGTAGTTGAGGACGGCCCGGCGGCCGCTCTCCTTTTCGTCTTCGGCAACGATCATGCCCTTGAGTTCGCAGCAGCGGCGGATGATCTCGGGATAGAGTTCTTCGAAATCGGGGCGGGAGACGAGACGGTCGGCGCTGTTTTCGAGCAGTTCGAAGAGTTCCGGATCGAGGATGACCGCGGTCTTGACGATCTCGGCCAGACCGTTGCCCAGTTCGGAAGCGGGCAGCGTGGTCAGGAGCCGGGTGTCGATGAAGACGCCCGCGGGCTGGTGAAAAGCGCCGACGAGGTTCTTGCCTTCGGGAATGTCGGCGCCGGTCTTGCCCCCCACGCCGGAATCCACCGCCGCCAGAAGCGTGGTGGGGATCTGGATGAACTCGATGCCGCGCATGAAAATGGCCGCGGCGAAGCCGGTCAGATCGCCGGTGACGCCGCCGCCCGCCGCGGCGAAACGGCAGGAACGGTCGAATTTGAGCCGGGCGGCGCAGCGGCAGATCTCGACGGCCGTTTCGGGGGTCTTGGAGCGTTCTCCGGCGGGGAATGAGAAAACCTCCTCCGGACTTCCGCCCGCGGAGGCGAGGATCTTCGCCCCGTGGAGAGCTTTCACGGTGGAATCCATGACGGTGAGGGTGCGTTTGCGGCTCAGGCGCCCGAGTTCCGCCAGCGCCCCGGCGCCGATGACGATATCGTAGGAGCGTGTTCCCAGATCGACTCCGACCGTTTTCATTTGCCGCCGTCCTTCCTGTTCGGGATCGGCTTTGCGCCGTCCTTCGAATATTCGACCGACAGGACGGACACCCATTGGCCGCCGCAGTCGTAAAGCAGTCCGCCGCCGTCGTCGAGGGCGAAGCGGCCCCGTGAGAAATCTTCGGCGGCGGGCGAAAAGATCACGTGGTCGCCGAGACGTTTCATTTTTTCTATGTGACTTGCGGCCAGACGGCGCAGACGGTCGTCGGGTCTGCCGGTGCGGGCCGCGCGGAGGGCGGAGAGGGTCTCGGGCGTGTCGGGGGCGATCTCGACGGGGATCTCCGGCGAGACGCCGATGACGGGGCCGGAATCCATGTCGTTCCTGCCGTCTCCCGAGTAGGGCTGGGCCAGAATGACGCTGCTGCGCAGAGTTTTTTCACCGCGGCAGAGGGCGTCTTCGACGGGCTTGCAGTGAAGTCCGGCGAAGATCCTGCGGCCGTCGGGTGAGACGGCGGTGAGGTCTCCGGGATGCACGTTGAGGCAGGGGAGTTCCGCGGCGAGGTTCGTCATGGGGATGAAGCCCGCGAAAAGCACAAGTTCGATGCCGTATCCGGCAAGTTCGCGGCGGAGTTGTCCGCTCCATGCGGCGCGCAGTTCTCTCCGGACGGGGGAGTCCAGCCTGATGGAGTTTTCGCCGTGTTCGGCGTAGAAGGCGCGCAGATCGAGCAGGACCGCGGGCAGGCCGAACCCGCGGGCGATCTCCGAAGCGCGGCTGCGGGGGTCGTCGGTGACCAGCACTTTCACGGCAAAGGCGCGGTCTCCGCCTCCGCAGTAGCGGAGGAGGGCCTCGGCGTTGCTGCCCCCGCCGCTGAGAAGGACCGCGGTCCGCGCGGGGGTCTTTTCGTTGTGTTCCGGAAAAAGTTTCTTCATGACATTTCGTTTCCTGACATCTGTTCCGCTGACGGCGGCGCCGTTTCCGCTCCGCGTTTCATATAAAATGCCCTCTTTTCGGAAGTTCTTCAAGTAACTTTGCAAAAAAAACGGCAACTCTTTCGTTTTTTTATTTGCCATACGCGGGAAAACGGTTATATTTAATAGGAGGACATTGTTTTTTTGTCGGAATCCAACGTCATCCTGTCATATAATGTGAGGTGTCAGCATGTTTTCTCTGAAAAAAGCGGTTTTTCTCGCGGTCTTCACCGCTGCGGCCGGAACGCTCTGCGCCGCGCCGTGGGTCAGTCTCGGTCCCAAACGCGTTCCCGAAACGCTGGTCGTGGTCAGCAACTACAAGAGTCCCCGTCTGCTGGCGGAGCTGATCCAGAACGAGTGCCGCGCGCCCTATCTTCTGCTGCCCACGCCGGACTCCAAAGACGACCGCATCTTCTTCTGCCCGCCCCGCAAGACGGCCATTCAGGTGAGGGAGGCCCGTCTCAACGCCTTCGTGCGTTTTCTCAATCCCAAACGCATCGTCGTCATCGGCAACGACACTCTGGTCAACAAGCGCTACGTCGACTGTCTGGACCGCACCATCCCCGTGGTGCGCATCGACGGCGTGGACTGGTACCGGATGGCCGAGGAACTTAATTTCATGCTCAATCTCTCGCATCTGGCCTCGAACTTCAAGCGTCTGCGCGAGATCATGCTCAACGACGGCAGCATCTACCGTCCGGTGAGCCTGCCCGGAAAGGGCGCCGAAGCCTCCGGCGGCAGCGTTCCCGCGGCCGAGACCGCTCCCGCTTCCGGCGAGCAGAAAGAGGCTCCCGCCGCCGAGGCCGCTCCCGCGGTCCGGGAAGCTCCCGCCGCCGCCCCGGCTCCCGCCGCGTAAGGCCGTTCCGGAGTCCGGCGCATGTTCAATCTGTTCAAGATCTCCGTCAACGCTTTCCGCGAGTCGCTGCGGGAACCGGTGTACTTTCTCATGCTGCTCTCGGCGCTGGTGCTGATCGGACACTATCCCTCGGCCGCCATCTTCGTCTTTTCGGAGCAGATGAAACTGGTCGTCGACAGCTCCATGGCCACCGGACTGATCTTTTCTCTGGTGGTCGCCGTGCTGTGCGCAAGTTACACCATCGCAAGGGAAATGAGAAACGGCACGGTCCTGCTGCTGCTCTCGAAGCCCGTGCAGCGCTGGAGCTTCATCGCGGGCAAGATCGCCGGGATCGTCACGGCGGCGTCGCTTTTCGCCGCGCTGTGCAACTGCGCGTGCGTGGTGGCCGTCTACATCGCCACCGACCAGTTCCGCTTCGACATGACGCTCTATTTCTCGTTTCTGGGGTGCCTCGCCGTGTCGTGCGTCATCGGCATGGTGGCCAATTTCTGGCGGGGAGCCTCCTTCCCCGAAGTCGCCTCTCTGGCGGCATCGGTGCTGGTGCCGGTCTTTGCGGCGGTCTGCATCGCCACCCAGCCCCATCCGGCGCTGGGCATGCGCGATCTGGTCAAAGCCCTGCTGCTGATCAACTTCGCGGTGCTGGCCATGTCCACGCTGGCCGTGGTGGCCGCGACGCGCTTCGACGTGGTCCCCAATCTGTGCTTCTGCACCGTCATGTTCTTCCTCGGACTGGTGTCGAGCTACCTGTTCCAGCGCGAGACGGATTCCGCCGCTCTCAACGCGATATTCGGATTCTTCTACGCGATCATTCCCAACTGGCAGTTCTTCTGGCTGGCCGACGCCGTGGCCGTCAACCGCCATATCCCGACGGCGTACATCGTCGACGCGGCGTTTTACGTGCTGCTTTACATCGTGATCGCCGCCATGTGGGCCGTGGCCATATTCCAGAACCGCGAGGTCGCGGGGTCCTCGCGGTGACGCCGCGCGGAGCGGTCCCGCCGGGGGCCGTCTCCCCGGAACCGCAGGATCCCGTAAAGGAGGGTCGGCCATGGAGTACCGTATCGTCAGACTGGACACGGTCGATTCGACCAACACCTATGCCAAAGCGCATTTCCGCGAACTGCCCGACGGCAGTGTGATCTCGGCGAAAGTCCAGACCGCGGGCCGCGGCCGGATGGGCCGCAGATGGGTCTCGGGGGCCGGAAAGGACATCACGGCGACCTTCATCTTCAAAAATATCGGACGCCCCTTTATGGCCGGAGCCGTCACCGGCGTCGCGGCGGTGGAGGCGATGAGCGCGGTCTGTCCCGAAGTCTCGCCCTTTCTCAAGTGGCCCAACGACGTTTACGTCAGGCATTTCAAACTGGCGGGCCTGCTCTCGGAAGCCGTGTGGGAGCACGGGGCCATGCAGTGTGTCGTCTGCGGCATCGGCATCAACGTCAATTCCGGGAGCGAGGTGCTCTCCGCCGCGGGTCAGCCCGCCGTTTCGCTTTTCTCTCTCGCCGGACGGCGGTTTGACGTCGATTTTTTACTCGACAGACTGGCAAAAGTCGTGAATGGGTATTATATTATGTGTCAACATTATCCGCGTGAAGTGTTTGCCCGGTGGCGCGGCTGCAACCGCCTCATCGGACACGCGATCGAGGTGACCGATCCCTCCGGGAAGCGTACGACGGGCCTGTTCCGCGACGTGGACGGGGACGGGGCGATGATCTTCGAGAGCGGCGGCGTCCGGCGCCGTTTCACCTGCGGCGATGTCAGAATAAACGCTTCGGCGTCGGATGTTTAATCAGGCCGCCGGGAGGGACGCGGTTCGCGGCTTTTTCCGGAGACCGAAATTACAGAAAAGGTGGTTTTATGGGTTCCAGCGGTTTTGATCTCCTGTCCGCGGGTCTGCGGATGATGGTCCTCGGCATGGGGATGGTCTACTTCTTCCTCATCGTCATGATCCTCGCGATGAAGTTCATGTCCCGGTGTCTGCGGCCGTTCGCCGACGCTCTGCAGAGCGGGGCCAAACCCGCCGCCGGAAAAACGGCCGCGGGCTCTTCCGACGACGCGCAGCTGGCCGCCGTCGCCGCCGCCGTCGTGGCGCACAAGCTGGGCAAGTGAAGAAATATTGATCGCAAAGTCGAGATAAACATAAAACAAAGAAAGAAACTCTCCAGATGAAAAAGATCAAATTCATGGATTGTTCGTTCCGCGACGGTTTTCAGGCCCGTCTCGGAGCCCGGGTCCGCACCGAGGATTTCCTGCCCGCGCTGGACGCGGCGGTCAAAGCCGGCACCACGCACCTCGAGATCGGCGGAGGGGCCCGGTTTCAGAGCCTCTACTTCTACTGCCAGCAGGACGCCTTCGAGATGATGGACCGCTGCCGCGAGGTGGCCGGTCCCGACGTCAATCTCCAGACTCTTGCCCGCGGCGTCAACGTGGTGGGCCTCTCCTCGCAGTCCAGCGACATCATCGATCTGCACGCGAGACTTTTCAAGAAGCACGGCATCACCACGATCCGCAACTTCGACGCGCTCAACGACGTGCGCAACCTCTCCGGCTCCGGCCGCAGCATCAGCGCCGCCGGACTGAAGCATCAGGTCACCGTGACCATGATGGGACTGGCTCCCGGGCTGAGCGAATCCTACGCCCACACGCCCAAATTCTATGCCGACATCGTGCGGGCGATCCTCGACGACGGCGTGCCCTTCGATTCTCTGGCCTTCAAGGACGCCAGCGGCACCAGCACGCCGGCCACGGTCTACGAGACCATCAAGATGGCCCGTCAGCTCATCGGCGAAGGCCGCGAGATCCAGTTCCACACCCACGACACCGCGGGAATGGCGGTCAGCTGCAACTACGCGGCCATCGAGGCGGGCGCGGATGTGATCGATCTGGCCATGAGCCCCATGTCCGGCGGCACCTGCGAAGCGGATATCCTCGTCATGTACCAGCGTCTGCGCGGCACGGAGTACACCCTCGACGTCGATCCCGACAAGATCAACGCCGCCGAGGACGTCTTCAAGAAGTGCATGGCCAAATACTTCATCCCGCCGGAATCCATGCAAGTCTCGCCCGAGATCATCTTCAGCCCCATGCCCGGCGGCGCTCTGACGGCCAACACCCAGATGATGCGCGACAACAACTGTCTGGACAAATACGACGTCTGCATCCGGGAAATGCGCGAAGTCGTGGCCAAAGGCGGTTTCGGCACCTCCGTCACTCCGGTCTCGCAGTTCTACTTTCAGCAGGCT
>JAFTDL010000190.1 GCA_017454215.1 Lentisphaeria bacterium | reverse complement strand
GGCAGCCGCGTGATCGACGTGCCGACCGGGGGGTTCATCGAACTCGAGGACGAGTTTCTGACCGCCAGCTCCAAGCCCCGGAACGTCAACCGTTTTGCCCTGACGGAGTTTGTTCTGGCCCTGCTGATAGGCGTTGCGGGCCTGCCCCTGTATCTGGCGGCGCGGCTCTTCGGCAGAAAAGCCGAAAAACTGGAGTTTTTCCGCTATTTCCTTCAGGTCTATCCCAAGTGCTGGCCGGTCATCACGGGCCGGGCCCATCTGGTGCGCTACGGCAGCGACGACGCCGTGTACGCCTTCCGTTATTCCGATCAATGGCTCCTTCACCAGAGCGAGCAGCAGAAAGAGACGGAAGACATGTATTTCTTTTACAACCGCACCGTGGGCAGCTTTCTGACGACCGTGATCATCAGTCTGCTGAAACGGGTATTCGTGCTCGCTTCGCTGGTCCCTTCCGGAAGCGCCGGTGCCGCAACAAAGTCCTGAAAATGAGCGAGTCCCGTTATACAGGCGTCCCCGACGCCGCGCTCGACGCTCTGCTGGACCGGACTCTTGCCGAGGTCTCCGGCGAGATCGGCGCGCTCCGTCTGCCCTGTCTGCAGGCGGTCGTTCTCGGCGGCGGCTACGGCCGCGGCGAGGGCGGAGTCCTGCGCACGCCTTCCGGTCCGAGGCTTTACAACGATCTGGATTTTTTCGTTTTCACCCGCGGCGCGGATGCCGAAGCGGCCCGCCGCATCGACGGCGCGCTGAAGGCGGTCTCGGAACGTCATGAGAAAATGCTGAACATCGCCGTGGACTTCGGTCCGGCGAAAAATGTGGAGACTCTCCACCGGGTCGCATCGACGCTGATGTTTCAGGAACTGCTGCGGGGATGGGTCCCCGTCTGGGGACAGGCGGAACTCGGGAAATGGATCCCCGCGCTGGAGCCGTCGGACGTGCCCTTTTCCGAAGCCGTCCGGCTGCTGCTCAACCGCGGCATGGGGCTGATCTTTGCCGGGGAGTATCTCAAGAGCCGCAGGGACGATCCGGATTTCATCGTCCGCAACATGAACAAGGCGATCCTCGGCGGGGGAGATGCGCTGCTGATCTCTTCCGGGCGCTACCTGTGGCGCGGCCGCGACCGGGTGCAGGCCTTTGCCGGTCACGTCAAGGCGGAGGGCCTTCCGCCGGAATGGGCTTCTCTTTACGAAAGGGCGTTTCAGTGGAAAATGGAACCGGAGCCCGTTCTGCCCGGCGATCCCGAACGCGCATGGCGCGACTGCCGGCGCTTCTATCTTGACTGCGTCTGCCGCTGCGCCGGCGTGCCTTCCGGTGCTTCTCCGTGCGCCGTCCGGCGGGGATTGCACCGCGGGGCGGCCCGTGAAAAGTCGGTGAAGAATCTTCTGCGCTGGCTTCTGAAGGCGCGCCGTCTGCCGGCCGCCGCATCGGTCTTCGATCCGCCGGTCGGACCGGTCCTGGGGCGGCTTTATGCGGAATTGTCCGGATCCGGGACTTATCTGAATCGTTCTCCGCAGCTTTACCGATTGTGGAATTTATTCAATTAGTTTTTTTGCTTTGCGTAATTTCCCGGGGGTGTTTTTTCTGCGGGCCGCGCCCTGAAACTGCCCCGGCTGTCCCTGTTTGCGAACCTTCCGCTCTCCCCCCGTGCGGCATCCCCGGCGAAAAATGACGGAAAATGTCATTTTTCAGGTGGAAAAAACTTGAAAAAAGTGCGAATCGGGATTATTTTATGAGGTTGGAGATATTTACGGTATTTTCGGGCGGTTTTCCGTGCAGTCTCCCCCGTTGCGGAGTTTGCAGATGCCCTCACCTGACGGGGCGTGCGGGCTGTCGCGAGGCGAACTGCCCCCCTGTGAACTTTTGATTTTTTTGAGAGCGTATGTACGTTGAATCTGAACAGGAACTGGAAAAGCTGAGGCATTTGGACAAGTTGCGGAAATTGGTCCGGACGCTTCTCGGGCGCCATCTTCCCCTGCTGATAGTTTCCTTCATTCTGATATTTTCGGGAATTCTTCTTTCCGTCGGTCTCGCCGTCACGACGTCGTCCCAGCGTTATGTTTCGCGGCTGATGCTGTGTTTTCAACCCAAGCAGAAGGGCAAGGTCGGGCAGTACGACGACAGGTACGTTCTCCAGATCCTGAACCGGCGCGCATCGCGGCTGAGGTTCGTCGAATCCGGCGTGCAGGACGGTTCTGATCCCCGCAAGAAAGTCGTGTCCGAAAATATCGCCGTAACTTACGACCGGAAACATCCCCACAGTTTCTCCATCGTGCTGTACGCCCGCTCGGAACAGGAGGCGGTCGACTCGATCAACGACTTCGCGAAGGTCTGCATCGCCGAATACGTCAGGGAGCGGACCAGCGATCTCGAAAAGTGGAAAAAGGTGCTTGACGAAGAGCGCAAGGAGGTCGTAAAAAAAATAGAGGAGCTCAACGCGAAGATCGCCGAGTTGACCGTTCCGCTCCATGTCGTCACTCCCGAAAAGGATTATGAACGGCTCCGTCTGCGCATAAACGAGCTTCAGGCCTCCCGGACGCGTCTGCGTTTCGTCATAGAAAATCTGACCCGCCGGAAAAAGGAACTCGAAAAAAGCCTTTCCACCATGAATCCCGTCATGCTCACCTGTCAGGACGAGATCAAAAAATTCTTCACTGAACTGGAACGGCTCGACAAGGAGATCGCCAATGCCGAAGAGATGTTCACCGAAGAAAATCCCAAGGTGATCGCGCTCCAGAACCGGCGCGACGGCGTGCAGAAACGTCTGGAGCGCTTTCTCAAGGCCCGCAACATCGGCGCCGTCACGCCCCAGATCATCGCCGAGGCCGAAAAACTTACCTCCGAGCTGAAAAGTCTGCTGATGGAGCTTGACGGCAAACAGGGCGAACTTCTGGTGCTCGACGGGGAGATCGCCGAGTCCGGCAAAAGGTTTCAGCTGCTGACCGAGTACCAGCCGAAACTGCGGCAGCTGACTCACCAGCGGCGGGGACAGCGGGAAAATCTGGAGCGTCTGAACGAATCCATCTCCGAAATCAACTACACGCTTCTCATGGTGAGCGAGGACCTCTTCGTGAACGAACAGGCCCGGAACGCCGTCGGCAGTGCCCCGTTCTCGAAGAAAAATCTTTTCATCTGCCTCTTCGCGGCCATCGCCCTGACCAGTTTTCTGGCAGCCCTCGTCGCGCTGCTGGACTTCTTCTTCGGCACTGTGGCCAACTCCCGGGAACTGGGACTTTACGAGGAATTCCATTACCTCGGCATGCTGCCGACATCCGAAAAGATGTTCAATTCCGAGGACATGGAGCGGATGGTCATGTTCAATCTGTTCCACAAGTTCCAGTCGCTCGACACGCATATCATCTTCACGGGCGCTCTGCCCGGAGCGAAACTGCTCCGTCAGCTGTTCGATTTTCTCGAATGGAACCTCTCCATAGCCGGCCGGCGCATGCTGACCGTCGACATCGTTGCCGCCGACGAGTTCGATGTGGTCCCCGACGACAACTCCGATACCATGCTCCTCACCTTCTCGAAGGGCAAGTGCTATCTGCCGCTCACCAGCAGAAAATTTCTTGTCTCCTCCGAACTTGAACTGCTGAAGAACGATTTCAAGATCCTGCGGGAGCGCTTCGACTATATTTTCATCCGTCATTCCTTTGCGCTGCGCCGCTCCGAATTGTTCCTTGAGCAGATCGCTCCTCTGTGCGATTGCGCCCTGATCGCGGTCGGCGCCGGAAAAACGCCGAGAAAGAGTCTGCGCCGGATGCTGACGCTTCAGCTCAAGATCAACATTCCCATACTGACGGTGCTTACCGAATCCAGTGAAAAAAATCTGAAGAAGAACTTGAAACAGGAGAGCGAATCATGACGCTGCGCCGATTATCGGTTTCCATATTCGGAACGGTGTGTCTTTTTCTCTGCGCCGGATGCTACTTTGAACGCTTGACGGGCAAGTATGACGAGATCCCCGAGCTGACCAGAGAAAACGAGGCAGTTCTGGGCCAGAGTGTGATGACCATCGAAGAACGTCAGCGGCGGATCCGTCTGCTGCAGAATCTCGAGCGGGAGCCCATTCCCTCCTACACCATCAACGGCGGCGACAAAGTCGAGATCGTCGTCTACAACAATCCCGATCTCTCGGTCAAGACCACGGTGACCCCCGACGGTTATATCGGCATGGTGCTGATCGGTCAGGTCCACGTGGCCGGACTGACACTGGGCGAGGCTTCGAAGAAGATCGAAAAGGCCCTTTCCCGATACATCCGCAATCCCAAGGTCGGACTTTCGCCGTTCCTGATCGCCTCCGAAACGGTGACAATTTCAGGCGCGATCACTTATCCGGGGATCTATCCCGTCACCAACGGCATGCGTCTGGCCGACGTGTTCGCCAAGGCCGGCGGTGCGGCTTCGCGGCATTACGACGGCGAAACCATCAGCGCCGCGGATCTGCACAACTCCTATTTCATCCGCAACGGCAGGATCATTCCCCTGGATTTCTCTTTGGCGATTGAGCGGGGAGACAGACTTCACAACGTTCTGCTGCGTCGCGGCGACTACATTTTCGTCGCGGCCCGCGAAAACAGTCTTGTCTACCTCATCGGCGATGTCAAGAATCCCGGCCGCCGCGTGTGGAGCAAACAGACGGGGCTGCTTGAGCTGCTGACTCTCGGCGGCTGGGTGAGCGACAATCACTGGAGCCACGCCATCATCATCCGCGGCGGTCTGAACAATCCCGTCATGTATAAGATCGACCTTGATAAAATCATCAGCGGAAGAGCCAGGAATGTCGCGCTCCAGTCGGGGGATATCGTTTATGTTCCCAAGGATAACATCTCGGAATACAACGTGTTCATCCGCAAACTCATGCCGACGGCGCAGCTTATCAATATGCTGGTGACGCCCGCAACGTGGTGGTCCGCACAGTTCTAGGTATGAAATATCTGTTCTTTTTTTCCGCGCTCTTCTTTGTGCTGCCCGTCACAGTCGCTCTGCTGTGTGAACGCCTCTGGATACGCTGGATCATGCTCGGACTGCTGCTGCCGCTTCTCGTATTCAATCAGACTTCGATCAACTTCTTTTCCAATGAATTCTACCGGGGGACCTCCCGCGGCATGGAGGTTTCGTTCGTCTACATCATCGCCTTCATCGTGCTTCTCTCGCTGTCGATCCTGCGGGGCGTGAGAAGTTTCCTTCCGGACTGGGGCAGCCGGCTGTATCTGGTCTATTTTCTCTGCTGTCTGCCTTCCCTGCGCAACGCGGACAATTTTCTTTTCAGCTTTTTCGAGCTGTGGAAGATGTTCATGATCCACCTTGTCTTTCTGGCCGTCTACCATTATCTTGAATTCAGCAGCGGCGATTTCGATATACTTCTCTACGGACTTACGGGTGTGATCGCGGTCAATTTCTGTGCGGTCGTCGTTCAGCATTTCTGGGGCATCTATCAGGTTTACGGCGTTTTTCCCCATCAGAACAGCATGGCGATGTTCATGCTGCTGTCGGGAGTGCTGCTTTTTTCCCGCTATTTCAATCTTTCCGAGGGGAGAAAAAGCCGTTTTTTTTTCATCGCCCTCGGCCTGGCGTCGGTGGCGCTCGTCCGCACCTATTCCCGGGGCGCACTGGTCTGTTATCCCTTCGGCGGTCTGGTGGCTCTGCTGTACTCCGTCTGGTACAAGTTCTCCTTCCGCAAGGTCTGCATCCTCTTCGGGATCGCCGTTATCTGCGTGATCGCTCTTGCGGTCTTTCTGCCCCGCATCATCGAGAGGTTCGAGAAGGCTCCCGAATCGTCGGGAGAGACCCGGAAAAATCTGGCGATCGCCGCCGTGAACATGATGAAAGACGTGCCGGTCTGCGGGGTTGGCATCAACAACTGGGGCATCAAGATCAATCCTCCCTACAACTACAGCCGTCACCGTGAGGACAAGCACTACAAAGACAGTTACAAGGACGGCATCGTCGAAACGATCTATCTTCTGGTCGGCGCCGAGTGCGGTGTGCCCTGTCTTGTCGCGCTGCTGTCATGGTTCGGGTTCTACTGGTTCTCATGCGTCCGCCTGATGAAAATTCTGCGCGGGACGCGTTTTTTTTACATTCCCGCGGGAGCATTGGGCGGTCTGACCGGCATTTTTCTGCAGTCCGCTCTCGAATGGGTCCTCAAGCAGCAGATGAATTTCATGCTGCTGGTCATCATTTTCGCCTTCATCAGTTATCTGAACAAACATTGCCGTGAACTTGCGGTCCAGAGCGAAACAGCCGGGGCCGTGACAATGGAGAAAGCATGAAAAACAATACAGTCGTGACCGCGGGAGACCGCAATTATCTTTGGGGCATCTTTCTGATGATCGCCTCGCTGCGCCGGAACGGCATGGATGAGCCCGTGATCGTCGGGACCCGTAAATTCGATGCCGAAGCAGACGGGATCCTCACGCAGATGGGCGATGTCCGTCTGCTGCCTCTGGACGATTTCTCTCGTTCGCTCACCTGCTGCAAGGCCATGATGATGCTTCAGGCCGACACCGACTACGTCACCTGGGTCGACAGCGACGGATTTTTCTCCGGAAACTGTTCGGCGCGGCTGATCCCCGAGACGCCCGAGGAGATCCACATCCGCATGCGGAGCGCCGCCGAGCAGCCTCAGGCCTTCAAGGGGTATAATTACGGAGAGGACGGACACAGAATTCCGCAGGCGGTCCTCGACGTCTGGAAAAAGAACGTGGGCGGTCTGGAATCGCCCCGTATCACCCGGAGCTGTTCGGCCTGTTTCCTTTCGGTGCACCGCAGCGCCCGGCCGTTTCTCGAGAAGTGGCACGAGCAGATGATGACGATCCTGCCCGCCAATGACATCGGCGTTGTGGACCCCTCTCTCAAATATTATCACCAGCTCGACGAATCGGTCCTGAACAGCTGTCTGGCTTTCTTTCCCGGAGCGCCCCGCGTGGCGGAGTCCTTCCGTTTGAACAAGGACCCCGAAGAACTTTTCATTCATTTCATCGGTCAGCCCAAGCCGTGGCAGGGATGGGCCCCTTCCGCGTTCCGCCACTTCGACCGTTACGTGGCGGTCGTCGAATTCGCGCAGGCGCAGGGATGGAAGATGCCCGGCGGGATCCCCGCCTGTCTGAAAAGAGAGAACAAGATCTGGTGCTCTCTCTTCAGGTATCCTGTTGAACTGAAGTACAAGATCGGTAAAAGAGTGCGCAAATGGTTCGCCTGATCCTTTTTTTCAGTTGTTTCGTCCTCCTTGCTTCATCGGCATTTTCCGCGGCGTCCCCTCTTTTTCAGGGGCGCTGGACGTGCGTTGCTCTCGGACCCCGCTGTCTGGCGCTTACGGGGGATTATTCGGAGATACAGGAACAGCTTTTCAAAAAGCGTTTCATCGAACGGCGCAAGGCGGCGCGCCGCCGCCTGACGGGATGGGCCGCCGATTACTGCTTCAACGTTTCCGGAACGGAGGCCATCGCGCAGTACCGTCCGCAGGTGACCGCCATGCTCCGCGACGATCCGCGGATCGGGATATCCTCCGCTGCCTCCGCGCCCGTTGCCGTGACCCGTACCGGGTACTGGATGAGTCCCATCGGACAAGCGCGTTTCACCGATGAAAACGGCGTCGTCCGTCTCTCGCGCAACGCGGATGTCGCCCATTATCTCTTCCTTCTCCTGAGCCGCCCCCTGACCGACGGAGAGCAGGTCACGATCACGCTGCCGGCCGGGGAAAAGCTGGCATACACCTTCAAATTCGACCGGCCGACGCCGCTTTTCAAGATCAATCAGCTCGGTTATCTGCCGGAGGCCCGGAAATACGCTTACATCGGCGCCTGGCTGGGAACGGCCGGAGCTCTGCCGCTTCACGGTCCGCTTGACGGCAAGCCCTTTCATCTGATCGATGCGGCGGGCGGAAAGGCCGTCTTTTCCGGAACGCTCAAGTCGCGTATGGCCGACCCCGTGAACGCCGCGGGATCGCCCTTCACCGGCGAGGAAGTTCTGGAACTGGATTTTTCGCAGTATTCCACGCCCGGCGTTTACTGTCTCGACATTCCGGGGACCGGGCGCAGCGATACGTTCCGGATCGGCGGCGACACCATGGCCGAGGCGTTCTACATCCACGCGCGGGGACTTTACCATCAGCGCTGCGGCATCGCCAAGGGGGAGCCTTTCACGCACTGGATCCAGGATGCCTGTCATCTCGAATGCCTGCAGGGTAATTTCCCGCCCGATGCCGGACACTACGGCAAGGGACCGGATTCGCGGCCCTTCGGTTTCGCCGACTCCTCCGGCAAGAGCGTGCGGGTGAATCATTTCGATGTGATCAGGCAGGATCCTCCGCTGGTCGCGCGGCGTTTTCACGCTCCCGGCGGATGGCATGACGCCGCCGACTGGGACCGCCGTCCCCAGCACATGAGCATCACCGGCGATCTGGCCGCCGTCTATCTGCTGAAACCCGAAAATTTCTGCGACGGCCAGCTGAATCTGCCCGAAAGCGGCAACGGCATCCCCGATATTCTGGACGAAGCCATGTGGGGATTGGAACATCTGCGCCTGAAACAGCAGAGCAACGGCGGCGTCGGGACCTGGGTCGAGACGACGCGCCACCCCCGGCCCGGCGAGGGGATGGCATCGGCCGACAAACTGGTGTATTACCTTTCGTGCGCCACGAGAAACAGTTCACTGGAGTATGCCGCTTGGGCGTCGGTCCTCGCTCTGGCCATGCGCAAGGCCGGCGCCGCAAAGATCGCGGACCGGTTCCGCGTTTCCGCCGTGAACGCCTGGCGTTACGCGCTTGAATCCCCCGTGCCGCGTCCGCGGGTTTTTCACGTGGGCCGCCGGTCATTGTTTTACCGTGAGGAGCCCGAACTTGCTCCCGAATTTCTCGTCAAGGCGGGGTTCGATCTTTTTCAGCTCACCGGGGACAGAAAGTATCTGGAAAAGGCCGAGGAAGCGGCTCCCGCGGCTCTGAACTCCATGAATAAAAACGGCTGGCGCTGGTCTCCCCTTTTCTGGATGGAACTGGAACTCTTCCCCTTCGATTCTCCCGGACTGGAAAAACTGCGCGTCGCCCGCAGAAAGAGGCTGGTACGCGCCGCGGATGTGCTGCTCCGCCAGCAGGAGGAGAATTATCCCGTCCGCGTGCCCTGGTACGCGCCCGGCGACGGCTGGGTCCACACCATGAGCTGGGGAACGAGTCACCCGCTGGTGCGGGCCCGGACTCTCATTGCGGCCCATGCGCTGACCGGGGACAAGGCTTACCGGGAGGGCGCTCTTCTGGCCAATGATTTCCACAACGGCGCCAATCCCTGCGGCATGTCCATGACCAGCGGACTGGGGCGTGTTTATCCGGTCCGGTTCCTCGATCTGAATTCCTATGCGGACGGCATCGCCGAGTTCGTTCCCGGCATCACGCCGTTCCGCAACACCTACGGCATTCCCCGCGCCGCGGTGAAGCTGGCTTACGGACTCTATTACCGCAAGCGGCCCGATCAGGGCTTTTTCGGACTTTCGCTTTCACTTCTTCCCGGTCCCGGACGCACCGAAAAGGGCTGTGCCGACGGCGTGGCGCGTATGCTGCCGATCTGGCGGCGCTGGTGCAATGTCGAAGCGGAGACCGTGGCCGCCAGCGAGTACTCCGTGTGGGAGACCATCGGTCCCGCCGCCGCCGTCACTGGTTACCTGCTGAACGGAGCCCGAAAGCCCGACAGGCGGTGGATCGAGCGCCGTCCCGCCGCCGACATCCGCCGGCTGCCGGGATACGCTCCGCTGCCGTGAAAGGAGTCCGAAAAAATGAAAAACGACATCGAGATATTTCTCTTCATCGACGCGCTGGGATGGGAACTTGTCGACAGGACCGCGTTCATGGCCGAAGAACTGCCCTTCCGTCGCCGGATCGAAATGCAGTTCGGGTACTCCAGCACGGCGATCCCGACCATTCTCTCGGGGCGGCCCCCCGCGGAGCACGGTCATCTGGGGCTGTTCCGTTTCGCGCCTGAATCGTCGCCCTTCCGGCTGCTGGGAAAGCTCTCTCCGCTGATGCGGCCCCGCTCCCTCTGGAACCGGGGGAGGGTGCGGCATCTGCTCTCGCGGATCATCGCCAGGCTCTACGGCTTCACCGGTTATTTTCAGCTTTACCAGATGCCCTTTGCGAAGCTGCCGCTGATGGATTACTGTGAAAAACACGATCTCTTCGCTCCCGGCGGCATGGGAAACGTGGAGAATCTCCGTGATCTTCTCGCCCGGCACAAAAGCGCCTATCACATCTCCGACTGGCGCGCCGGTGATACGAAAAATTTCGAGGCTGCCCGGCAGGCTCTCCGGCAGGGAAAGACTTTTCTCTTCGTCTACACGGCGGAACTGGACGCCCTGCTGCACCGGTATCCCGCGCCTCCCGTGGCGGATGTGATCCGGGCCAAACTGAACTGGTACGCGCAGGAGATCGGGACTCTTTTCGAAACCTGCCGGGAGTTGAAGAAGACCCTGCGTCTTACGGTGATTTCCGACCACGGCATGACCCCGCTGACCCGGACGGTCGATCTGAAGTCCGCCGTCGAAAAGACGCCTCTCGTTTTCGGCCGCGATTACGGCGCCTGTTACGACTCGACCATGTTCCGGCCGACCTTCCTTGCGCCCGGAGCCGAAAAGGTGATCCGCGAGGCGGTGAAGCCTTTCGAGACCTGCGGTCACTGGCTCACCGAGGATGAGGAGAAGCATTACGGCATCTACCGTGCGGACAGAATGTTCGGCGACGCCGTCTTTCTCATGGATCCCGGCATTCAGATCGTCCCCTCCGACATGGGCAGCGCTCCGCTCAACGGCATGCACGGCTTTGCCCCCGAGGACAAGGATTCTCAGGCGGTCATCCTCTCCAACGACGAGATACCCGACCGCATCCGGCGCGTGGCCGACTATTTCGGTCTGATGAAGGAGCGTATCGAAGAAAAGGAGCCGGAACGCCCATGAAAATTCTGCTTGGCGGCGTTCCGCTCGGATGCGACAATATCGGAGACGAGGCCATCATCGCCTGTGTCGTGCGTCTGCTGCGCACCCTTGTCCCTTCCGTCCGGCTGACCGTCTGCACCCGGGACGGCGAAAACACCTCCCGTCTGCTGGGTGTCGAAACGGTCCCCCTTTACGGATTCCCGCCCGCCCCGGATCTGCCGGGGTTCGCTTCCGAGGTCGCGAAGCACGATGTTTTCATCTGGTTCGGCGCCACCGGGCTGTCGGATTATCCCGAACGCACTCTGCGTCTGCTGGATATCGCCCGCGAAGCCGGGGCGAGGACTGTCGTCTGGGGCGTCGGCATGAATTCTCAGCTCAATCCCGCCTTCTACCGGGCCGCGGGAAAAAGGCTCGTTCTGCTGCGTCTGCTGTCGCTCTGTTCCTGCGGACTGCTGAACTGGGTGGATATCTACGAAAATTTTTTGCGTGACCGCACCCGAAGGCATATTTCCCGCTCCCTCGAAGCCTGCGAACTGGTCGTTCTGCGTGACGGGGAATCCGTGAAAGAGGTCGAAAAATGCGGTTTCCGCCGCGCGGTGACGGGGGCGGATACCGCCATTCTTCAGCAAGCCTCCTCCCGTCTGCCGCTGGAACCGGCTCCCGACGCGGTCCGGATCGGCTTCTGCATATCCGCGCAGAACGCCGTTCAGGATCCCGAAGGTGTGAAGAAGTTGTGGAATTCTCTGCTGGAAAGGCCGAACATCCGCATCGTGCTGATCCCCATGAATCCCCGGACCGACCGGGCTCTCATGCTGAAACTTGCTTCCGGGATCGGTCACGCCGGACGGATCGAGTGTCTCGAAAGCGCTCTTCCCGCCGACGTGCAGGCCTGCGCTTCGCAGTGCCGCGTGGTGGTCAGCAGCCGTCTTCATCTGCTGATCCTCGCCTCCAACGCGCTTGTTCCCGGACTGGGCATCGAACGCGGCAGCAAGATCGCCAACTATCTCAAAGCCTTCGGACGGACCTCGTCGGGAAGTGTGGACAACTGCGATTTTGCGGTGCTCGAACGCGAAATACTGGAACTTGCGGCTCTTCCCGCGGAAACGGTGCGCCCGCGGATGGCTTCCGTCATGGCCGGAATGCACGCCCGGCTCGACGACGCTTCTTTGATGCTGAAAGGCGTCCTGACCGGACAGGACAGGTGACTGCGCTCCGGCCGCCCGCGGTCATGCCCGGTCCGATGACCGGACGATGGTGATCCGCACGCGCGGGGCGGGGGAGCATTGGGCCAGTGCTCCGGCGAGTTTTTTCTCGATCTCGTCCTTCTCCGCGGGACAGCCGTAGGGGACGAGGAGGTGAAAATCCAGACAGATGCCCGTTTCATCCCGCCGGAGTCTGAAATCGTGGACCTTGTACAGCGGATTCAAGTCGGCGATGAAATTCTCCGCCTTGCCCTGCCATGCGCGCACTTCGGGATCGGAGGTGCTGCACGGGTCGCAGTGCAGAAGCAGATGGACGGGCATGTGTTTGCCGATCTCCACCTCGGCGCTTTCGAGCATGTCGTGAACGGCGAGGATATCCGCGTCGAGATTCACCTCGGCGTGGGCCGTGGCGAAGTAGCGATTGGGACCGTAATTGTGCATGATGATGTCGTGGACGCCCCGGATCCCCCGGCATTGCAGCAGTCGTGAACGCAGTTCCTCCACCAGTTCCGGTCCCGGCGGCTCTCCCAGCAGGGGATTGATGGTTTCGCGCAGTATTTTTCCGCCGCCGTAAAGGACCAGAAGGGCGGCCAGAATTCCGGCTCCGCCGTCCACGGGGAAGCGGGTGAATTGTCCGGCGATGACGGCCAGCAGCACCACCGAGGTCCCCGCCATGTCGCTCAGACTGTCGAACGCCATCGCGCGGATCGTGTGCGAGTCGATCAGCTTGCCGATCCTGCGGTAAAAGAAGAACAGCCATGCCTTGCCCAGCAGCGAACCCGCGACCAGCGCCGTGAGCACGGGCGACATCCGTACCTCCTGCGGATGAACGACCCGCTGGACGGACTCCGCCAGAAAATTCAGTCCCATGGCCATGATGACCACGGAAACGACGACTCCCGCGATGTATTCGATGCGCCCGTGGCCGAAGGGGTGTTCCCGGTCGGCGGGTTTTGCCGCAATTTTGAAGCCGAACACCGTGACCACGGAGTTGCCGGCATCCGACAGATTGTTGACCGCGTCCGCCGCGATGGCCACACTGCCCGAGAGCAGTCCGACCGTGAATTTCAGCGCCGCCAGCAGGACATTGACGGCAAGCCCCGTGTATCCGCTGAAAATGCCGTAATTCAGCCGGACGGCGGGCGACTCCGTGTTTTTCCAGTCGCGGACGAAACAACGTATGAAAAGTTTCTGGATCATCGTTCGAAAAATTGAACTGCGCACGGCGTCGTGCCGCACATATGTATCTTATTAATATATCACGGGAAGTCGTAAAATCAATCGGTTTTCTTTGCGCATGAACTTGAAAAACCAACTCCGGGAAGGTAAATTATGCAGTTGCCCGGACCGTGGAAAAATTGCCGCCCGATGCGGGGTTTGCCATGTCGTGGAACGCAGATTTTTTTGGACGCGGAAGAGTGTATGAGAAATCGCAGACTGTCATCTTATTTGCCCGACCGTGATCTGTGGAGCCGGATCCGCACCATCATTCTTCCGCTCTCCCTGCAGGCGCTCCTTGTGCATTTGGACTCTGTCATCGACGCCGTCATGCTGGGCAAAGTCGGGCAGGAGGCTCTTGCCAGCGTTTCGCTGGCGGGGCAGGTCCAGTTCATCTATAATATGCTGATGGGGACCTGCGGTACGGCGTTTTCCATTTTCGTCGCGCAGTACTGGGGCAAAAAGGACCGCCGCACAGTGGAGAAACTGCTGGGCATGTCGTTTCAGATCCATCTGCTGCTTTCGGCGGCGTTTTTTCTCATCACCACGATCGCTCCGCAGGCGGTCATGCGGATCTTCACCGACAAACAGGTGTTTTTCGATCAGGGCGGGACCTATCTGCGCTGGATCGCCGTGTCGTACTTTTTTCTTGCGCTGTCCCAGAGTTTCGGCATCACCTGCCGCTGTACCGGTCACGCGCGCCGTCTGCTGCTGATCTCGTGCGTGACGGTCCCGCTGGATATTTTCTTCAACGCGCTTTTCATCTTCGGTCTCTGGGGGGTTCCCCGCATGGAAGTTGCCGGCGCCGCCTTCGCCACGGTCATCGTGCGCTTCATCGGGCTTGCGCTGACCTATCTCGAGTTCAGAAGAGAAAATCTTTTCAAAGTCAAACTTTTTTACTTTCTGCACTTCTCAAGATCTTTGTGCGCACACGTGCTGAGGTACACCTTTCCCATCCTCGGCAATTTCGTCTGTTACGGCATCGGCATGACCGTCGCGGCGATCATCATGGGGCATCAGGAGCCGGATGCGGTCGCAGCCAGTGCGCTCGCCCGGGTCATCATCAACGCTTCGTGCATATTTTTTGCCGGCATCGGCGGCGGTGTGTCCGTCATCGTCGGCAACACGCTGGGCAGCGGCGATCTTGCGCGGGCGAAGGATATCGGACGGCGTCTGCTCACCTTTGCCCTGCTGGCGGGAACGGCCTCCGTGGTCCTGATGCTGAGCGCCATTCCCTTCATCCAGTACTTTGCCAAACTGACGCCGCGGGCGGTTTTTCTGACGCGCTGGATGCTGGTCCTTTCCGTTCCGTCGATGATCGGCAAGGCGAACAACGGGGTCGCGTTCACGACGTTCAACACGGGCGGCGATTCCAAAAGCAGTTTCAAGATCGATTTTTTCGTCGTCATCTGTTTCGTCGTCCCCGTCGGTCTGCTGGCCGCGTTCGTGTTCAGGGCGCCGGTGCTGCCGGTGTTTTTTCTCGCCTACATGGATGAAGCCGTCAAAGCGCCGATAGCGCTTGCGCACTACCTGAAATACACCTGGGTGAAGAATCTGACCGTCCGGGAGCCCGCAAAGCCGGGCCGGTGAAGTTCACCGGAAGGGAACTTCGCTCACGCACTCGGGATCGTTCTCGGCGAGCCGTTTGTTCCAGAGGTATTTTTTCGTCTCCGCGACCACGAGCTTGTTGAGAAGCAGCAGAGAGATGACGTTGGGGATCACCATGAGGCCGTTGGCGAAACTCGAGAAATCCCACACCAGAGACAACGATCCCATGGCTCCCAGAAAGGCGCAGAGAACGTAGAGCCCCTTGTAGATGACCACGGCCTCCTCTTTTTTGAAGAGGAAACGCACGCACTGCTCGCCGTAGTAGAACCACCCCAGAAGCGTGGTCGAGGCGAAGGCGAAAATGGCGAAAGCGAGAATGTACCTGCCGCAGTAGGGGATCTGCGAAAAGCAGGTCTGCGTCACGATGGATCTGTCTTCGAGACTCACCAGGTCCGGACGGGCCAGCGCGGAGGAGACGAGGACGAGTCCCGTGAGGCCGCAGATGATGATGGTGCAGAAGGTCCCCGTGTACGAGACCAGTCCCTATCTTACGGCGTTCCGGGTCCTCGCGGTCGCCGCCACGATGGGTTCCGACCCCATGCCGGCTTCGTTGGAAAAGAGTCCGCGGGCCACGCCGTACTGGGCGGCCAGCATGACGCCGTAGCCGAGCATGCCGCCCGCCGCGGCTTTGGGCGAGAAGGCGCATCTGACGATCGTCGCCACGGCGTCGTCAAGGAAACGCCAGTTGATGACGAGCAGGGAAATGCATCCGGCAAGATAGATGAACGACATGAGCGGGACCATGCACGTGCAGACCTTGGCGCTGTTCTTGAGTCCGCCGATGATGACCAGTCCCGTCATCAGTGCGATGACTATACCCGAGATCCAGTTCGGCACCGAGAAGGTCTCGTGAATGATCCCGGCGATGGCGTTGGACTGGACCAGATTTCCCGTTCCCATGACGGCGATCGCGCCGATGATGCAGAAGAGCACGGCCATCCAGCGCCATCCCAGTCCTCTGAAAATGGTGTACATGGGGCCGCCGTGCACTTCTCCCTTTTCGTCCTTGGTGCGGAATTTGACCGCCAGCAGGGATTCGGCATATTTTGTGGACATGCCGAATATGCCCGTGACCATACACCAGAAGACCGCGCCGGGGCCGCCGAGACAGACGGCCGTGGCCACGCCGATCACGTTGCCCGTGCCGATGGTCGAGGCCAGCGCCACCGAAAGGGCCGCGAAGGGAGAAACGTTGCCGTTGAGCTGTTTGTCCCGCTCGACGAGCACCGAAAAGGCTGCGGCCAGATAGCGCTGGATGAATTTCAGCCGGACCGTGTAGAAAAGATGGGTGCCCAGCAGCAGAACGAGCAGGGGCGGTCCCCAGATAAACGTATCCGCCGCGTGGACCCATTGTGTCAGAGTCTGCATATCGAAACCTTTTCGAATAAAATGCCTCCGCCTCTTCTTTGCGGGCGGGAATGCCGGAAAAACATCATGTCCGATTAGTATAGCACTGTTTTCCGCTATTTTCAAGATGCGGAAGAAAATTTTTCGGACGCTTGACATTGCGGTAAAGAACGTATATATTCTACTCCTGACAATCTGCGCGTTTCTTGAAAGGTGAAAACGGGTGTGATGGAAGAGGAGAGAAAAGCGGACCGGACGGAAAATGAGCCGGATTTCGGTGAGGTCAACAGAACGGTCATCGTCAGCAGACCCGTGCGTCCATCCGGCTGTAAGACGCCGCTTCAGAAAGTCGCGACGCGTCTGGCCGGAAAGAAGAACGAGATCGAGGACCTCGTCGGCGGGGTGGATGTTTCCCACCATACCAGCGTCGAACTGGATACTTCGGCCGAACTGACGGCGCCCCTGAGCAATCTGGATACGCGTTACTCCGTGCTTGAGGAGTTCGCCGAGGGCGGTCATGCCACGGTCTCCGTCGCGCGGGACAACAATCTCCGCCGCGTTGTCGCCATCAAGTCCCTGAAAAAAGCCTCCGGGCAGAAGAATGAGATCGTCGATTCCTTCGTCTCCGAGGCAAAGGTGACCGCCCAGCTGGATCACCCCGCCATCATTCCCGTCTACGGGCTGACCGGAGACGATGAAAAGGGGATCCACCTGAGCATGAAACTCGTCAACGGCAGGACGCTGCGGGAGTATCTGCGCAACGTCGTGCTGAACTACCGGATCAAGGGGATCAAGTCGTTCGACGAGCGCGCTCAGCTGCAGGAGCGTCTGGAGATCTTTTTGCGTGTCTGCGACGCCATCGCCTATGCCCACCACAGGCGCGTCATGCACCGCGACCTCAAGCCCGAAAATATCATGCTGGGCAAGTATATGGAAGTCTACGTGATGGACTGGGGGCTTGCGAAAGTGATCCCTCCGGAGGGCGAGAAGCCCAAGCCCGAGGACAAGGTCAGCGGCACTCCCCGTTATTTTTCTCCCGAAGCCCTGCGGGGTGACCAGTGCGACGCCCGCGCCGACATCTTCTCTCTCGGGCTGATCCTGCAGGAGATCGTGACGCTTCAATTTGCCGTCAAGGGCAGGAGCGAAAAAGAGCAGATGGACCACATCATCAACGGGGAGCTTGCGCCCGTCGAGCATCTTTTCAGGCACCGGATCGACGGAGCGCTCTGTGCGATCATCAGAAAGGCGACGGCTTACCGGGTGGCGGACCGCTATCAGTCGGTTTCCGATCTTGCCGATGATCTCCGCCGCTATATGGCAGGATCGCCCGTTTCGGCGTATCCCGACACCGCCTTCATGAAGATCTCGCGCTACTTCTTCCGCCGCAGAAGGGAATTTCTGGCGGTCGTGACGGCGCTTCTGCTCTTGTCCGCCGGCGTTACGGTCTACGCCGTCTACCGGCAGTTCCGGACCTCTCAGGAGATGAATGTGCGGAGCGGGGCGATGAACTACCTCAACGACCGGACGTCGACCGCCGCGACGCATCTCGACCTGACGGCACTGCAGATACAGGAGCAGCTTCTCGCCCTCGCCAGAATCTCGGTTTATCTTCTTGCCAATAACACCGTTCCGCGGGAAGAGGTTTGGAAGACCGCATTCCGTCCCACTTTAGCCGAGATCGGCAAAACGGAGAAGGGAATGCTCTACTCGCCCTATTACAAGCGCCTGACCAGCATGGATTACGGCATCTTCACTCTCGCTCCCGGCGCGGACCGGGACAAATGTTTCGCGTTTCTCAAGAGTGTCTCCCCGGCGCTGCGCAAAATGAAGAACATCGTTCTCGGGAGCCAGTCCGGATACAATTTCGACCCCAGGGATTACGAAAAACTCAAGATGGCGTATCTCTACAGCGGCTTCCCGGTCAGATCGGTCTTCATCGGCACGGAGGACGGCCTCAAACTGCTTTATCCGTGGCGCGGGAACTATCCCCGCGAGATCGACCCCCGCAAACGCGTGTGGTATCAGGCCGCCAGAAAAAAGCGCGCTCCCGTCTGGGGCAAGCCCTACATGGATTTCGACTCCATTTCCGGGTTGTCGATACCGTGTTCGGTCCCGATCATCGACTTGAACGAGAACTTCCGCGGCGTCGCCGGTCTCGATCTCTCGGTCAACAAACTTACCGAACGCATCCTTCAGAAAGGCAACGTCGGCGGCTACGTCATCGAAAAAGCCGTCGTCAACCGCCGGGGGGAGGTCGTTTTCTCATCGCTGTCGAAGTTCTTCAACCGCAAGTTCGATCCTGAGAAGTTCCACGGCAGCGCTCCTTTCAAGGCCACGCTTTTCCGCACGCCGGGCATCCGCAGCCGGATATTGGAGAAGGGCAAGGCGTTTGGAACATTCCTTGTCAGCGAAGGGGGAAGGAAGATCATTTATTCGTTCGCCACGCTCGAAGTCTTCGACATGATTTTCGTCGTCGTCGCCGATTACGGAAAACTTGTGGAGCATATTGAGAAAATCCGGAAAACAGAGGCGCCCCTGCCTCAGCAGTGAAGACCTGCGGGCAGGCGGATCCCGATCAGGAGGTGTGACGCGATGTTCATGCGGGAATACCGCGAAGAAGACCTCGAAGAGGTCATGGCCGTTGCCGACGCCGGGTGGCGCTCCATCCGGCAGATGAACCGCGAAGCACTCGGCGACGCCGTTTCGGATGTTCTGAATCCCGACGGCGACGCACGGTCCAAGGGACTTCAGGTCAAGGCGCAGATAGAGAGCGGCCGTTACGGCATCGCCGTCTGCGAACACGAGGGCGTCATCGTCGGCTTCATCACCTGGACCGTCGACGGTCCAGTGGGCGAGATCTGCAACAACGCTTCCCGTCAGGGGACGGGACTCAAGGGCATCGGGCAGACCATGTACCGTTTCGTCCTCGACGAGTTCCGCCGGGCGGGCGTCCGGATCGCCCGCGTCACCACCGGTCTTGACTGGGCCCATGCTCCCGCCCGCCGCGCCTACGAAAGAGCCGGATTCAAAAAACATCTGGATTTCACGACGTACTACATGGAGCTTGATTGACCGGCAGAAAAAAACGGATCGGCCGCGATTTGCCTGAACAGCCGGTGATCGCGTGACATATTCAAGGAAAGGGAATGGTGATCGGGTATGGCAGGAACTTTGAAATTTTGTTTCGGCGCAGCGCTGGCGTTGTGCGGTTTCGTTCTTTTTTCCGCTCCGTCGGAACCGGGGAAAGCGCCGGCGGCGTCCGATCTTCCCGATGCGGCGGCGCTGCAGCGGCTGGCGCGCCGGGCGCTGCTGGACGCGGCGGGAACGCGGATGCACACGGGACCGGTGATCCTCAAGGAAAAACTGGCGGACGGGAGTTATCTCGTCGATGTGACGCTCGAAGACGGCCGCAAGGTCAAGGGCAGGCTCTTCCGCAACAGAAAACGCTACCGGATCACGGTTGACCGCCGCGATCTTTTTTCGCCTGAAAAAACCGTTGTCATCAAAAAAGAGTGAGGTGCTGATGATGAAGTTGAATACTTTGCTTCCGGCGTGGATGCTCATGCTGGGAGTCGCCGCATTCGGAGGAGAGCAGATTTCTGCCGTTCCGGCAGCTCCGGCAACATCGGCAGCTCCGGCAGTTTCGTCCGCTCCTGCGGTCCCGGTCCCGGCGGGAAAACCGCGGATCGCGGTCTTTCCCTTTACGACCATCGATATTCAGGGACAGCACTTTCGGGACTTCACCGACCGCACGGTGCGCACCGCGCCGCAGAATTCCCTCGGCGAGGCCGAACTCGGGAGCATCGACGAAGTGATGCTGGGATATGTGAAACTTGTCGATGCCGAAGAGGAGCGCGCCCGCCGGGCCCATGACCGCGCCCGGCTCGACGCCGAAAACGACCGCAATCTCGCCCGTCAGAACGAACTGGCCGACAAATTGCTCAAATCGCCGCAGCGGGCGGTGGTCATCGGGTCCTCCTACATGGAGGCGGCTCTGGGAAATTATGATTCCGTCGAACTGGTCGATCGCGGCGAGATCTACAAGGCCTGCCGCGACATGTCGGTCCGTCAGGCGGGCGGTCTGCCCCGGCCTCTTCCGGAAACGCTTCAGATCCACGGTGCGACGCACGTTCTTTACGGGACTGTGGCCGATCTGCGTGTTTCCGGGCAGACTTATTCCGGCTACGGCGTCAATACCGCGACTTTGCTCTACCAGCTGGACGTGCTGATCAAAATCGCCGAACTGAAGAGCGGCCGGATCGTTTTTTCGGGCGTCTTCACCGGCGAGGACCGCGAACTGCGTCTCGAGGGCACGCAGATCGTCGATAACGACCGTTTCGAGCGTCTGATGAAGAACGCCGTTTTCAAGGCGGCGCAGGCCATAGATCAAAAATTCGACACCAAGGAGAAAAAATGAGATCCCTTTTTGCATGTCTGCAGATCGCCGCGGTCCTTTTGGCCGCCGTTCCGGCGGAGATGTCCGCCGCGCCCAAATCGGCCCGGCGTGAACGCATCGCCGTGGCCGAGCCCCGCGCGGTCAGCGGCGTCACTCAGGCCGACATCAACGGCATATCTGAGTATCTCGAGAGCAAGCTCGGCGGGCAGTACGACATCTTTTCGCGCACCTCGCTCAACGCCATTCTCGGCGAATTCAAGTTCGTGGCCGCTTCCGGACTGGTCGCCGATGACAACATCCGTCAGCAGCTGGCGCAGAAGTCCGTCGATTGTCTTCTGGTCTACTCGGTTTCCAAACTGGGATCGCGGCTGTCGCTGACGATGATGGTCGTGAACAGTTCCACGGGCGAGGTCCGTCAGGGGCAGCGCGCCTCGGTGACCGCGCTTTCGCTCGACGAACTTGTCGGGCGTCTTGACTCCGCGCTCCAATCCATGGGGCTCCTTGCTGGCAGTGCCGCTCCGACTGTGAAGAAGCTCGCCATTCTGCCGGTGGAGGCGGGGAGGGGCGTCCGACCCGACATTCCCGGCATGCTCCATGCGAAACTTTCGAGTTTCATCCTCAAGTCCGGTTCCTTTGAGCTTGTCAGCCGCGACGATCTCGACCGCATCGCCAAGGAGAGTTCCCTCGTCGACAGCAGCCTCGCCGCCTCCGGCCAGTTCGCCAGGATCGGTCAGCTGCAGCTGGCCGACTTCCTTGCCGTCGTCAAGGTCGAGCGCTACGCCCATTATGCTGTGAGCGGCGGGACCGCCATGGCCGGAAGTGTCGCCCCCAGCGGCAGGCTGACCATTGAGATGACCCTGCGGATCGTCGACGTCAAGACCGGAAAGATCATCGCCGCCGAAAGTATGCGCGACTCCATGAGAAGCACCGATATCCCCCCCGCTTCCCGCCGCGACTGGACCGCCGCGGATTACGACAACGCCTTCATGGAGCGCGCTTCCGCTGCGCTCGGCAACTCTCTGCTGATGCGGCTTGATCCCGTGCTGGTGGCGGCAGTCGACGGCGGCAGCATCTATCTTACGCGCGGTTCCGGCGCCGGCGTCTACAACGGGCAGTATTTCCACGTCTACAATCCCGGCCGCAAAGTCGTTCATCCCAAGACCGGACGGGTGCTGGGCACCACGGAGAGTTTCGCGGCCACGATCCAGGTCGTTCAGGTAGCCGCCGACATGAG
>JAFTDL010000189.1 GCA_017454215.1 Lentisphaeria bacterium | reverse complement strand
GATACATGACCGTTCTTCTCCTTTTTTTTATGTATTCGGCAAATTGTGCTGTGCTGTTGTTTCCCGCTTTTTATGTATTCGGCAAGTTGTGCTGTGCTGTTGTTTCCCGCTTTTTATGTATTCGGCAAGTTGTGTTGTGCTGTTGTTTCCCGCTTTTTATGTATTCGGCAAGTTGTGCTGTGCTGTTGTTTCCCGCTTTTTATGTATTCGGCAAGTTGTGCAGTGCTGTCATTTCCCGCGGATGGCCGCGCCGGGGACGAAGGGTCTGACCCGGGCGAGCATTTCGTTCAATATCTCCCTGTCGACGGGGGCGAAACCGCCTCCGCCGGCAAGGATGTCTCCGGAATCGGCGAAATTCTGAAGATAGTAGTGTTCGGCTCCGGCGATCCACTTCGCGATCCGCTCCATGTCGTCGGGGGTGTGCAGGGGGGCGACCACCGTGGTCCGGAATTCGAATTCGACGGGACCCGTTTTGAGCATGTCGACGCTTTCGCGGACGGGGGCGAGGGCCGACTCCGAACCGCTGGCGATGGCGTATTTTTCCTGCGACTGTTTGATGTCCATGGCGACGTAATCGACGGTGCCCGCGGCGAGGATCTCGCGCAGGCGGGCCGGATTGGAGCCGTTCGTATCGAGTTTGACTTTGTAGCCCATCGCCTTCACTCCGGCAATGAAGTCCTTCATTTCGGGGTGGAGCAGCGGTTCGCCGCCCGTGATGCAGACGCCGTCGAGCATCTTCCTGCGGCCGGCGAGAAAAGACAGCACCTCGTCGGCGCTCAGAGGCATGTCCGCGTCGCGTCCCGTCACCAGCGAGGCGTTGTGGCAGAACGGGCAGCGGAAATTGCATCCGCAGGTGAACACCGTGCAGGCCATCACCCCCGGAAAGTCCAGCAGCGTCAGTTTTTGCAGTCCCAGTCTCATCGTCTGTCCTCACCGCTTTCGCGGCATTTTCGTTCCTTGGCGCAATATCAACGGGTTATCTCGTTTTTGGATCGGTTCTTACAAGATATTGTGTTCCGGACCGCCGGAAAACACAATATCTTGTGCCTATAATATATATTGCGGATATGTCATTTTACAAGTGGAAAACGAAAAAAATTCGACAAAAAATGTTCCAGTCCCGAAATCGGCCTGAAACTTTCTCCTCCCCCTGCCGCTCTCTTTCGTCACCCGCCCCGGAGACCGTTTTTTCAAGACCCGGCGGACCACCGGCTGACAGACCGGTTTGACTTTTTCTGAAAGCATGATATATTAATGCGCATAATGAAATAAAGAAAAATATAAATGTTCATTATGCATCCGCAGAAAACACTTTTACAACGGAAAACTGAAGGAGAAGGTATGGAACGGGGGACTTTCAAACCGGTGCAGTTTTTGGAAGGCGGAGCAGGAACGCAGGGAACATCTTTCCGTTCCCCGCCTTTCCGTTTCACGCTGATCGAGCTGCTGGTCGTGATCGCGATCATCGCCATTTTGGCGGCGATGCTGATGCCCGCGCTGCAGAAGGCGCGGGAACGGGGGCAGGCGGTCAGCTGCCTGAGCCGCCTGAAACAGATCGGATCCGGCGGGCAGATGTACGCGGAGACGTTCGACGGACGGCTCCCCTGCGGCTACAGGACATCGGCGGACGACTGTTACCGCTGGTACAACAATTACGGATTTCTTCAGACGTTCGGGATCAGGACGACCAGAGACCGGAACCGGGAGGATAATTTCATCTGCTGTCCGGCCCAGACGCCTCCCAATACCGGAGTGAACAGCGCCGGCTGGTCCAGTTCCGCTCCGGCCCGCGGCGGTTACGGCATGAATCTGAACCTGTGCAGTACGGCGAACAAAATGCCCGACGGCAGTGCGAAGAACTACTGGTTTCCCGTGCTTCATCTGATCTCCCGGCCGACCGTCACTCTTTTCTTCGCCGATGCCGGCAATTTCCGGCTGTGGTCGAGCGACAAGGCCTCCGGGAACGCGAAATACTACGCATCCTACCGTCACGGCGACGGGTTGAACATCGCTTACGCCGACGGTCACGCCGGACATCGCCTCGGAGTCCTGCCGGGAACCCATGACGATCCTCTCTGGGGCGGTCCGTGGCAGAGTCACAATTGGTAATATATACGGGGAAGTTTTATGAAGACGAAATTCTCCATGGGCCTTGTGTTTTTCGCCGCTGCGGCTCTTTTTGCCGCATCGGCGGCGGAGGCGCGGTCGCGCGGACGGGTATTGCGGGATGCCGGCAGGAGAACCGTCACCGTGCTGGGAGAAAACACGCTGCGTTCGATCGCATCCGCCGTCGGGGATCCGGAGGTTTTCCGGTATGATCCCGGGGCGCGCCGGGCTGTCTGCGGGGCGCGGCTGATCCTTCGCGGCAAACTGGTTCTGGAAAACGAGACGCTGGAAATGAGGATGCCCGGCCGGGAAGGGCTGATCGGGATCGGCGCCCGCGGCGCGCTGATCCTGAAGGGATCGACGCTCAAAGCCGCCGACAACGGGAAGTACGACCTCGTTTCCTCCGGCGTGATCCGCGCCGAAAACTCCGTCATCGTCGATTATGACGCCAATTCGTCGCGGAGTTTCAGACTGGAGAAAAACTCCTCCACGATCCTGAAGGACTGCCGTCTGCGGGGACGTTATATCTACATCGCTTCACCCGCGGTCGAATTCCGTGCCGTCCGCTGCGACTTCGCGGATTCTCCGCTGAGTGTCCGGCTGCGCGAAGATGTCACTGCGGAACTCATAGACTGCCGCAATGTCGCCGATCCCGTTCTCGCCCGGAATTCCCGGCTGATCCTCCGCCGGCGCGTCACGGTGAAACTGCTGGACGGGCGCGGCAGGGGCCTCTCCGGAGCGGAGATCGCCGTTGCGAATTACAGCCGGGGAGGAAAGAAAATCCCCCACGCGCCGGTCGTGACCGATCATGACGGCGCGGGCGTCATCACTGCTGCGGATCTGGATTTCGATCCCGGGGGCGGCAGCAATTTCTACCGACTCGATCTCACGGCGAAGATCGGCGGAAAGGCGTATGCTCTGAAGAAAGACTGGCGGCCGACCGGCGGGATCCTGGAGTTTCGGCTGACCGATGACGGATTCGTCGAACCGCAAGTTCGGGGCGGAAAGGAGCGCCCGTCGCCCGAGGCTTCCGCCGTTTCCGCCGCTCCCGCGCTTCCGTCCGGAGTCGTTCCGGGCCGGGGAGAACGGATAGTCGGCAATGACGGGCTGCGCCTCTTTGTCGGCAGGCAAGACGGTATCGTCACGAAGATCGAAGGACGATACTGGAATGCTTCGGGCAGAGCGGGACTTTCTCTGCGGGATGAAAGCGGCCGGGACGTTTCCGGAAAAGTCTCCGGCGTGAGGGAGACGCCTCGACGCCTGACTCTGTTCCGCAACGCGCCGGCGAGTCTTGTTGAAGAGGAGATTTCCGGAAAGAAGGATCATCTGATCTGCCGCGTCAGGGTCTCCAATCTTTCCGGACGCCGTCTGTTCCGGACCGTGCGTTTTGCGGTTCCCGTGCCGGCGGGTCCCCGGTTGTCCTATTGGAACGGACTCCGTGAGACCGGCTTCGTACCGGGACGGGAATATAAGGACTCCGTCATGACGGGGCGCTTCCCCATGAGCTGTGTCTATTCGTCCGATTCCGGCATCGCGCTGGGGATAGAGGGGGATCGTTTTTTCAGTTGTCTCGAGAGCGGCGGCATTCCCGGCAGGGATTTCCATTACGCCGTGAAAATGGTCATCGACGCCGGAAAGACGGAAGAGGTGTCCTTCGTCCTTTACGGCTTCAGACCGGCGTTCGGATATCTGGATGCCCTGCAGATATATTACGATCTGTTTCCCCGGTTTTTCTCTCCGGCGCCGGGCGTTTCTCCCCTGATTTACGGGATCGGCGGAAAAGTGCGCACGTCCTCCGATCCCACCTACGGGGAAATGTGCCGCCGCTTCCATATCGGCTGGGACTGGATCTACGCCCCGTTTCAGCGGACCGGCTTCTGGTACCCCGAAAAGCACGAATGGAACTCCCGGACCGGCCGGGACAGTTCGTTCCCTCCCAGAAAAGAGGTCCGTTATCATGACCTTGAAAAATACCGCGAAGCGATCTCGCGGCGGCAGAAGGAAGCGCGCAATGCCTGTGTCGCGGCGCACTACATCATTCCGCGGTCCTGCGATACGGAACTGGCCGAGCGGATCTTTCCGGACTCCGTTCTGCACACCGTGACCGGTGCAACAGTCTCCGCCGCGGGCGTTTTCGCAGGGCGGCGCGGCATCTGCATGTATGCCGCCGGAAACAGTTTCGGTGAACGCACGCTGGGCGACATCGGGAAGATCGTCAGAAATTACGACGTCGGCGGATTCGCTTTCGACGAGGCATGGGGAACCGAATTCTGCTTCGGCGGGAAAGGTGTGGAAAATTCCCCCGGGCGGGCGTTCGTGGAAGACACGCTTTATGCCCTGACCGCCGTTCCTTACGCCCTGTGCATGGATAAAGTCCATTCCCTGAAAAACCGGACGGGAAATCGTCCGGCCGTCGTCGCCAACATGCCGCAGGTCTATATGTGCGCCTTCAGAAGCGATGCCGTGCTCTTCGAAAATCCGTGGTACCGCGGGACCGGCGTCCTCAGGCGGATCCGGCGTCTGGTCGGACGGAAGCCGATCAGCATGTGGGAGGGGTATCCCCTTGTTTTCGACGGCAGGACCGATCCGGAAGAGCTGCAGGCCCAACTCCGGAAAACGGTACGGGAGCTGATCCTTTTCAGCTTCGCCACCGGCGTCACGCCGGGGATCATGCACACCACCGGATTTCCCGAGGCCTTCAAAGCCGTTCCCGCGATCCTGGAGCTCACCCGCGCCGGATGGGAGCCGGTCCCTGCCGTCCATTCCGGCGGCCGGCTGGAGATCGGCCGCTTCGGCAAAGGCATCGATACGCATCTTGCGCTGGTCAACCGTTCGGATGAAGATTTTTCCGGCACCCTTGCGGCGGACAACCGTTATTTCGGCGGCGGGACCCACTTTTTCCGCAGTATTTTCGACAGGGCCGGCATTGCGGCGCTGGAGAGATCGAAACTGCTGGCCTGCCGTCTCGTTCCGGGCAGGACCGAATTGAAGGTCGCCGTTCCCGCCCGCTCCGCCCTGCTTCTGAGATCGGCCGGAGCCGTGGAACTCCTTTCGGGGTATTGCGATGTGACCGTGCGGGAGGACGAGCCGGATGTCCGCCGGATCGTCTTCTCCGGAGACGCCCGGATCTCCGGGAACGTGATGCTGGCATTCGATGCCGACCGGCGCCGCTTCGACCGCATCGAGGTGAACGGCCGCGAGGTCCAGTCCGGGAGAAAGGCCCGGTCGGTCGCCCTGAACGCCCCGGCGTGGAAGGATCGGCTGGAGATCGTCCTGTACAGTCACTCCCGGATCCTGACGGAAAACATCGCGGGGATCCGGGATTTCGGGTTCGTCGGAGAAGACAGGCCGCTGTGCGGGATCGTCGTCCCCGATGCCGCCTCGGCGGAAGAACTGGATGCGGCACGACGGCTGGTCGGCTATTTTGCCTTTTATTTCCGGCAGACCCGCGGGAAACGGGTGTTCCTGCCGGTCCGCCGTTCGTCACAGGCGTCGCAGGCGGAAAAACGGGTCTTGATCGACAGTTCCCTGCGCGTGGACGGATACGACTGCTCGATCAGGACGGATCCCCGCGGCATCAGCGTCGGCGGAAATGTGGGAATGGCGATGGGCAGACTCCTCGAGATCCTCGACCGGCGCTATCCCTGGTACGGAGAGTGCGGCGATCGTGCGTTCCAGTATATCCGGAAACACGGTCTGTGCGGTCCTTCCGTGTTCGAATGACTTGAAATAAACTTCCTCCGGAGTTATAATAAGAAACTGCATCGGCCCGTTTTTGTTCCGATCGGATAAGAAAAATGAGTGACATAACCAGGCATATTTACGAAAAGGTGCTGTCGGACATCGCTTCCGGCGCTCTTCCGCAGGGCGCCCGGCTGCCGTCGGAGGGCGAGCTTGCGCTTGCCCTCGGCAGCACCAGAATGAACGTGGCCCGCGCTCTGCGGCAGCTGCGTGAGGAGGGGATACTGCACAGCAGAAAAAAGGCCGGAACGTTCGTTTCTGCGGCCATTTCCCCGGATGATCTGCGCAGATTCCGCTGCCGCTGTTCGAAGAAGATATTCATTCTCTATTCCGCGACCCATGCCAACACGCACTGGAGCGGAGAGAGTTTCGAGGCCTTCGACGCCGTCGTCAACGCCCGCGGTTTTCAGGTCGTTTACAGTCTGATCCCCACTGCCGCCGGACGGAAGGCCTATGCGGAACTTCTGAAAAAGATCGGAGGATCCGCTCCCG
>JAFTDL010000188.1 GCA_017454215.1 Lentisphaeria bacterium | reverse complement strand
GGCGTGGGCTTGACGGCGAGCCGGAAGGTGATGACATTGCCGTTGGAGATGCCGCCGAGGATGCCGCCGGAGCGGTTGCCGGACCACTTGCCGCTGCCGAGATATGCGTCGTTGTGGGTGCTTCCCGTCTGCCGGGCCGAATCGAAGCCGTCGCCGAAGGCGATGCCTTTGACGGCGCCGAGAGAGAGCATGGCGTGGGCGAGGAGGGCGTCCAGTTTATCGAACACGGGTTCGCCGAGGCCGGGGGGGACGCCGGCGATCTCGCAATAGACGATCCCGCCGCAGCTGTCGCCGGTCTGACGGATGCGGAGGATGGCTTCCTCCATTTTTTTCGCGGCTTGGGGATCCATGGCGCGGACGGGATTGTTTTCGACTTCGTCCCACGAGGTCATGGGGGAGGGGATCCCGGCGATCTCCGCAGCGCAGGCTTTTGCGGTGATGCCCCGGGTGGAAAGAAATTTTTTCGCCACGGCTCCGGCGGCGACGCGGGAAGCGGTTTCCCTGCCGCTGGAGCGGCCGCCGCCGCGGTAATCGCGGAAGCCGTATTTTGCGGTGAAGCCGAAGTCCGCGTGACCGGGGCGGAAAGTGTGCTCGACGGCGGAGTAGTCCCTGCTGTGCTGATCGGTATTGCGGATGAGCATGGCGAGGGGCGTTCCGGTGGTGCGGCCGTCGAAGACGCCCGAGAGGATCTCGACTTTGTCGGCCTCGTTCCGGGGCGTGGTGACGGCGGACTGGCCGGGGCGGCGGCGGTCGAGTTCGCGCTGGATGTCGGTTTCATCCAGTTCCAGACCGGCGGGGACGCCGTCGAGGACGGTTCCGAGGGCGGGTCCGTGGGACTCCCCGAAGGTGGTGACTTTGAACATGGTTCCGAAAGTGTTTCCGCTCATGATCGATATTCCTCCAGAATTGCGGCAAGGCTGTCGGCGGCCTCATCGGGGGCAAGTTCCCGATCCATTTTGAAAGTGACATCCGCCAGACGGGCAAAACGGAGTTTCCGTTGGGCGTTGATCTCGGCAAAGCGTCGGCGGGGATCGGGGGCGTCGGCGAGAAACGGGGGCAGTCCCTCGGCGGCGATCCGCCGGTAGGCGGTTTCGTCGGGCACGTCCAGCCAGACGATCGTTCCCAGAGCTTTCAGGTCCTTTTCGGTCAGGCGGGGATTTGAGACGGCGCCGCCGCCGAGGGCGATGACTTCGGGTTCGGCGGAGACGAGGCTTCCGACTGTCGCGGCTTCGAGGGTGCGGAAGGACTCCTCGCCCAGAGCGCGGAAGATCTCGCGGACCGTGAGACGCCTCCCCGTCTGAAGAAAATAAGTCTTTTCCAGTTCCTCGTCGGAGTCGATGAAGGGACGGGAAAGCCGGTCGGCCAGCAGCCGTCCCAGCGTGCTTTTGCCGCAGTGCTTGATCCCGACGAGGACCGCCGATCTCATCACATCACCGAATCGGGACGGACGATCTGGGTGCCGACGCCGCTGGCTGTGAATATCTCGAGCAGCAGACTGTGTTTCTGGCGGCCGTCGATCATGTGGACCTTGTTGATGCCCGAGTTGAGGGCCGAGACGCATCCGGCGATCTTGGGCAGCATGCCGCCCGAGAGAACGCCCTCCCTGATCAGCCGGTCGATGTCGCTGGTGCAGATGGTGGCGATGACGGAACTCTCGTCGTTGCAGTCGGCGAGGATCCCCGGCACGTCGCTCATGAACACCAGTTTGCGGGCGTGCAGCGCTTCGGCGATCTTGCACGCGGCGGTGTCGGCGTTGATGTTGTAGACGTTGCCGTCCAGCCCCGTGCCCAGCGGGGTGACGACGGGGATGAGACCGTCCTCTATCGCTTCATAGATCGGCGCGGTGTTGACGCCGACGACTTCGCCCACGAACCCCACGTCTTCGCCCACGCCGGTGGCGGGGTTGACCGAGGGGGTCTTTTTTGCCTTGATGATCTTCTTGCCCGAAAGGCCTTTCATGCGTCCGCCGCAGGATTCGCCCAAAGCGACAAGGTTGCTGTTGACTTCGTTGTGCAGCACGTCATCGACGATTTTGATGGTCTTGTCGCAGGTGTAGCGCAGTCCGTTGACGAACCGCACGGGGATGCCCTGCCGCTTGAGTTCGGCGGAGATGGCCTTGCCGCCGCCGTGGACGACCACGGGACGAACGCCGATGGCCTCGAGCATGACGATGTCGCGCATGATGCCGCGGACGAGGACCGGATCCTCCATGGCGCTGCCGCCGAATTTGACGACCATGAGCGAGTTGCGGAATTTCTGCATGTAGGGCAGCGCTTCGACGAGCACATCGGCTTTTTCAATGGGATTCATGCCGCGGATCTCCTCTCAATAACGGTAGTTTTCGTTCTTGTACGGACCCTCGATCTGAACGCCGATGTAATCGGCCTGTTCCTGTGAAAGGGTGGTGAGTTTCGCGCCGAGTTTCCCCAGATGGAGCCGGGCGACTTCTTCGTCGAGCTTCTTGTCGAGCAGATAGACGCCCACGGGGCGTCCGGGGTTGCGGGCGATGTCCATCTGGGCCATGACCTGATTGGTGAAGCTGTTGGACATGACGAACGAGGGATGTCCTGTGGCGCAGCCGAGGTTGACCAGACGGCCCTCGGCCAGCACGTAGATGCAGTGCCCGTCGGGGAAGGTGAAGCGGCTCACGGGGCAGCTGCTGTCTTTGATCTCGAGTTTCACGACGCCGGGAGCCTTCTCCAGGCGGGCCATTTCGATCTCGTTGTCGAAGTGACCGATGTTGCACACGATGGCCTGATCCTTCATTTTCGCCATGTGCTCGAGGGTGATGATGTGGCAGTTGCCGGTACAGGTCACGTAGCAGTCGGCATAGGGCAGGGCGTCCTCGACGGTGACGACCTGAAATCCCGCCATGCAGGCCTGAAGCGCGCAGATGGGATCGACCTCGGTGACGAGGACCCGGGCTCTTTCGCTGCGCATGGCTTCGGCGCAGCCTTTCCCCACGTCGCCGTAGCCGCAGACGACCACGGTCTTGCCCGCCAGCATGACGTCGAGGGCGCGCTTGATGCCGTCGGTGAGGCTGTGACGGCAGCCGTAGATGTTGTCGAACTTGCTCTTGGTCACGGCGTCGTTCACGTTGACGGCGGGGAAGAGCAGCCCGCCCCGGCGCGCCAGCTGTTCGAGGCGGACGACTCCGGTGGTGGTCTCCTCGGAGACGCCGCGCACGGCGGAGGCGACCTTGTGCCAGTGCCGGGGATCGCGGGCCAGTTCCCGTTTGAGAAGGGCGTTGATGATCCTGAGTTCCTCAACGTCGGTGGGGACGTCGAGGATAGCCGGATCGTCTTCGGCCGCACATCCCCGGTGGATGAGCAGC
>JAFTDL010000187.1 GCA_017454215.1 Lentisphaeria bacterium | reverse complement strand
GTGCCGTGGTCGATGAAGATGCCCTTTCCCAATCGCGCGCCGGGATGGATGTCGATGCCCGTGAGGGTGTGGGCGTACTCGGTCATCATGCGCGGAATGAGCGGCACTTTGGCGGCGTAGAGGATATGAGCCAGCCGCTGGACCGTGATGGCCTTGATGCCGGGGTAACTCAAAATGATCTCATCGTTGTTGGTGGCGGCCGGATCCCCGGCGTAGGCGGCGGCGACATCCAGTTTGGCGATCTCGCGGATCCCGGGGATCGCCTCGAGAAGCGCAAAGACCGCGGCGTCGCACTGGGCGGAACCGCATTCCCCGGAGCAGTCGCATCCGCCGCTTGCGTGCCGGATGGCGCGGCAGATCTGGTCGGCCAGATCGCTGTCGATCTCGGCCAGAAGCGCCACCGTGTTGGGGGTGCCGGCGTGACGGTCGAAGCCGGGAAAGATCAGTTCCAGAAGTTTCTCGGTCACCTCGATCACCTCGGCCCGCCGGGGAAGGTTCTCGCCTTCCACCGGATTGACGCCGATGCCGTCCTCATAGGTGGAAGCGATTTTTGAGGCGATCTCCTTCAAACGGGCGATATTGCTGCTGCGGCTCATGATAAACTCTTACTCCACATTCTGGATCTGTTCGCGGATCTTCTCAAGGGTGCTTTTGAACTCCACGACGAGGGCGGAAACGGCGGGAATGCCCGCCTTGTTGCCCAGGGTATTGATCTCGCGGAACATCTCCTGGGCCAGAAAGTCCAGACTTCTGCCGCCGGGGACGGTGTCGTTCATGTAGCGCGTGAACTGGGCGAAATGGCTCTTGAGCCGGGTGATCTCTTCGGTGACGTCAGCGCGGTCGGCATAAAAGAGCACTTCGCGCAGAAGCTGCTCCTCGCTGCCGGGCACGGGGATCTTCTCGGCGGAGAGTTTGGCCAGAAGCCGCTTTTTCATTTCACCGGGGATCCCGGAAGCGGCGGGTTCGATCCTGCCCAGAAGTTCTTTGAGCACCTCCAGCCGCGCAAAAAGATCGGCTTTGAGATTTTCTCCCTCGACCTCGCGCATGGCCCGGAATTTCTCGAAGGCCGCGACAAGCACTTCCTCGAGGGCCGCGGCAAGCTCCGGAGAATCGGGATCAACGCTCTGAAAAATGACGATCCCGGGGATCGTCAGCAGTCTCTCGGCATCGACGGCGCGTTCGTCAAGACCGCAGCGGCGGCGAAAAGCCGCGCACTGGCGGACAAGGGACTCGAGGGCGGCGGAATTCACCACCGGTTCGCCGGAAACGCCGCCGTCGCGGCCGTGAATGGTCATTCTGACCTGAACCGCGCCCCGCGATATGTACCGGGCGGCGATCTTGCGCACCCGCTCCTCGAAGAAACCGCATTCCTGCGGCAGACTGCAGCGCACTTCCAGCTGCTTGCGGTTCACGGAACCGACTTCGGCGGTGAGAATGAACCTGCCGTCGAAAACGGCTTCGGCCTTTCCGAATCCCGTCATGCTCAGCATGGTCATTTGCCTTTCGTATTCTTCTTTCCGGCGGAGGGAGGAAGATCCCTCTGCAGCGGAACGATGTTGTCATCGGACCGGTCGGGCGTCCGCACGACGGAAACGGTGTGCTTCGCAAGGTCGTCCGTACCGTCGAATCCGGCGAAATTGATCTTCCAGCCGAGCATATCGAACCTGCCGACGCCGCAGAAAACGGTGGAACCGCCCTTTTCGTTGGGCCAGGCAAGAGTGTACTGCACGAGCTTGGCCGCGGCGGCCTTCGCCTTGCGGATCTCGTCGGCGGAGAGTTTGCCGTCAGGATCGAAGTTCAACTCGAAATCGGTCCGTATGATCGTGGGGAAGGTAAAGCGGATGCTGTTGAGGTCATGGGGCGAAAGCGAGTAGTACAGGCTGTTGACGGCGTAGTCCCGGCCTTGGGCAATGGCGGCGTCCTCGGGCATGGGCTTCTGACCGAAGTCCTTGCGGATGAGGCGAATGGGAGACCATGAGAACATGCGGTTGTCGGAGACGCCGAACACCATGTAGAGATAGCGGCTTCCGGGGATGTTCCACGTGACGCAGATCTGCTGCTGTTCGCTGGTCATGGATTCCTCTTCGGCCTTGAAGCCGCCGCCGGGAGCGCCCAGCACGGGAGCGACGAGGAGCACGGGGTCGTTGTACTTGACGAAATAGACCTGTTCGACGGTCAGTTCCGGCGCGTTGGCCAGCAGGAACTCACGGGCGGACTGCGCCGCCTGTGCCTGATAATAGCGCCCCGACCGGCAGCCGCACAGCAGAACGGACAGTGCGAAAACCGGCAGGGCCGAAAGAAAAATCCAGCTTTTCATAAAATCATTCTCCACTTTTCACCGCGGATCCGATCGACGTTTCATTCAGATAAGATAACCCGGAAATGCCGAAAGTTCAAGCATGAAATTTCCGACTTCCGCAATATCTCACTTCTGTGAGAGGCTTTCGCGCAGTTTCTCCCAGTAGGCCAGACGTCTGGCGATCTCGCGCTCGAACCCCCGGTCGGCGGGCTGATAAAAGGTTTTGCGGCCCATTTTTTCGGGGAAGTAATTCTGTCCCGAGAAACAGTCCGGCGTATCGTGGTCGTACTGGTAGCCCTTGCCGTATCCCAGCTCCTTCATGAGACGCGTAGGCGCGTTGAGGATATGGGCGGGGGGAACCAGAGAACTGTATTCCGCCGCCGCTTTGGCCGCCCGCATGTGCGCCACGTCCACGGAGTTGGACTTGGGCGCGGTCCCCAGAAAGATGACGAGCTCGGTGATCGCCAGATCCCCCTCGGGAGAACCCAGACGCTCGTAGGTATCCCATGCGGCGATGGCCATCTGAACGGCCATGGGATCGGCCAGTCCGACATCCTCCACGGCGAACCGGGCGAGACGCCGCAGGATGTACAGCGGATCCTCGCCCCCTGCCAACATGCGGGCCGTCCAGTAGAGCGCCGCGTCGGTGTCGGAGCCCCGCAGGCTTTTGTGCAGAGCGCTGATGAGGTTGTAGTGCCCTTCCCTGTCCTTGTCGTAGATGGGGGCGCGCTTCTGGACGACCTTGAGAACGCCCTCCGAGTCGAGCACCTCCCCCGGACGGGCCAGATCGAACACGGTCTCCAGAAGGTTGATGAAGTACCTTCCGTCGCCGTCGGCAAGTTCGATGAGGGTCCTGCGGGCCTCTTCGTTCACGGGAAGCGGACGCTCTTCGAGTTTCTCGGCCCGGGCGATGAGTTTTTCGAGGGCCGCGGGGCCCAGCGGTTTCAGCACGAAGACCCGGCACCGGCTGAGAAGCGCGCTGTTGAGTTCGAAAGAGGGATTCTCCGTAGTTGCTCCCACCAGAACGACGGTGCCGTTCTCGACATAAGGGAGAAATCCGTCCTGCTGGGCGCGGTTGAAGCGGTGGATCTCGTCGATGAAAAGAAGCGTTCCTTCGCCGTACTTGCGCCGGGACTCCGCCTCGGCAAAGGCTTTGCGCAGATCGGCGACGCCAGAAAACACTGCGGAAAGCGCGGCGAAATGGAGATTGCCGGTCCCTGCGAGGATCCGGGCCAGCGTGGTCTTGCCGCATCCGGGGGGGCCCCACAGAATGAAGCTGGAGAGTCTTCCCGAGTCGAACATCCGGCGCAGGGGGGCGTCTTTTCCCAGCAGTTCCTCCTGGCCGACGACGTCTTCGATGGATTCCGGACGCATCCGGTCCGCCAGCGGGCGGCGCACGGTGTTTTCAAAGAGGCCGCTCATTTTCCTTCTCCCATGTCGAATAGGGTCTCCTGCTCAGAGAACTGTTGGTGTATGCGGGCTCGTCCGAAACTTCCTCACCCAGCCACTCCGGACGCTCGAAGGCTTCGTCGGGAGCGTCAAGTTCGATCTCGGCGGTGAGAAGTCCCGCGTTGAGTCCGGCGTATTCGTCGATCTCCCAGCGGCCGCAGAAACTGCGCGTCTTTTCCACGACGCGGGTGCCGCAGAGGTTATCCAGCATGAACCGGGCGTCGGCGAGAGGAATTTCATACTCGAATTCGCTGCGGACCAGTCCCGCGGCCTTGCCCTTGATGGTGAGAATGCCCCGGTCGCCGGCGATCCGCACCCGCACGGTGGGGATACCGGCGCCGCCGGCGATGTAGCCCTGAATCATCTTCACGGTCCGCTCGACGCCGGAACGCCAGGAATCGTTTTTCACCAGAAATTTGCGTTCGATCTCCCAAGCCATGGTCACACACTTTCCCCCGCAAGTTCCCGGTACGTTTTGAAATGCAGTTTGGCACAGGTCCTGAAAATCTCCGGACCGGATCTTTCAAGGAGCTGACGTCCGATGACCTTGACCTGCGGACCGCCGCCGCGGGGCAGTTCCACGCCGAGGGCGGAACTCAACTGCTGCATGCGGCGCAGAAACTGTTCGCGGGCGAGGATGCTGGCGGCGGCCACCGCCACGTCGCTTTCGGCCCGGACCCGCTGATCGAGGGTGATCCTGCGGCCGCGCTCCATCAGCGCCCGGCGGATCAGGGATTCGTCGCCGAATTTATCGGAGAGCATCCGGGGACAGCCGGGAACGAGTTCCAGCAGATTTTCGATGGTGCGCGCATGCCCCCAGGCCAGCAGTCGGTTGAGATTGCCGATGCTGTCGTAGAGCCGGTTGTAGGTCTCGGGTTTCAGCACGACGATGCTGAAGCGGCCCGGCACGGCGTTTCTGATCTTTTCGGCCATGTCGAAGATCTTTTTGGAACTGGAAACGAGTTTCGAGTCGCACACACCGATCCCGCGCAGTTTCGGCGCGGTTTCGGCGTCCGTGCAGACGCCCGCGATGACGAGGGGACCGAAAAAATCGCCCTTGCCGCTCTCGTCGATGCCGCCGTGGAGAGAAAGCTCCTCCGGCGAAAGTTCCGGAGCCTGAAGCGTTCCGGAGGTGTGCAGTATTTCAGGCTCGAGGATGAACTCGATGAACTCCTGTGCATTCTTGCCCTGAACGACCAGTTTTCCGCTTTCGTAAGCGGCGACGGACACCCGGTCTCCGGAAGCCTTGAACAGGGCATAGGGGATCGCAGCCATCTCCCAGCCTCTTGCCGTCAGCAGCTCCCTGAGATGCTCCGCCTGTTCCCGTGTCAGCGTGTAAACCATAGAATCGACCATAAGAATCTCCGGAGGATAATATACATCCTCCCGGTGATTTTTCAACGCTCAGGGATCAATATCCCGCACAGTCATGCCGACGTTTCGGCCCGGCAGAGACTCTTCACCCGCTCCGCGAGCGCGGCGGCGACAACGGGACCGGAGATGTCCTCGTTTCTGAAACGCAGGAGCCGCACCCAGTCGCTTTCGAGTGAAACGGTGACCAGTTCCGCCCGGCGGAGCAAGGCGTCAAGGCAGGCGGAGTCCCGGGGAAACAGCGCCCGGCGGGTGAGGAAATAATCGCAGTCGATATCCAGAATGAAGGGCCCGTAACGGTCGATGCCGCCGAACTGACGGACAAGGTAATCGCTCTCGAGCACGGAGTCGGCCAGAGCGCGGTAACGCTCCTGATTTCGGAGGAATTCGTTTTCATCCGGCCAGCGGGGATCGCAGAGGACGTGCAGCGCGTCACAGGCGGGGACCGTCGCCCGGGTGTGCGAGGAAATGAAGACCTCTTCGACAAGCCCCGACCGTACCGCCCAGTCGAAGTGTTCGTCGTGGCGGAGACGCGAAATCGCGTCCCGCACGGCCTCGGGATTGCGCCACGCCCCCTCCCCCACCGGAACGGAGTCGTCGCGAAAGGCCCGCACCACGTCGGTGTGGTGATCGAGACAGAGGACGTTCAGCTCCGTATCCCCGTGTTCGCGCTTCCACGCCGCCCAGAAGGCCAGCACCTCGTGGTGAAACGATGCGATCCGGAATTCAGTCACTTCAGCCGTCCGTCGACGAGTTCGACGGTTTTGTCCGCGAAGGCGGCCAGATCGCGGTTGTGGGTGATCATGAGGATGGTAAGCGTCGGATCGTCGGCGCGCAGCTTCCCGAACAGGCGGATGACCTCTTCTCCCGTTTTGGAGTCGAGGTTGCCCGTGGGCTCGTCGGCCAGAAGCAGATCGGGGGAGTTCACCAGCGCCCGGGCGATGGCCGCCCGCTGCTGTTCGCCGCCCGAGAGTTCATTCGGCCGGTGCCTGAGGCGGTCGGCAAGGCCCACCGCGGCCAGCAGTTCCTTCGCCCGCCTGCCGGCTTCCGGAATGGACGCCCCGCCGAAGCGGGCGGCCAGAGTCACGTTCTCGAGAATGGAGAGCTCCGGAAGCAGCTGGTAGTTCTGAAAGACGAATCCGATGCGCCGGGCCCGGAATCTTGCGGCGGTGCGGCGTCCCAGACCGGAAATATCCTCGCCCGCGATGCGGATCGTGCCGCCGTCGGGCTTTTCCAGCGCGCCGACAAGGTTGAGAAAAGTGGTCTTTCCGCTGCCGGACGCCCCGAATACGCAGCACCACTCTCCGGTTTTGAGGATAAGATCCACGCCCCGGAGCACATGAAGAACGTTGTTTCCCAGACGGTAGGAGCGTTTGAGTCCTGCGACTTCGAGCATGTTTTCGGTCGTATTTTTCATCATTCGTACCTCAGCGCGCGGGCGGGATCGAGACTTGCGGCCCGCAGGGCGGGCAGAAGAGCGCCCACAGTGCACAGCACGATGCTGGAGATGACGATAAAAAGCACGTCTCCCGCGACGATGTGGGCCGGCAGTTCATTGAAGTAATAGAATTCCTTGGGGAAAAGCTCCATGTGGGTCCACTTCGACACCAGACGGAGCGCGTCGTTCCGGAAAAATATCACCAGCCAGCCGAGAAGGGAGCCCGCGCCGCTGCCGATGACGCCGATCAGGAATCCCTGGGCGATGAAGACCCGCGTCACCATGCCGTCGGTGGCGCCGATGGCCTTGAGCAGTCCGATCTCGCGGGTCTTCTGGTAGACCGAGGTGATGAGCGTATTGGCAATGCTGAACGCGGCGACGAGAACGATGAAAATGAGCAGGAAGAACATCATGCGCTTTTCGACGGCGAGGACGCCGAGAAGCCTGCGGTTGCTCTCCTCCCACGTGGCGACGATGTATCCCGGAGGCAGGGTTTTCCGGATCCGTTCGACGAGAGCTTTCTGGTTGAAGGCGTCCGGTCCCCAGCCGAAGACAGAGGTGGCGGCGCCCCAGGGCAGATCGACCAGCTCGGCCGCGTCGTCGGCGCCGGCGAAAAGAACGGTGCTGTCGAAGTCGTACTTGCCCATGGAGTAGATCCCGGCAATGGTGAACTCCGTGGGCAGGTAGGCGGCGCCCTTTTTACTGAGCGCGACGCCGCCGTCGGGCCTGAACTCCACCAGATCGGTGAGTTTCTGCGCCGAGTGGAACAGCAGTTTGTCGCCGACGGTGAGGCCCCAGCGGTCGGCCATGGCGCTGCTGATGACGACGTGCCGCTTTTTGAGATCGACCTTGCCCCTGACCAGTTTTTTCCCGAGTCCGAGGTGCCTGTCAAGGTCCCGTTCCGAAGCGCCGAACATGACGACGCGGGTGTCGAGCCGGTTGTTGCCGTACTGCACGAGAATGCCGGACTGGATGACCGGTGCGGCCGTGCCTCCCGCATTCCTGACCGCGGCGACGATCTGCGACGGATCGCTGATGGCGTAGCGGTAATGCCGTATCTGGAAATGGGCCTGCGTCTCCACCAGTTTGCTTTTCATGAGATCGGTGAATCCGGTCATGACGGCCAGCACCACCATGAGCACCGTCACGCCCAGCATCACGCCGACGATGCTGGTCACGGTGATCAGCGAAACCGCGCTGCGCCGGGGGATCAGATACCGGCCCGCCAGAAAGAGTTCAGTCAGCATAAGTCTCCTTGTCGTTTGTCATTCCGTAAAATATACTTCCTGTTCTTTCATTTCTCAAGTGCTTTTCTTGAACACGCCGGACAAACGGATTATATTAATTGCGACGACACGGGAGGGTAGATCATGTCAACATTTTTCAGAACGGCGGCGGCGGTCCCCCGGCTTGCGGTGGCGGATCCGGACTTCAACATCGGCAGGATCGCGGAGCTTTACGGAAAAGCCGCGGACGAAAACGCGGCGGCGGTCATTTTCCCCGAACTCGCCCTCACCGGCAGTTCCTGCGGAGATCTGTTTCTGCGCGAAAAACTGCTCGACGGCGCAAAAAAGGCCCTCATCCGCGCGGCGGAAGCGACCGCGGGATGCGCGACGATCCTCGTCGTCGGCCTGCCGTGGCGGGCGGGGACGCGCATTTTCAGCACTTTCGCCGTGTGTCAGAACGGCAAAGTCTGCGGCCTCGCCGCCGCGGACGTCATTTCGGGAAGCGGCCGCTCAGTCGCGCCTTTCCTTGAAACGGTGACGCTCGCCGGATGCGAAATTCCCTTCGGCGGCGATGTCGTTTTTGCGACGCCGGACTTCACCTTTGCGGTGGAGAGCGGACGCAGATTCTTTGCGGCCTCGTCCCGGGCGGCGCTTTTGACGGCCGCGGGAGCGCAGTTCATCTTCGTCCCCGACGCCCCGCAGGAAACGGCGGGCGCGGCGGTCCTGCGCGAAACGATGCTCAAAAGCGAGAGCGCGAAACTGGTCTGC
>JAFTDL010000186.1 GCA_017454215.1 Lentisphaeria bacterium | reverse complement strand
TTGTGTCCGCCGGGAGCCTGCCCGCCGGAGAGGATCACGCCGACGTTGATCGCGGCCTGCTGACTCTTGCCGGCAGAGGCGGAAAAGGTCAGCACCGGACTGCCGAAAGTCGCCTTGAAGAGGGACTTGATGGCTTCGACATCGCCCGCCGCGGCGGTGGGAGCGCCCTCGCTGATGGTGACGGCGGCTCCGTTGGCGAACGCCGGAGGCAGTTTCGGCTGATAGGAGGCGCGGGCTTTCTGGAGTGCGGAAATACGTTTCATGACAATGATCCTCTTTTTGGTTTTTAGAGAGCCTTGTTGCTTGATTTTTTCATTTTGACCGCGGAACACCGCGGTTGGACCGACTTCGGGGGAACCGCCGCACGGCAGCACACCCTTTATATAAAATACTCTCGCAAACGCGATTTATCAAGGTGGAAAAACGCTCTTGTCGCGGTTATATTATAACAAGCAAGGAGAAGGAGATCATGAAAACGGACAAATTGCCCCTGCTGTCAGGCATCGCCGCAGTCATTCTCGCAGGCTGCACCGCCGCGGATGTGCCGCCGCCGGCCGATGAAGCGGCGGAAAAAGATTACCTCAATGCCGGCGTTCTCGTTCAGGCCATGGACATTCTGAACCGGAAGTACGTCGACGCCGAAAAAACGGGCAACGCAAAACTTTTCGATGCGGCTCTCCACGGCATGGTCTCCAATCTCGATCCCTACTCCGATTACGAACCGCCGCAGGCGTTCGACCGCAATCAGACCCGGCGCACGGGAGAACTCAGCGGCATCGGCATCGTCATTGTCAAGCCCAATAAAAATTATCTGCACGTGGTCAACGTCTTTCCCGGTTCGCCCGCGGAAAAAGCCGGGATCAGACCGGGAGATGCGATCATCAGCATCGGCGGAACGGATCTGCGGAAAATCAACCTCTTTCAATGTCAGAAACTTCTCAGCGGCCCCGCGGGGTCGAAAGTGGAACTTGCATGGAACTCCGGCGGGAAGATCAGGAAACAGACGCTGACCAGAAGACATGTCATCACGCCCACCGTTTCCGCGGCAAAACTCGCCGCACCGGGAATCGGCTACATCAGGATCGACAGTTTCACGCCCCACACCCCGGAGGAGTTTCTCAAGGCAAAAAAGAAAATGGACGAGGCGGGAGCCAAAGCCCTCGTCATCGACCTCCGCAACAACACCGGCGGTCTGGTGAGGTCCGCGGTGCTGACCCTTTCGCAGCTTCTCGAGCCCGGGAAAGTGCTGTTCACGGCCACTCAGCGCGACGCGGAAAAACAGGAGACCATCCGCAGCATGAAACTCAAAAATATCCGGCCCGACACGAAAACCCCGGTCCTCCTGCTGGTCAACAGCTTCACCGCCAGCAGCGCGGAGATCTTCACCGGCGCCATGCGCGACAACGGACGGGCGAAAGCTGTCGGAATGCGCACCTTCGGCAAAGGGACACTTCTCAACGTCGTCCGTCTGGCGAACGGCGGCGCTCTGCGCTTCGCCAGCGGCAGATACCGCACGCCCTCCGGCAAAGTGATCGAGGGGAAAGGGATCCAGCCCGACCATATCGTCGTCATTCCTCTGCGGGAACTCCACCGTCTCACGCTGCAGATGCGCAGATTTCCCGGCGAAGTCAGGCCGAAACAGAAGGACGCCGTGATCGACACCCAGCTCGAGAAGGCCGTCGATCTGCTCTCGGCCGTGAACCCCGCACCTGAAGATGGATCCGAAAAGTATTGAGATCTGGCCGGGCCCCATGGAGGGCGCCGCGCAGGGATCCTTCGTCGGAGCGGTCGGCAGCCTCGGACTTGTCAAACGCTGGATGACCCCTTTCCTGCGTGTTTCGGAAACCTGTCCGAAGCGGAAAAAGATCGTACAGTTTCTGGCGCCGTACCTCGAAAGCGGCCTTCCGGTCACGATCCAGCTCATGGGAACGCACGGGGATGTGCTTGCGGAAACTGCGTGCAGGTGCCTCGCCGCAGGAGCGGTCGGGATCGATCTCAACTGCGGCTGTCCGTCGGGAAGAGTCGTCTCCGCCGGCGCGGGAGGCGGCGCCCTGAAGGATCCCCCGAAACTTGCCGGGATCGTCAGGGCGATCAGGAACGCCGTCGGGACAGATACGCCCTTCTCGGTCAAAATGCGCAGCGGCTTTTCGAGTCCGGAGGAAGTGCTCGAGATCATTCCCCGTCTGGCGGAAGCGGGCGCGGACAAGTTTTTCATCCACTACCGCACGGTCAGGGAACAGTATCTTCCGGTTCCGGGACGGGAAGAGCGTCTGCGGCGGGCCGTTTTCGCCGCCTCGCCCCTGCCCGTCATCGTCAACGGGGACATTTCAAGCGTCGAAGACGGACTGGGCCTTGCGGAAACGACCGGCGCCTCCGGTCTCATGATCGCCCGGGCCATGCTCCGGGACCCCTGGCTGATCTCACGTTTCGAAAGGCCCGATGTTCCCTCGCCCGAGGAAGGCAGACGGATTTTTTTCGAGGCCCTTGAGAGATTCCGCGTCCGGGGCGGGAACAAGCTCGAACTTGTCAGAATGATGTGGGGCGAAAATTCGCCGCAGTTCAGAAGCCTCGTGGCGGATTCAGAACTTGTCGGCCAGAGAAAAGAAGAGTCCCGAGGGGACTGACCCGTTTTTCACGCCGCGCAGCATGACGTTTTCTCCGCCCCAGCAGGCGGGGCGGGCCTCGCTGCGGGCCGCGATCCGCCACCCGGCGGCAAGAAGTCTTTCCACGACGGGGTCTTCCGGCGAGAGGAAAGCGGTCTTCACGCCGCTGAAAAGATCGGCGGAAAGAGCGGTCCCGCCCGCCTCCGCAAGAACGCCGTGGTATGTCAGAACATAGCCGCCCTCCCCCGTGTGCCAGGAAAAATCGGAAGAGCGGAAGAGCTGTTCCCAACTGTGAAAGAAGGACTTCTTCTCGCGGATGACCTTTCCGGGAAAAACAGGTCCCGTCTCGTACCAGTCTGCGATGGCGGACCTCTCCGCGGCGGTCAGTTCCGGACCGGATCTGCCGGGCTTCTCCGCCGGACGGGGATTTTCGAGGGTCAGAGAATCCACGGGATAATCACGCCAGCCGCAGACTTCGTATACGCGGTTGAATCCGGTGTAGAGCGCAAGCAGATCATAGCCGTGCTCCGCCGCCCACGCCGCGGCCAGTCTGCAAAGTCCCGAAGCGATGCCCAGACGGCGGAATTCGGGGTGCACGCCCACCGAGGCGATGCCGGCCACGCGCAGCACACGGCCGCCGCCGCAGATCCGCATGGGCATGACCCCCGCGTGCCCGGCAATGCGGCCGTCACGGGTCCGCGCGATGAAGGACTCCTCGACAAACGGCATCCGGGAAATATCCCCTTTCCACTCGTCGAAACACACCCCCAGCATGGGCAGACAGGCGTTCTGCTCCGCACTGCCCGGAGGGGCGTAAAGAAACTCCATGTCGTTTTCGGTTTTCAACAGTACATGAAAAGCAGTTCCCTGTACTTGGGCAGAGGCCACAGACGGTCGTCGACCAGAAGTTCCAGCGCGTCGGCCTCCTTGCGCATATTGTTCATGGCCAGAAGGATCGGACCGGGGTCATCGCTGACCAGCGCGCCTTCGAGCGTGTCGCACTCCTCGAGCATCGCGGCCAGCTTGGGCGCGAGGGCGTCGATCATCTTCCTGGCATTCCCCGCGGCGACGGTCAGTTTCAGCGAACCGCAGTTGACCATCGCGCCGCTCAGACGGCTGACCTCTTCCATGACCGCGGGATAGATCAGGGTCCGGGCGAGGCTCAGAGAAAGCTCCCCTTCGATGTGGATCCAGCGCTTGTACTCGCGCAGAAACACTTCGTAGCGCGAGAAGACTTCCGTGCGGGAGAAGACCTTGTATTTCTCGTAGAGCGCGATATTCTTCTCATCCAGCATGGCGGTGAGAGCCTCGGGGGTGGTGCGCAGATTGGGCAGTCCGCGCCTCTGGGCTTCCTGCACCCAGGCGAGGGTGTAATTGTCGCCGTTGAAGATGATGCGCTTGTGCTTTTTGACGATGTCGTGCAGCGTCTTCGACAGGACCGCATTGAAGTTCCCGGGATCGGCCGCCTCGAGGATCGTGGCGATGCGGTCGAAGGATTCCGCGACGATGGTATTCAGCACGGTATTGGGCGTAGCGCAGCTGCTGCTGGCCCCGGGCGCACGGAACTCGAACTTCGTTCCGGTGAAGGCGAAGGGACTGGTCCTGTTGCGGTCGGTGCTGTCGACCGGCAGCTGGGGCAGCGTATCGACGCCGACGCGCAGTTTGCGGGCCTCGCTGCGTCTGGACCGGTCGCCGGTCTCCGGTTCCTCGAGGATCCCGGTGAGCTGATCCCCGAGAAAGATCGACATGATGGCCGGAGGCGCTTCCGCCGCGCCGAGACGATGGTCGTTCCCGGCGCCGATGGTGGCGGTCCGCAGCAGATCGCCGTGGAGCGAAACGGCTTCCACAACGGCGCACAGCGTGGTGAGAAAGAGCGCGTTGCGCTTGGGATCGCTGCCCTGATCCAGCAGATTGACATTGCCCACGCGGATCGACCAGTTGTTGTGCTTGCCGGAACCGTTGATGGAGGCGAAGGGTTTCTCGTGGAGCAGACAGACCAAGCCGTGGCGGTCTGCGACCTGCCGCAGTATCTCCATGATGAGCATGTTGTGATCACAGGCCAGATTTGACTCCTCGAAGGTCGGCGCAAGTTCGAACTGGGCCGGAGCCGTCTCGTTGTGCCGGGTCTTGGCGGGAATGCCCAGCCGCCACAATTCGTGGTCGACTTCGGCCATGAAGTTGAGTATCCGGGGCTTGATGGTGCTGAAGTAATGGTCCCCCAGCTGCTGATGCTTGGGGGGCTTGGCGCCGAAGAGCGTCCGGCCGGTCTGAACGAGGTCGGGACGGCAGAAATACAGCCGTTTGTCGACGAGGAAATATTCCTGCTCCGCGCCGAGGGTCACGACGGCTTTGCCCTCGATCCCGAAACAGCGGGCGAGACGCTCGGCCTGAGCGGAAACGGCCTGAATTGAGCGCAGGAGCGGGGTCTTTTTATCCAGGACTTCTCCGTTGCACGAACAGAAAACGGTGGGAATGCAGAGCGTGGCGGTGTTGTCGCCCCGGCGGATGAAGGCGGGACTGCTGGGGTCCCACGCCGTATAACCGCGGGCCTCGAACGTGGAACGCAGTCCGCCGTTGGGAAGACTGGAGGCGTCGGGTTCGCCGACGATGAGATTCTTGCCCGAAAATTTCAGGATCATCCCGCCCTTCTGATCGGGCTCGACAAAGGAATCGTGCTTCTCGGCGCTGGACCCCGTGAGCGGCAGGAACCAGTGCGAATAATGGGTCGCGCCGCGCTCGAGAGCCCAGGTCTTCATGGCCTCGGCGATCTCTTCGGCCAGTTCCGGCGGGATCGTCGTCCGGTCGGAAAGACAGGACACGTACTTTTTGAAGGCGGAAGGAGCAAGGTACTGCCGCATGGCCTTTTCATTGAAGACGTCCGCGCCGTACAATTCGTTCAGCGGCTCCGTGAACTTCACGGGACCGCACACCCGGTCGGCCGCGATGGCCGCCACCGCTTTTTCTCTGAAACTATCCATTTTTCATCACGCTCCGGTCCGGACCGTCAGTTTTTGCGTTTCAACCTTTGAGGGCAGAGATCAATTCCTCCGTGCGGGTCTTTCTGACCTCGAGATCGGCCAGACCCGACCGGGCGTCGGCGACGACCTGCGGCGGGGCGTTCTTCACGAACCGCTCGTTGGCGAGTTTTCCCTTTGCGGAGGCGATCCAGCCGTTGATGTCCTTGAGCTGTTTCTCGAGCCGGGCAAGTTCGGCGGCCACGTCGATCAATCCGGCAAGGGGCAGGCTGATGACGCCCATGGCTCCGGGCTGAGAGGGCGCGGCTCCGTGGGCAGCGCTGTCGAAGGCCTCGAGCGAGATCTCGATATTTTCGGCATTGAGCAGAAGTTTCAGAGACTCCCGCTGGGTGACGAGGGCGTCGAACTCGGTCTTTCCCGCGGCCTTGATGTGGAAATCAAGTTTCTTGCCGTCGGGGATGTTGTAGCTGGAGCGCAGGAAACGCCCGATGCGCACCAGTTCGAATTTGCCGTCGGCCAGAGCGCACTCCGCCGGATCGAAACTTGCGGCGTCGTCGGCCTCGGGCCACGCGGTGTACATGATCGACTTGCCCTCTTCGACGAATCCCATGCGGTGCGCCAGCTCCTCGGTGATGAAGGGCATGAAGGGATGCAGCAGCTTCAGGATGCGGAAGAGCGCGTAATCAAGAACGGCCAGAGCCCGTTCCCGGTCGGCGCCGCCGGACCGCATGGGCAGTTTTTCGGCCTCGACGAACCAGTCGCAGAAGTCGGACCAGACAAGATCGTACAGGGCATGAGCCGCGGCGTGGAAACGGAATTTCTCCAGTTCCTCTTCGATGCCGGAGATCGCGGCGTCGAGTTTGGAGATCATCCATTTCTCGTCGCACGAGAGTCCTTCGGGCAGATGCTCGAAATCGGCGGAGACGCCACCCTGCATCTGGCGGAAGCGGCAGGCGTTCCAGAGTTTGTTGGCGAAGTTGCGGCCGATCTCGCACTTCTCGTTGTTGTAGCGGATATCCATGCCGACGGGCGCGATGTAGACGATCGAGAAGCGCAGCGCGTCGGCGCCGTACTCGGCGATCACATCCAGCGGGTCGGGGGAGTTGCCCAGAGATTTGGAGAGCTTGCGTCCTTTCTCGTCACGGATGATGCTGGTGAAATAGACGTTGCGGAAGGGGATGGTCCCCTCGAACTCGCAACCGGCCATGATCATGCGGGCGACCCAGAAGAAGATGATGTCCGGTCCCGTCACAAGATCGTTGGTGGGATAAAACTTTTTCAGTTCCCCGGTCTGCTCCGGCCAGCCCATGATGGAGAAGGGCCACAGCCAGCTGCTGACCCAGGTGTCGAGCACATCCTCCTCCTGACGCCATTTGCCGGGGGCGGCCGGCGGCTCCTCGCCGACGTAGACTTCACCGTTTTCATCGTTGTACCACGCGGGGATGCGGTGGCCCCACCACAGCTGGCGCGAGATGCACCAGTCCTGAATGTTCTCCATCCAGTGAAAATAGGTCTTGGTCCAGCGCTCGGGATAGAACTTGATCTTTCCGGACTTCACCGCCTCTATGGCGGGCTTGGCCAGTTCATCCATTTTGCAGAACCACTGGGAACTCACCAGCGTTTCGATGGGCACGCCGCCCCGCTCGGAGTAACCGACGGAGTGGGTGATGTCTTCGATCTTCTCGACCAGTCCCTGCTCGGTCAGTTTCCTGACGCAGAGGTCGCGGGCGACGAAGCGGTCAAGGCCGACGAAATCGGCGGGACAGAGGTCGTTCAGAGTCCCGTCGTTGTTCATGATGTTGATGACTTCGAGATTATGGCGTTTTCCCACCTCGAAGTCGTTGGGATCGTGTCCCGGGGTGATCTTGACGCATCCCGTGCCCTTGGTCGGATCGGCGTGAATGTCGCCGACGATGGGGATCAGGCGGTCCGTCAGCGGCAGTTTCACGAATTTGCCGATGAGCTTGTTGTAGCGTTCGTCATCGGGATGCACCGCCACCGCGGTATCTCCGAACATGGTCTCCGGCCGGGTGGTGGCGACGATGAGAGCCCCCTCCCCTTCCGCCAGAGGATAGCGGAAATAATAGAACTTGCCGGGCACGTCGCGGTAGATCACTTCCTCGTCGGAGAGCGCGCTTTTGGCGGCGGGGCACCAGTTGATCATTCTCTGCCCGCGGTAGATATATCCCTTTTTGTACAGAGCGACGAAGACCTTTCTGACCGCGTCGGAGAGTCCCTCGTCCATGGTGAAGCGCTCACGCTCCCAGTCAGCCGAGGAGCCCAGCTTGTGGAGCTGGGAAATGATGGTGCTTACGTACTCGCGGCGCCATTCCCAGCATTTCTACAAGAAGC
>JAFTDL010000185.1 GCA_017454215.1 Lentisphaeria bacterium | reverse complement strand
TTGACAAAACATTTTTTTTGGATATAATAGGAGCAAATGGCTGAAACAAAATATCAAATTGGACTGTTTTTATGTCGAAATCGGACGCCGTCAAAAAGAAACTCATGGCTCTTGCGGAGGAGTTCCGGAAATCCGGTGCGGCGCGGCTGCCCGCGGAGCGGGTCCTCGCCGGGCGGCTTGGGTGCTCGCGTTCCACCGTCGTCAAGGTGCTGAACGATCTGGAGTCCGAGGGTTTCATCGAGCGGAAAGTCGGTTCGGGGACCTATCTGAAATCCCCCGATGAACGCTCGCGGCAAATCTGCATCGCGGTGGTGATGCGCAACATATTTTACCGCTCCGACGAACACTTCCGCAAACTTCTGGACGAGATCTCGCGTCTGGCCCGGGAACGGGGCATCGCCATCAGGATATTCGACAATGTGCGGGAGACATTCCCCCGGGATCCCGCGGGAAATCCCCTCGTTTCGGCCATCGGGAAGCACGAGATCCACGGCGTGCTCATCATCAGCCGTCTGCCGCTGAGCATCACAAGCGCCCTCTGCGCCCTCTCGCCCACAGTGGCCGTCAACAACATTTTCGGCGACGGATCCGAGGTTCCCTGCGTCTCGTGCGATTACTTCAGAACGGGCTTCCTTGCGGGAAAGTATCTCATCGACCGCGGGCACCGCAAAGTCGCCTACGTCACCGACGATCTGACCCATCAGGAGTCCAGCGTGGAATTCTCCGGCTTTCAGGCGGTCCTCGAAACGGCCGGAGTCTCCCTGTCGGAACGCGACATCCTCGAAACCCGCCAGAACTCGGAGATCATGAAGGAAAGGATCATCACTTTCTTCAAAAACTCCGGCTACACGGCCTGTTTCATGCGCAATGCCGCCCGCGTCGCCAATATGATGCTGGCGTTGAAAAGCGGCGGCATCCGCTGTCCGGAGGACCTCGAGATCGTCGTCAGCGGCAACTACGGCAACTATGCGAGACACCGATGGTCCCTCGCCGTCATCGACACCCGGCTGGACGACATGTGCCGGATCGGTCTGGAACGGCTCTCATCCCTGATCGCCGGCCGGCCGGTCCACGGCCGGAATCTCACTTTGCTCACCCCGCATTTTGTGGAAGAATAAAACAGCAGGAGGTCAACATGAAACACTTGAACGCAAATTTCAAACGGGCGCGGAGATTCACTCTGATAGAGCTCCTGGTCGTCATAGCCATCATCGCCATTCTGGCGTCGATGCTGATGCCCGCGCTGCAGAAGGCCCGCGAAACGGCCCGGGAATCGAACTGCAAGAGCAACTTGAAGCAGTTCGCTCTGGCCGCCAGCATGTACTGTGACAATTCGGACGACTTCTTCATGCCGGTGGAACCTCTCTACAACAAAAACGTATGGACTTGGGGATATCACTTTTTCAATGCTAAATACCTTCCCGGCTCCAATAAGATATGGAAGTGCCCGACCGCGGCGGCCATGCTCAACGGTCCCAATTTCAAGAAGGACTTCACCAAAACGGCCGGCTGGTATCCGGTGAATTTCACCTACGTCGCCTACGGCTACAACAACGTCACCATCGGCAGGATCGCCGACAAATCCCTCAAGACCAGCACCGGCTCCTACTACGTGACGAGTGATGAGGCGGTCCTGCTGCCCGCCAAGCGGGCGCAGGTGCGCAAGGGCTCGACCTGTCTGCTCTTCGGAGAAACCTACAGCAAGGCGGACAACGAAGGTTACTATCTCATCGGCAACGGCGGCGTGACCAAACACGACCGGCACAACGAAGGCGCCAACGTCGCCTGGGTCGACGGTCATGTCTCCTACCTGAAACAGACCCAGGTCGTGCTCAAGTTCGATTACGCCCCGCTGGGATACCAGAACCACTACTACCAGTGGAAGTGATTTCAGACGGACGGAAAAACCATGAAGATCAGCATCTTTGCTCCGGTTCTTCCGGCGCTGCTTCTCGTCGCGGCGGAGTCTGCCGCAGCGGAAACGCTTCCCGTCCCGACGGCCGGAAGAGAAAATCTTCTGCGCAACAGCGATTTTTCGCGCAGCTTCAAGTGTGACGCGAAAAAACTGCGCTATCACGGCGGAAAAAAGGTCTCAGTGAAAAACGGCGAACTGCCGGAAGCCTTCGATCTTCTTACACCGGGTCAACCGCAGCATGCGCGCGGGACCGTGGGATCGCACACTCTTCCCGACGGCAGGAGCCGCTATTTCTCCTTCGATACGCCGTACAACAAATTCGACGGCGGCGTGGCGCTTTCGTCGGAGACCGTTTTCCGGATGCCGAAAGATACGAAGGAGCCGCTTTTCTGCGGTTTCTGGACGAGGGGCAACGGCACGGTCGCCGTCAAAGTGCTGCTCAAAAAGAAAACGGCTTTTCAGGAGGTCCACGCCGAACATTTTCTCGCCACCGCGCCGTGGCGGCACTTCCGTTTCAGGCTTCCGGAGAAACTCCGGGGCAAGGGAGAACTGAAGGTCGTGTTTTCCGCTTACGGAAGAGCTGATATCGCCTTTCCCGAAGTCGCTCCCCTGCCCGCCGTCGACCGGGCGGCGCGTCTGCTCTTTTACGCGCCTTTCGATGACGGCTCTTTGGATGCGAAATTCTCCCGCGGTCCCGTTTCGGCCTTCGGAACACCGGCCCTTCCCGCCGTCAAAGGGATCGCGGGCAATGCGGTCCGTTTCGACCGCAAACGCCGGCTCGACGCCATGGGCAAGATGCGTTACCCCATGGGCTTCGGCTACGACTTTCTCGGAGAAGCCCTCGACCGTGACCGGGGGACCATAGAATTTTTCTTCCGCCCGCTGGACGAGATGCTCACGTCCCGGACGTGGGCGAATTTTCCGCTTTTCTATCTCGGAGACACCACGTGGCAATGGGCCGACGCGCAGGATTTCTCTCTCGTTCTGAGTTATGAAAAAGGCAAACTCAAGCTGAACTGTTCGGAATTCGTCCGAAAAAAGACATGGCCCGACGAGGTCTATTTCCCCAACACATCCGCCCCGGTGACGACGACCCTCGGCCCCGAGGGATACGTGGGCAGATATCCCGCCGTCAAAGTCACGCCGTCGGCAAGTCATGTCATAGAAGACCCGGCGTCTTTTATCGGGAAATTCCACCATTTCGCCTTCACCTACGACGAGAACGGGCGCACGGTCTGGCTGGACGGAAAGCCCGTCATCCGGATGAAAGCGCTGAAAAGACCGGCAGTCTCCAGCCTGATCCCGAAACTGCTGTTCGCCAACGGCAACATCAGTCACCCCGGCGTCATGTCGTCCGACCTGGACGAACTGAAGATCTGGTCCGGCGTGCGCTACCACCGCACTTTCACGCCCCCGGCGGAAGTTCCCCGCCGGAGTCCCGTCGAAGCGAAAACCGGCAAAAAGATCCCGGAAACATGGCAGAGCGGCAAATCGTATCTTGCGCCGGACGGCAAAGCCCTGCTCTATCCCCTTTCGCGGGGTGAAGAAAAATACACGCTCGAGATCGCCTGTGCCGACGGGCTGTATCTGCTGCTGTCTCCCCGCGGAGCCTCGTTCAACCTGCGGACGGACTATCAGGTCGCAATGCCCGATCTTGTTTTCGAACTGAAAAACGCGCAGGGCGGTTCTGCGGAGTTTTTCCAGAAAAAACGGGACACGCTGTTTGCAAGCGAACTTGAGAACCGCGGCAGTTCCTGCGTTCTGAAACTCAAACTTGCCCGCGGCACGATGAAAAGGAGAGTCTTTCTCGAACCCCGGGTCACTCTGAGAAAGGCCTCTTCCGACTGGCAAAAGGCCTTCGACGGGGCCGGGGTCCGCGACATTCTGCTGCCGTTTTCAACTTTCTCCTTCGACGGCATGTTCACGGCGATGCCGATGGCCGCGGCGTGGAATCCCTCCGGCGGCTCGGCGCTGGCCCTTGCGCCGGAATCGCTCTGCTCGTGGATGAGCCGCGGCATGACTGCCGACAACGCGCTGACCCTGAAACTCCGAACGGTCCTTGACCGGAACGAGGAAATAACATTCGTTTTCGACCTCTTTTCGATCGACGGCAAATACGGAGAAAACGATGCCGTGGACCGCTACCACGCGCGGCACCCGAAGTTCTTCAGGCTCGATGACAAAGTCGATCCGCACCACTACGGCAATGAGGCCCTGGAGAAAGTCTGGGACAATCCGGCCTGGCGGTCCCGCAAGGCCGCATTCTCGCTTGCGGAACTCAACAGAAGGACCCGCGGCTCCTGGACATGGTTCTATTACGACGCCAGTTCCACGGGCAACTGGTCCACCGATCCGGAGCTGCTGGCTGAACTTGCCCCCGTCAATCTCCGCCATCTGGGAGACAGGAACTTTCACGACACCTTCAGGGAAAAGATCGTTCGGGAGTGCGCTCTGCTGCGCGACATGGGGGTCTCCCCCTGTCTCTACGTCAGCTGCTGGCTGGACCGGCGCTTTCAGAAGTATTTTTCCGACTCCCGCTACCTGAGCGGCGAAACCTACAACGGCGTCAATTTCTGGCCGCAGTACTGGTGCCGCAACGTCATCGACGACATCATGCTCCCCACGGGAACGGATTTCGGGGATTTCCTCCGGGACCACATGAGAAAAATGCTCAAAAACACGGCTTCCTGCAACGGGTTCTCCTTCGATCTCTGCGGCTACGACTACAAGTTCAGACGGCGGAACACCCTCGGCGGACTGAACGCCTTCGACGAAAACGGCGCATATCTCCAGCACGTGACGGCTCTGGCAAAGCTCCTCGACGATATGAGAGAAATGAAAAACGCCTCGAAATTCAGGACCGCCGTGCTGGGCAATGTGGATATCCACCGTTCCGGCTTTCCTTCGTCGTTCCGGCAGGACAACACGATCCACGAACAGAACAGTCAGGTGACGCTTCAGGCGGAGCCGCTCCGCCGCCGCCAGACCCGGCTCCAGGGCGAACGTCCCACGACCTTCATGGCGATGCCGCCCCTGACGGGCAACTACTTCGGGGATGAGGATCCCCGGCTGCTCCGCTACGCGGCGGTGTTCGATCATCACAACCATATCCTGCTGGGCATGCTCTACAACATCCGGCAGAACTTCGAGATCTTCGGCGTAAAAGAATCGGTCGAAGCCCTCGACGAACTGCTGCGCGTCCAGTCCCTCGGTCACCGCCAGACCGCGGGTGCGGAAGTCACAGGCCGGCTGCAGCTTGTCCGCTACGGCGACCCCGAACGGGGCGCTCTTGCCGCCGTCAACAGTTCCCCGTGGAAACAGCAGGGTAAACTGACCGTCGACACGAACTATTTCAAGGCCGTTCCCCTCATCGCCGTCGAAGGCCAAAAGATCACCGTCGACAACGGCAGGATCGAACTTCCTGAGACACCTCCCCTTTCGTGGACTCTCCTCGAATTCGTTTCCGCCGTTCCCGGTGTCCGCGATCTGGCCTATACCAGTCGGCTCGACCGGCAGCGGGACAGGACATCCGTCAAAATCGCCTTTCTCCGTCCCGCCCGGTTGGACGGAGCGAAGATCAGAAAACTCAGAAACGAGAAAATCGAACTTCTTTTCAACGGCAAAGCGGTCGATACGGTGCCGGAAAAGGCCGCCGCGGGCGATGAACTCGCCATCATTTTCCGCGACACGCGCTATCTTGACTCCGCCGAAAGGATCCTGAACACCGGGCTTGAAAAAGACGGCGTCATCCGGATCGCGGGCAAAGGCGGGACCGCCGCGGTCTGCGCCGGGCGCATAAAGGAATTCTTCCGTTGGTACGCGACTGTGAGCGGCAAAAAGTATGCCGTGAAGATCGACGACACGGCCCCCCGGATCAGGATCGTCGAAGACGCGAGCGCTCCGGCGGGGATCGCGGTCAAAGACGGATGCGTCGTCATCTCGGGGAGCGCGGACCGTCTTCATGATTTGACCGAAGAGTATCTGCAGCTGATGGAAAAACGTCATCCGTGGCACGGCGTCTTCGGGACCCAGCAGCCGACCCGGCCGCCGGACTGGGGCGCGACCGGAATGCAGACCAAATTTCTGAAACGCCACGGACTTGTCGGCAAAAAAGTCTCGACGAAAAGAATCGCCGAGGATTTCATCCGCTTCCTTCAGGAGAAACAAATCGGTGCGGGAGAAGGATTTTGACGAAGAAAATGGATCGGGAAACTCTGAAAAACCATCTTGAAAACGCCGTGCACTGGCTGACCGGCGCCGCGTGCAACCGGGAAAATATTCCCATCGGTCCCAGAGGCCGGCAGATGCCGACGACCAGCTGGCGCGGAGCCATCCGGGGCGAATACCGGGCGGCGACACGGCAATGGGACAGTTTCTGCCCCGTCTGGCACACGGGACAGGCCGTCAAGGCGCTGGTCCTCGCCGCGCGGACGCTGAACAGACCGGAATGGCTCGAAGAGGCAAAGTTCTGCGCACAGTTCCTGCTTGACAATCAGTTCACGGAAGGGGAAAATGCCGGGCTCATCGCCGCCTATGAGGATTATCCCGACCGCGTCAACACCTCCGCGATCCTCGAGTGTCTGGACGGTCTGTTTCTGCTCTCCGCGGCGACCGGAGACGCTTCTTACAGCACCGCCGCCCTGAAAGCCCTGTACTGGGTGAAAGATCACATGTGGGATGCGAAGATCAGGCGTTTTTACGACGTCTACGATCCCGTCCGGCGCCGGATCATCCACGGCGTTTCCTGCGCCCAGAACCGCCCGCTGCTGGACGACGCCGTATTCTGCACAGGGTGGAAACTCTCCCGTGACGCCTCTCTGCTTCAGGTGGCGCTGGACACCGCGGAGACCCTTCTCACGGACGAAGCGCCTCCCGGCAACTGGATCAAGTACCTTCCGTGTTCGGCGGAAAGAGACTCGATCCATCCCCGCCACGCCTACTGGTGGGGAAATCCCATGCTGGACCTTTTCCGCGAAACGGGCGACGTGCGCTACAAAGAATGTTTTCTCCGCTCGGTCACATGGTACAGAAAAGCGCTGCGCACCGACGGGGGACTTTTCAGAAGCACCTCGTCGGATTTTTCGACGGACTCCTTCGGCCATGCGACAAGCGGTTCCGCCTGCGCAGCGATCATGTTCCTGCGCTATCTCGAACTCACCAGGGACGCAGGGATCGCTTCCGATCTGGAGCGGGCCCTCGCCTTCTGCTGCCGCATGCAGTTCATAAATCCCGCCGATCCCGCGTTGAAGGGGGCGGTCCTCGAGAAAGTTCTGCCCCCGGACGGCACGGATGATTCGCCCTACCACATCCGCGATCTTGCGACCATATTTTTCATTCAGGCGGCTTCCGAATATTTGCGCTCCGTGAAGGATGGACTTCCGCTTCCGGACTGATCCCCTCCCCGGTCAGACGTCCCTGAACGCGCAGACGATGCCGCCGCTGCCGAGGTCGCGGAGAAAGTTTTCGAGAAGCGGCCGGTCATCCCGGCGGAGACGGCCGCGGAGAGAAACGGTTTCGGAAAAGTTTTCCTCGTCGAAGGAAAAACCGACGCTCTCGAGAAATTTTCGGCAGACTGCGTACTGCCCATAAGGTACCGCAAACGCAGCCTCGCACATGGGAGCGTATTCGACAAACTCCGCGACGGCAAGCACCGCGCGGGCGGCATCGCCGTAGGCATGGACCAAGCCGCCCGTGCCGAGCTTCGTTCCGCCGAACCAGCGGGCGACGGTGATCATGGCGTCGGCGAGTCCGCTGCCGTGCAGTACCGCCAGCACCGGACGCCCCGCCGTTCCGGAGGGCTCCCCGTCATCGGAACACCCCGAAACATTCTGCCGCGCGCCGACCGTGAAGGCATAGACGATATGTCCGCCGTTGTCGTAACTTGCCTTGCGGGACCGCCACGCCTCCTTCGCTTCCTCCGGGCTGTGCACGGTGAAGACCTCCGCAAGAAACCGGGAGTTCTTCACCTGCGTCCAAGCCTGCGCGGAGTTTTTCAGAGTCAGCACGTCTCAGGCACTTTCCGGGCGGTCAATCCGCCTTCTTCGCCGCTTTGCGGAGAGCTTCCGCGAAGGTGGCCTGACCGGCGTCGTTTCTGGCGTAGTGACCCATGTCCCGGTGGAACTCAATGTGCTTATCCTTGGACGCCAGCTGATTGTACATGCAGCAGACGCTGGTGGGAGAACAGGTGGTGTCGATGAGCCCCGTGGAAACGTAAATGGGACAATGGATGCGCCGGGCAAAGTTGACGCAGTCGTAGTAGTCCCATGCCGTCCATTTTGCGGCCTCCTTTTCATCGGCCCGGTACGGGCGAGGCCAGCCGCTGTGCCGACGGGGACTGGCAAGGCACCCTGAAAAATCGCACATAGCGGGAACATAGGTGACAGCCAAAGTCACATCCTTATCCATGGCGGCGGCGAAGAGCGTCTGGGCGCCGCCCTGACTGCTGCCGCGCACGATCACGTCTCTGCCGTTCCACTCCGGCAGGCTTTTCAGATATTCGAGCGCCCGCAGTACGCGCAAGAACATGTATTTGAAATAGATCGTGTCCCGGCTGTCCGCGCCGGAACGGAAATAGCCGTTGAGGACGGTTTTGTAGAGTTTACTGTAATATTCCGCGGGTTGTCCGTTGAGGATGCCGTGGGCGTTGATGCTGAAAGTCACGGCGTTGGGATACGCGGATTTGTAGGAACTGCGCACCCCCGCGCCGTCGACGCAGAGGACGACCGGATATTTCCGGCTTTTGTCTTTCGGGACGGAGAGATAACCCGAAACGGGTTTGGGTCCGGCACAGGCAAGCTTCATGTCATAACAGAAAAACGTTTTGTCCGCCGCGGATGAGAACGGCACGGGATTCTTTTCGAGAACGGTCAGGGGCGTTTTGGCCAGTTCCGCCTTGCAGGCAGCCCAGAAGGCGTCGAAATCGGCCGGCTCGGGCCGGGCGAATGTGATCTTCTCCGGTTCGAGGATGATGCCCGTTCCCCGCGTCGTCGTTCTCTTGTCCTTCAAGACGATCCGGGCATTTTTGTTTTTTGGGTCGCGGAGCAGAAAAGTGACGCACGTCCAGCCGGGCTTTTCAAGAGAAAGCGGTGCGGCATACCCCTGCTCCGCGGGAACGGTCTCCTGCCGCAGGCTACCGTATTTCCAATGTGTCACGGTCAGTTTGAATCCCGGGGGAATGGGAGAACCGTCGAGAAACGCGGCGGCCTTGACCTGAACCCGTTCCCCTGCCCTGACGATCCCGGTTTTGCTGGAACTTTCAACTTTGATCTCGAAATCCGCGGCGCAAAGGACCGCCGCCGTCAGCAGAAACACGACAAAACCGACCGAAAATTTTTTCATAACAGATCATCCCCTTTTTTGTGTGGAGTGTGACATGCCGATAATATACCACACAGAGGAGGAGAATGCAAAAAAACCGCGGCGTCTCCCTTGCGGGATCTGCCGCGGTCCGTTGTCGGTTTTCTCGACCGGATGAAGAGTTACTTCATCACATCGCCGACGGCTTTGTAGAAGTCCATGCGGCGCTTGGCGTCGGCCTCGGCGCTGGCGAGAATATCCTGCGCCTCGGTCGGAGCCTTCTTGAGAAGCTGCTTGTACCGGTTTTCACTGAGGATGAACTCCTGATAATCGGCGCTGGCTTCCTTGGTCTCCCAGATGAAGGGCTTGTCGAGGGCCGGATTGTAGCGGTACAGCGGCCAGTAACCGGCTTCCACCGCGCGCTTCTCCTCGACCTGGCTCTTGGTCATGTTGATGCCGTGGAGCATACAGGGCGCGTAAGCGATGATGATGGAGGGGCCGTTGTGCGCTTCCGCCTCGCGGATGGCGTTCAGGGTCTGCTGACGGTTGGCGCCCATGGCGATGGAGGCCACGTAGACGTTGCCGTAACTCATGCACATGAACCCGAGATTCTTCTTGGTCAGGCGCATGCCGGAGGCCGCGAAGAGCGCCACGGCGCCGATCGGGGTGGACTTGGACGCCTGCCCGCCGGTGTTGCTGTACACCTCGGTGTCGAGCACGAGGATGTTGACGTTGCGGTTCTGCGAAACGACGTGATCCAGACCGCTGTAGCCGATATCGTAGGCCCAGCCGTCACCGCCGATGATCCACACGGACTTGTCGACGAAGTAATCCTTGAGTTCGAGCATCTTGGCGTAGATGGCCTTCTGCTCGCCCTCGGACTTCTCCACGGCCTTGGGCAGAAGTTCGGCGATCTT
>JAFTDL010000184.1 GCA_017454215.1 Lentisphaeria bacterium | reverse complement strand
GATCAGACGATCCCGGAAAACCGCGCCCTTGCCCCCCTTTCTGAGCAGACCGGCGATGTTGATCGCATCCTCGCTGCCCGGAACATATTTCCACAGGGGGTGTCCCTCCTCCCGCCGCCAGTAGGGCTCGGTGCTCTTCGTGGTGTTGTTGATCATGAAGGGAAGCAGATCGTCGAAGTCCTGCGCGTAAAAGCCGAGATTTTTACCCAGCGTGCCGATGTTGGCGGAACAGCTGACCCGCTGACCGGCGATCCGCGCCTGCTGGAGCGCGGGCATCAGCATCGCCGCCAGAATGGCGATGATGGCGATCACGACCAGGAGCTCGATGAGGGTGAACGCGGACGGCCGCGCCCCGAAAGCGGCTTCCCGGGGAAGCAGTTGTGCGGAAGAGCGCTTTTTCCCGTTCCCCGCGGCGGACATGATGCCGGATCGTTTTTTCATGGTTCCTTTCTCCTTGTATATGGGTCAAACGGCGTTTTGCCTGACGAGTTCCTTTTTCAAGACTTCATAGCCGGGGATGCCCAGCGCGGCGGCGATCCCGGCGGCCTGTCCCGTCGCCATGCAGCAGGGCGCGTAGCGGACGGCTGTCGCAATCTTGGGATCGATACTGATGCACCGGCCGCAGGCGGCGAGATTCCGGATCTTTTCGGGAAGCAGGGCCCGGTAGGGAATGCCCCGGGTCCCGGCGTTCATTTTGTGCCATGGGCCCGCAAATTTCCTGACGAAGTGGTCCCCGTAGGAGCGCTGACCGACGGCAACGGGGTCGGGGACGGGCGTATTTTCATCCAGATCCCGGCATGTAACGACGGTCCTGCCGACGATGAACCGCGAACCGCGCACCCCCATGACAGGGGCAACGGAACTGATACGGCAATCTTCGAACCCGGGCAGTTTTTCTTTCATCCACCGGTGTATGACGGCCACCTGTTCCCGCAATTCGATATCCATGCGGGTCTTGTCGAAGGGGTCCATGGCGTTCCCGGAAACGGCGGTCAGATTGATGAGCAGATCCTCGCCGTCGCGGCCGACCGGAGCCGCCATGAATCTATCCTGCTGCGGATAGGGAAAACCCGCATCGGGAAAAAGAGCCTTCACTTTTTCCCGGTCGAACCCCTTGACGCCGCTGACCCGGAAGAGGACCGTTTTCGTCATGGACTCTTCCTCGTCCGCGGTCCGCGTCTTCCCCCCGGCAAGATCGGTCAATACGGCATCGCCGGTGGCGTCGACGAAACACGAAGCGGAAAAACGCAGTTTTTTTCCGCAGCAGAAAACCGTCACGCTCTCGATGACGTTCCCGCTGACGGCGGCTTCGATCAGAGTCGCGTAAAAAAGCATGTCGACGTGCAGGCGCGAAAGCATCCGGGTCATGGCCGAGGTCACATCGAACTCGGAAGTATTGAAAGTGCCGCGCCCTGCGGGCGAATGACAGCGGTCTCCGAGTTCCGCGATGAATTCCCGGAACACGCCGGCCGGCTTTTCGTTTTTCAGCAGGTAGGGCGTGAACACGGGACATCCGCCGAAAGAAGTGATCCCTCCCGGACCGGAGTTGCTGTCGAGCAGCAGAACTTTTTTCCCGGTCCGGGCGGCTCCCGCGGCGGCGCCGAAACCGGCGCTGCCCGCCCCCGCGACGATCACATCGTATGTCATGGATCGAATCATTCCTTCCTGTTTGCCGAATCAAAAATCGACGGCGGCGTTTCCCGCCATGAAATCGTCGAGCGCCCGGCGGCGTTTCTCTCCGAACCGGTAACTGTCTTCCACCTCCCGCAGAAATTCTTCCCGGCTGATCTGACTGTTGACGAATTTCTTGATGGTCGCCGAAAAACAGATATCCATGAAATCGGACATATGCCTGTGGGCGTAGTCCACATTCTTGATCTCATTGAAGAAAATATCATCGCGGAGAACGCTGCTGTCGAGAGAAGATGCGGCGGCGGCCCTGTCGGCGGGGACGCCATGGCGGACGACGCCGATGCAATTCTGGCACTCGGGTCTGAACAGGGCTTCGGCCAAGTCGAAGAGCAGTTCCGGGTGACGCGAGGTATTGCGCACCATCAGGGCCTCGGACGCCGCATGACAGGGCCGCCGCCCGTCGTAAAGCGGCAGGGGGGCGATGTCGAAGTCTTCCGTCAGTTTTCGCGACATATGGCGGCTGCCGTGCGAAAACAGCGCCTTTCCGGCGAGAAAATCATCGAATGTTCCGGAGCAGTCGACCGAAGAGACCAAAGACACGGCTTTTCTGAAGACATCAGGAGAGGCCGTGCCGCCGCATGAGAGATTGTAGATCAGCGAAAGCAGGAGCGTATGACCGTTGCCGCTCAGGAGCGCGCACCCCCGCGGCAGTTTCGTCCGCAGTTCGAGCAACCGTTCGAAGGTCAGCGCATAGGGCTCGAAATCGGGAGCGATCCGCCGCATGATCTTTTTGTTGTAAAGAAGAACGTCAGGCGAAAAAAGATAAGGAAGTCCCCAGACCGCGCCATTGACGTTGTGGAATTCGAATATCTGGGGAAAGAGCCGCCCCTCGTCTTTCAGGCGGGTCAGGCGGTCCTGAGGCCAGGGCAGAAAATATTCGCCGGGAAAGAAGGGGACCGTTGTGGAATAGACCGCCGCGTCCGCCTCCATGATGTCGCTCACGGGCTCCACCGTCACGTTGGGGAAGTGCCTTTCGAGCATGGGAAAAAGTTTTTCGGCGAAATACCGGTTGAAGGCGATCCTGACGACGGTCCTGCCGTTGCCCGTC
>JAFTDL010000183.1 GCA_017454215.1 Lentisphaeria bacterium | reverse complement strand
TGAGCGGTCTAAGGCGACGGTCTCGAAAATCGTTGTGGGGGCAACCCCACCGAGGGTTCGAATCCCTCTCTCTCCGCCATGATTATCAACGAGTTACGGCCTGAGGAAACAATTCCGCGGGCCGTTTTTCTGGTGGGGTTTTGGTGGGGTTTTGGTTCCGGATTTTTCTGCTCGATGCCACAAAAAAGAGCCGAGGGACGGAGAATCCCTCGGCACCGTCGCTTGAAATGTGAGACGCGACGGCGCTATAATATAACGCCGTTTCGACACATTTCAATTTCACCCGTTTTCGCGGAAGTCGGCGAGGAGTTTTTTCAGGCGAAGCAGTTTTTTGACGATCTCCGGCGGGGGCGGAACGGTGGTCCGGTAGTGCGAGACAGCGGAACGCGAACGGTCGAGAAGCGCGGCCAGCGCTTCGGCCTTGAAACCGAGCGCGTCCGCTTCGGCAGCAAATTCCTTGCAGGTCATCTTATCCATCATTTCACCTCCGATTTTCTCTGGCGCACCATTTCGCCGTAGATGATCCCGGCCTTGAAGGCCTCGGGGAAGACAGCGTTCAAGAGGTCCCACTTGGAGACCTTCGCCATTTTCTTCAGCCACTCCTCGCGATCGAAGAAGCCGCCGCTGGCGTCCTCTTCGCGGTCGCGGAGCAGCGCGATGATCCGCATGGCATCATACTTTTCGATCCGGCCGTGGAGGTCGATCGCGAGGCCGTCGCGGATCTCTTCGGGCGCGGCGTCGTAGCCTTCGCCCATGAGCCACTCCTGCATCATATCGATCCAGCGGAGGCTCCAGGGGTTCGCCTCCGGCGCGCATGGTTCGAACTCCGGCGTCTCCTCGGAAGTCTGCGGGCAGTACGCCGGGCGGCCGCAGTCGTCATCGCCGAAGATCGATCCCGTGTCGCGCCGGTCGCACTGGACGTAACAGGGGCCGAACTCGCAGGCCGTGCATTTCCAGACGGGGTTCATCACTCGGCCCTCCCCAGTTTCGCCAGCACATTGGCGAGGGCGTCGCGGCGGGCGGCGATCTCGGTCATCCGGACCATGTCGCGCTGGAGCGCGGCGGCGAGGCCGGTCATCTCTTCGATCAGGTATTTCCGGTCGGCGCCTTCGCTCCGGGTGATTTCGGCGATCTCTCCGGCGCGGCCAGCGACCATGGCGCGGCAGGAGGTCAGCTCGTTATTCAGGGATTCGATCTCCCACTCGATCTCGGTCAGGACGCCGGTCATTTTCGCTTCATTCATTTCTCCGCCCTCCCCCGTCAGATGGTCGCGTCTTCGAGCAGTTCGGTGACCGTACCGACCGCGGCGTAGGCGGTCCGGAGGCTCTGAAGTTTCGCTTCCAGTTCCTTCCGGGCGGCGGCGTCGGCGGCGGGGATCGCGTTTTCGACGGCGTCGATCATCGCGTGGATCGTTTCGCGGGCATCCCAGTAGTTTCCGTGCAGGGTGTTCAGCAGGTTCTTTCCGGCTTCGGTCTGGTAGAAGCTGTTCGTGCTTTCCATTTTTTCTTCTCCGTTTTTTAGGTTTCGCGGGGGAGGTCTCACTCTCCCTCGTACTGTACATAATATACCACACCTCCCTGTGAAAAGCAAGCGGAAAAGCGAAGAAACAAGCAAAAAAGGCGAAAATTTAAGCATGTTTTCCGGCGGATGGACTAAAAAAACACCCCCCGCCGAATTTTCGTCCGGCGGAGGGCTCGGGACGCGGAAAGGAATCGAACCGCATCCACCTTCGAGGCCGTCCGGCCTTTATTTCTTTACGTCCGGAACGGGAGGCGTCTCCGCATCGGACCGCTTCTCCGCGAATTTTTTCTCGGCCTCGTTCTGCATCTTTTTCAGGGCCTCCTCGGCCTTTTTCGCGTCGGCGTCGCTCCCGGCCGTCCAATCGTATTCGATGATGACTTCCTCAACCCCGAAAAGGGATTTTGTTTTTGTTGCGCGGAAGTTGCCGCTGTTGGGGACTTTTTGGTCGGCGGGGATGCCGACCTTGCGCGACTTGTAGTTGAGGCGGCCAGCAATAAACCGTCCCTGCGGGGTGGCCGTTTCCGGGTTCGCTGTCTCCAATTCGCCCATCGTGACGAAGCCGGCGAGATCGAGATTCTTACCGGACGCGCTGGCCGTAACGGCCTTCGTGGTTCCGGCACAGCCGCAGAGGGCCAGCAGGCTCGCCGCGAGCATGATGATAAGAAGCGCCATCATCATGTGATCCATCCATTTTTCGAATCCGTTTTTCATTTTTTGTTTTTCCTTCTCTTATTTTTCGTGGTGGTAGGGACATTTTTCAATATGCTCTTTGATCGCCGCTGACATTGCCTGCTGGATGTCGGCCTCGCTCCACAGTTTGGCGTCGAGACGGGTCATGTCATTTTTCAGGGCGTCGAGTGATGCGCGGATCTCCTTCAAGTCCTGCGGCAGCATCCCGAGTTTCAGATCGATCACCCAGCGGACGACGGCGATGACCGCGCCGAAGGCGATGATCCCCAGCAGAACCATTGTGATGATCTGCACCGGGGTCGCGCCCTGGGTGACCGAGATGAGGTGTTCTGGGCTGATGTTATTCACTTGCGGTCTCCAATCGTTTGCGGTTCTGCAGCCACGGGATCCAGCCGAAACTTCGGACGCCGATATAGGCCAGCCGGGCCCGGACGGGGGACATTCCGTCCTCGACCAAGAAGCAGTAGAGCATTAGGTCGGCATCTTTCCGCGTCCACCCCTCCGGCTGGGTCCGATAGATATAATCATGGGCGATGCCGGCGCGGACCGCCTCCGGATCGAGGGGTGGACAAACCAGCCTCCAAAAGAGGCGAGGCACGGACGCACCGTCGCTCTCGAAACCGCGCGGGATGACGAAGGATCTGCCGCGGAAAGTTATTTTCTGCGGATAAAGCGTCCGACAAATGTCGCCACGACCGTCTGTCGCGTGTATCTCTATCTTCATCTGATCTCAATCTCCGCACACCGGCGGTACTTTTCTTTTGCCTCTTCGATTGTGTACATTTTCATGTCCTCTTATTTATCCCCCCAGCACTGATACCACCACTGCGGCTGGCCGAGGCCGAGCTTCGCGCCCTCGTACTTGCAGAGCTCATTGGCCGCGCTCCACTCAAGAGCCAGAGCCAGCCCCTGCACGGTCTGGTAGACGGGACTTGCGGCAAAGTCGGCCATCTCGTCGAAGCCGCCGCGGAAGTCCGGAAGATTTGCCGCCGCGGCGATCCGACCGCAGACCGCCCGGAACTGCTGACACGCCGCGTCGAAAGCGGAGGTGTCCGGCTTCGGAGCCGGGTGCGCCTCCTGCCACGCCTCGAGCTCCTCTGCCGTCCAGTCGCGCCAGCCGCAGCGCGTCATGGCTTCCGGGTCGGCCGGAAAGTTGCAGATGGTCCCCTCCGGCGTCGGATAGTTCGCCGGAGGAGAGACAAGTTTGCCGTTCTCTTCTTTGTACCACATAATCACTCCTATGCGTAATTGAAAACGCCCGTCCCGGCGTTGTATTCGAAGGTCCGCGTGACCTCGTCGAAGAGGCACGGAACGCCGCTCTTGTCCAGCACGGGCACGAGGTGCTGGGCCAGCTTGCCGTTGCGGTAATACTTCCAGTCGTAGAGGCGCATGCCGGAATAGATGCCGTATACTCCCGTACCGTCGTTGTTGAGTGCGAACACAAACAACGGCAGTCCGCAGGTGACCCGGCGCGGCATGGCGTAGTCCGTACCGTCAAAAGTGACGGCGGTATCGCTGATGCTCATTACGTAATCGCCCGTGGTGATCTGGAATATGACGCTGCTGTAACCGTCGGCGTCGGAGACGGTCAGACCGTTGCCGAGCAGATAGACGCCGTTTTTGACGCCTGCCTCGCGACTGCCGAAAACGCAAGGGGCATAACTTGGGTAATCAGCCTTGTGGAAGCTGATCCGTATGCTGTCCCCTCCGGCGAAATCAGGAGCGATGCCCATGTCTATGTACTGGGTCCCCGTGCTTTCGAGGTAGGCAACGCGCCGGAAGGGCGGCAGGCCGAGGCGGTTGAAGCGCGTCGGGATCATGCGGACACCTCTTTTACGTAGGCAAGATTTCCGAGGATGTCGGTCCCGTCCCAGCGGAAGACCAGTACATACGTCCGGCTCCCCGTCGTCATATCCGGGGCCGTGTTGCCCGCGTCGAAAACGTCGCCGTCCGGCCAGAGGATCCCGGCGGGGAGCGTGAAGGACACCGCTGTGGCGGGCTGAGTCAGATGAAGCTCCCACGCGATCTGCGAAGAGGAGGAAAGACCGGTCGTGTTGAAGGTGATGACGTCCGAGGCCGCCAGCGTGTGACGGTACACGTGATTGTCCTCCGGCGCGATGGCGAGGCTTGCCGGGGTGGAGACGGGCATAGCCGTGTCGCCCTGCGGGCCGCCCGCGAAATAGACCTTCCACGTGCCGGAGAAAGTTGCCATGTTCTCATACGCGAGGAAGGCTGTGAAGTCAAGGGTAATCGTGCCGCTTGAGACGGTCACGCTGGTTTTTTCGACGGGGTAGACCTTGCCGGAGGGGGCCAGCACGGAAACAGGCATTTCGAGGACGGTGACGGTGTTGTCGGCGTCGACGCTCGTCACGTCAATGTATCCGGTGGAACTCCCGCCTCCTCCGCCGTTATCGTCAGTTTCGCGGGGGCGGCCGAGAAGCACATCGAATTTCGGTTTCATTTTCCACCTCCTATTCCGCGACCTGAATGGTCAGGACGTCGTTCTTGGTCGAGGCGTAGGTCAATGTTTCACGATCCGCCCAGAGACCGTATGCCCACCAGATTGTCGTGACCGTTCCTTCGGTCACGATCTTGTGGATCGGACCCACGACCGCGGCAGGGCCAAAGCCGATGTAGGTGACGCCCTCCTGCGCGTCGATCAGGTGTGCGTGCTTTTCGCCGGCCATGGTGCGGAAACGCTCGGGGGCCAGGTCGTTGCGGTTGCCGAAACAGTCTATGGTGACACTTGTCATTTTCAGTCCTTTCCCGTTTTTTAGTTTATATCCCGCGGGGGGTCCATTTTCCCGGGGGAATCACAAAATTTTCGGCTTTTTTCCACCGCGCGGACAGCGTCGGCCACCATCTGCGGGGTGATGCTCAACATACACTCCGCCACGGGGACGGCGTCGCCGACCGGATACTTCGGACGGCCGCAGCCGGTTTCGACGGAGAACTGCGTCTTGCGGCAGCCCCCGCGACGGCAGCACGGCAGCGCTCCGCACACCGAGAGGACACGCCCCGACGGATAACCGATCAGGCTCTCCGGCTCCCGGCCGCCGGCAAGGGCGACGAAGGGCACGTCGAGCGCTCCGGCGATGTGGATCAGGCCGTTCGGCGGCGCGATCACGCACTCCGCATCCCGAATCAGGCGGCACAGCGACACAAAGTCCGTGCGGTCCAGATAATCGACGGCCCCCGGCACGGGGACGGCGTTCGCCTTCCGGCTCCCGGCCTGAACGAATTTTTTCCCGGGGAACAGATCGACCAACGCTTTCCAGTTCCGCGCACCCCAGTTCTTCAGCGGGCAGGAGGGCAGGAAGCCCGTCGCGATAACGTAGTAGGAGGGCTCCGCGAAAAGCCGCCCCTCCGGCAGGGGCGCGTAGATGACCGGCTTCATGAATTTCCGCGGGAGGTCCGCGCCGGTCTTCTGCTCCGCCACGCGCAGGACGCCCTCGATCAGAGAGGGGCAGCCGTTCCGCCACTGGCTCAGGTACTCATTGCGGATGACGAAGTCGGCGTTTTGCCTGGTGATCGTGCGGTCGAGCCCGCGGCAGTGATCCCACACTCCCGGGTAGGTCTGCGCGACGTTGACCGCGAACCGCCCCGTCGCCAGAATGTTCTCAACGACGGCGGACGCATAGACCGAGTCGCCGAGATGGCCGCCCGTGATGTACAGGATCCTCTTCTTCGGAACGGCCTCCTGCGTCTCGGCGGTGAAGATCCGGCGGAAACCGGAGAGCTGCTCGGCTTCGAATTTCCAGTTGTGATCCTTGCGGCGCGCCGTGCTGTGCCGGACCTCATAGCCGAAGTTGACCAGCACCACCTCCCAGCCGGTGAAGAACTGCCGCATGTACATGGCGACGATGTATCCGGTGGTCATGCCGCGCCAGCGGGAGTCGCCTGAGTCGTAGTCCCAGTCATAGGACTTTTCGAGGCCCCGGATGAAGCTCGCCGGGAGGTCGCCCTTCTCGATGTTGTAATTCTCGCAGA
>JAFTDL010000182.1 GCA_017454215.1 Lentisphaeria bacterium | reverse complement strand
GCACGCAGGAGAACTCGAAGGCTCATCTCACCCGGCTCCGCCGCCGCCCCGAAGACCGGCATGGTGAAACGGATCATTGCGGATCGGTACGGAGCATCAAGTCCGATGTTCATGAAAATTCCGCCTTCTCCCCGGTCGGATACGCCTGTTCCCGCCGGGCGGCCTCAGAACTCCCACAGACGGCAGGTGCGGGGAGCGAGCTCCGCCGCGGCGGGAAACTGTAGGACCATTAGGACGGGGAAGACCTGTGGGACATCAAGTTGGCTTCATCTTACACGTCCTGCACGTCCTACTTGTCCTACACAGCCTGTCGTAGTGATTTGCAAGGTAATATCATGCGCTGTGGGGAACAGCGCCTATCCAAAAAATCATTTTTCATTCTTGACATACATCGCATCACGATGTATTTTAAAACAGAAACAACGGAGGCAGCATATGATACGGAACAGCGAATTGATGAAGGGCATCGCGCCGACGGTGGTGTTGAATCTGCTGAAACAACGGGCGATGTACGGCTACGAGATCATACGCCGGGTGAATGAAATAACCGGCGGTGAGTTTCAGTGGCGCGAAGGAGCGCTTTATCCCTGTCTGCACAAGATGGAGGCGGCGGGACTGCTCAGGTCCGAATGGATCATTTCCGCGGGCAAGCCGCGCAAATACTATTCTTTGACCCCGGCGGGAACGGAACAGGCCGTTCTGAAAGCGGAAGAGAGCAAGAATTTCTGCAACGCGCTGAACTCGCTTTTGGATTTTCAGTAAGGAGAAAGTGTCATGGCCGACGATTTGCTGCAGGACAAGGTCATCGAATGTACGAGATCCCTGAAGGACGATCCCGAACTGGCCGCGGAGATCCGCCGGGAGCTCCGTTCGCATCTGCTGGATGCGCAGGAAAGACTCGTTTCCTCGGGCAGAAGCGTGGAAACCGCTGCCCGGGAAGCGTGCAGGATCTTCGGTGACAGCAACGAACTCGATCAGGCCCTGCTTCTGGCAAATTTCAGCCGTCTGAAAACGAGGACCCGTCTGCGCCGCATACTGCGCATTGCCCTGCTGCCGCTGCTTGCGCTGGGGGTCTGGGCCGCCTGCGACCTGCGCTTCCTCGAAAGCGCCCGCGCCTTTTCTGAATCATTCTTCTCAAGGGACGGACGTGCCGAACGCATCGCCGATCACGCAAGGAAAATACTGCTGGCCGCCCCGAACCTTTCCCGTGCGGACCGGGAACTTCTGCTCATCGACCGGCAGGAATTCACAAAATACTCCGAAAAAGATTGGGAAAATCTGCTCGGACGATACGGCAAAGGCAACGTTCTGCTGCGATACATCCTTGAAACGGCCGCCTGCAGAACATACTCGAAAGCGGCACTTGCCGCCTTGAGAAAATCCGATCCCGACAACGGTCTGGCGGATATCATCGAAAGCGGCCATCTGACGGCACAGGCCGTTCGATACACCTCCGGAGGGACCGCCGCCGTGATCGACCGGAAAAAGCTTGACCGGGCAACGGATCTTCTGGCGGACGCCATGAAAAAAAGGTATATCAGACCCCATTCCCGGGCGGCTTCGCAGCGGGCCGTGGATCTGTCGGGCAGGGGCGAAAACATACCGGACCTGATGGACCGCATACTTGTAAGCTCAAGTTTATCAGTGGGGCATGCCAGACATTTCCAGTCGGCCGCCCGGGGCGCGCTCATCCGGGGCGGTCTGGCGGAAAAAGAGGGGAAGACAAAAGACGCGGCGTATTTCCTCGACATCTGGCGGCCCCTGCTGGCGGTCTGGAACGAACAGTCCTTTACCCTGATGGAACAGATGGCCATCGGGCGGATCCTGAAAATGAATCTCGAAGCCGCCGAAAAACGGGGCGACGGCCGCCGGGCGGAAGAATTGCGGGACGCCGCCGCGGTCATGAGGCGGTTCCGCGCCGAAATGATCGCGGAACGGACGCATATTCCGTATCACCGGAGCGGTTTCTTCTGCGCCATGCTGACTCCCCCCGGAACGGTCATCCCGGAGGCGGAACTGGAATGCGACCGCAAAATCAGCTACATCATGCTGGATATCCTGCTTTGTGCCTGTCTGGGGATCCTGTGTCTGTCCGTTCTGCTGTTCTACGGAGTCGCCATATTGCACTGCCGTTACCGGAAACGTCCGGTCTTCTGGCTGATCCCTCCGCTGAAGAAATTCGTCATGCTCACTTTGTGCGGACTGCTGCTGCCCGTCCTCGCGTACCTGATCCTTTCCGGAACGGATGTGCTGAGCGGGCGCGATACGGCGCTGTTCGCCAACCTCCCGCGGACGATTTCGCTGGGCGTTTTCTTTCTGAGCCTGCCGTTCATCTGTCAGCAGGTCATGGGGGGATTTTACAAAAAAAGGCTGAAGGAGCTGGGAATATCCTCTCCCGACGGGAGGGGCATATATCTGCTCAACTCCGGGACAACGCTGCTGGTCGCATTCGTGCTGATCTCCGTCACCGTGCGCACCGCCGCGGAACTGGAGCAGAAGTACTGGACAACCCGCGGCAGGACACTTTACTGCACGGCCAACGGATTCATGCGTCCCGAAAACGAACTCGTGCGGAAACTGCGCCGGGCGCACGCAGGAGAACTCGAAGGCTCATCTCACCCGGCTCCGCCGCCGCCCCGAAGACCGGCATG
>JAFTDL010000181.1 GCA_017454215.1 Lentisphaeria bacterium | reverse complement strand
GCGGAGCCCTTCCTGCAAGCCCCCCCCTTTTTTTTGAAAAGAGGTGAGGGTTCGGGAGAGGGGAAAAACTTTTTTCCGCAAGAAAAAAAAGTTTTTCCCCTCTCCCGACAGCACCCGCCTCAGAGTTCCTCGGGGAACGGGGCGTGGAGTTTGCGCATGCCTTCGACGGCGGCGGTGACGATGCTGAAGCCATCGTAGGGCAGGATGTGCGAACTGGCGGTCTCGTAGCCGCCCGCGACGAAGGCGTTGGCGTGGCAGATGTAGCTCAGGTAACCGGTGGAGTTGTAAAGGATGAAGGTCTTGCGGAAGGGGCTGTGCCACTTCATTTCCTGGCCGAGTTCGGCGAGGAGTTCTCCGGGGACGCCGACGAAACAGACGTCGCCGAGGGCGAAAAGGTGGACGCGGACCTCGGCCTCGGTTTTGCCCGCGAGGGCGGGCAGTTCCCGTTGAGCGGCGGCCAGGTCCCGGCGGACGTGGATCTTCACCTTTTCGACGGACGTTCTTATTTTGGGTTCCTTCATGAGGTAGAGATCGGGGTTGCGGATGGCGTCGCAGAAGCCGCGCATGGCGGCGATGGCGAGGTTGTCGGCGAAGCGTCTGGCGGCTTCGAGACCGCATTCGGCGTCCTTGGGAAACATGTCGCCCGCGGCGCCCTGGGCGAAAACGCACCAGCAGCTGTTGTCGGCCATAATGTCCCGCAGCATGCCGGGGAAGTCCGCGGAGATCTGGTGGGAACCGAGCCCCATGGCGTGGGTGGCCAGAGGGTGGGCGGCGAAGTTGATGAGGACGCCCAGAGGATGCGGTTCCCCCGGCGCGGTGAAGATCAGCATGCCCAGTTCCTGATCGCGGAATCCGGAGGCCAGAGGCTCCAGGCTGCGGTGATAGGGCAGATACTTGCCGCGGTTGGAGCCGTCGACGTAGCGGCGGTTGTAGTTTTCGCCGCAGTTGCACGAATAGAAATAGGCATCGACCTCCTGCCACGAGGCGGAAGCGCCGCGCACGGCGGAGGCGGTCCTTTCATAGAGCGATGCGATGTAGTCCCGGTCCGCGGGGACCCTGCAGAGGGACCGGGTGTGCGGTCCGGAATGAGTGTGCGTACAGGTGACGATGACGTTTTCGGCGGGACAGCCGATGATCCCGGCGGCGTCCGCCGCGATCCTGAGGATGAATTCCTCGTCCAGTCCCAGCAGATCGAAGCCGAGGACGGCCCCTTTCCGCTCGCCGTCATCCAGCAGGAGGACGGAGAGTTTCAGGTCGTTGTGGAGCCTGACGGAGACGTCGTGCGGGGCGTATCCCGCGACCGGCGTCCCGACTTCGGGCGAAATGACGCACGCGGCATGGGCGATCTTCATACGGCCTTCCCTCCCCCCGTCACTTGGTTTTGATGCCGCCGAACCGGCGGTCGCGGGTGGCGTACCAGTCGAGGGCCTTCACCAGATCGGCCTCGGAGAAATCCGGCCACCAGGTGTCGGTGACGTAGATCTCGGAGTAGGCGCTCTCCCACATGAGGAAGTTGCTCAGACGCATTTCGCCGCCGGTGCGGATGATCAGGGCCGGATCCGGAAGATCCGGCGCGTAGAGATAGTTCTGAAAATCCGCTTCGGTGATGCTTTTGCGTCCCTCTCTGAGCATTCTGTTGACCGCATCGACGATCTCGGCGCGGCCGCCGTAGCTCAAGGCCATATTGAGGGTGAACTTGTCGTTTTTCGCCGTTTGGGCGATGGTTCCGAGCAGGGCCATGCGCGAGAGCGCGGGCAGATCATCCGTCCGTCCGATGGTGCGCAGACGGACGCCGTTTTTCATCATATCGCCGAGCTTGCCTTTGCAGAACTCCGGGATGAGGGCCATGAGGGCGTTGACTTCGTCGAGGGGGCGCTTCCAGTTTTCGGTGCTGAATGCGTAGACGGTGAGGCTTTTGATGCCGTGCTTCATGGCGGCGTCGACGACGTTGGAAATGTTTTCGGCTCCGGCGCGGTGTCCGGCGGTGCGCGGCAGACCGCGCTGCTGGGCCCAGCGGCCGTTGCCGTC
>JAFTDL010000180.1 GCA_017454215.1 Lentisphaeria bacterium | reverse complement strand
TCCAAATGGCGGGAAGGTTCTTTCGTGCAGGTGATTTGACCTTGGGAAGCAGGTCACTCAAATCATGTTCAAGATATCCCTGCCGATGAAGGAATCGAAGATAATGGCCGAGGCAGTATAATTTGTCCTGACAATATCTTGTGCAGTCTCCCTGCATTGATATCCAAAAACTGTTGAATACATCCTTGTTGACGGTCAGAATGGTAGTCATGCCCATTGCCTTGAGGCATTGGTAAAAGCGCTGAAGTCTCTGTTTCATACGGCAAATGCTACTCTCTGCCAAGCCATATTTCTCTTGCTGGGAGAAATAGGCACATAGTATTACGTAATCATCCATTGACCACTCATGCATTTCTTGGACGTTTGCCCTCTTCTGAATGTGTCCCGACGATGCGAATTGCTGAAGTCTCTTCATCCCTCTCACCGCTATTGATGAGAGGTAGGGAAATTCTGATACAAGCATCCCATTTGAGAATGAGAACTTCTCTCTCAGAAAGTCCTCGACAAGGCTTTGGGTTAAAAAATCCACTCTCCTTTCAGAAGCATAATTTAAAAGCATGGAAAACACTTTTCTGTTAGAATCTAACATGGATCTTGAATACTTGAGAGCCGCCATTGCTTTCAGTACATCTTCGCACAGTTGTGGTAACGTGAGCCTTTGCATTTTTTTCCTTTTGGTGTGTTATGGTTTGGAACACAGCATCCAATATTCAATCGTGAACAGAGGATGAACGACACCAAAATATACAGCCAGTTATGAAAAGTTTCTTGTCATCATTTCTGAAAAAATAGCCTCATTATGAAAAAATACTTTCCATAACAAAAAACTTTCCATTAAAATCATTTCCATCGACGCCGACGAGCACATCGCACCCGCCCACGGCGGCTACATCATGTGCAACTGGCGGCGGCTCAGCAGACTCGCCGGTCCCCACATCCTCGAGAAGTGCTGTCACGATCTCGACCTCATCAACTGGTTCTGCGGCTCCCTGCCGTCGCGCGGTGCCGCCTTCGGCGGCCGGGACTTCTTCAAACCGGAGAACCGTTTCCTCGAAGAGAAGTACGGCGTGAAGACCTTCCATTCGTGGCGCGATCCCCACGGCCTGGAGACGCCCTTTACCGACGATACGGACCTTATGGACAACCTTGTTGCCTCCGTCGAGTTCCGCAGCGGCGTCCGCGCCGCATTCTCCTGCACCATGAGCAATGCCCGGCCCGAGCGCCGCATGCGCTTCTGCTGTACCGAGGGGACCCTCGAACTCGAACTTTACAGCGGGACCCTCAAATACCGTAATCTGGGCGACGAGGGCATGACCGTGATCGATCTTGCCGGCGGTGGCCACGGCGGCGGCGACGATTACATCATGAAGGAGTTGTACGAGTGCATGTGCACCGGCGGCACGCCGAAGTGCGGCGGCAGCGAAGGGCTCGAAAGCGCGGTGTTCGCCCTGGCCATCGACGAGGCCGCCCGCACCGGGAAGGTCGTCGATCTCGAACCCGTCTGGCGCCAGCTCGCCCGGTGACCCGGGCGCGGATCACACCCGGCCGGTCTGTCTTAAGGTCGTCAGGGCGGTCTCGAGATATTTCCTCGCCTTCTGCGTCACGGCGGAAAAGCTATTTGAAATACGAATAGATGGAGCGGCGCAGCAGGGCGTGGCTCCGGTGCAGATTCACCGCGGATGCGTCCGGGTTCTCGATGAAGTGGTAACCGGACTTCCTCTGCACGGGCAGATATTCGATCCACGGCACGGGAACGGCGTGGAACCGGCCGTCGCCGCCGTAGACGCTGACGTGGTCCACTCTGTCCTCGCCGCGGAAGCCCGAGGCGGTCACTTCGACGGTGCCCGTTCCGGCGTCGTCACGGGAGACGCACCGGGCCTTGAGGATGTTTTTCGTCACGCTTGCCGGATGGGCGAAACACTTGTCGCCGTAGTAGTTGGCGATGGCTTCGTGTTCCCAGAAGGCGGAGCGCTTCCGCGCGTCCTCGCCGTAGATCGCCTTGTGCGTGCGCATCTGCTGGTAAAGCGGCACGATGAGCAGCGGCGCAAGCGAAAAGTACAGCGACTTGAACACGCTTTCGTTGAACGCCTGAAAATTTTTGCGCATGCTCTCAAGATCGTACCCCCTGAACTGGGCCGGATCGTCGCTCAGGCTGGTTTCGGCAAGATGCCGGGGAATGATGAAGTTGATCTTGTTCTGCTTGATGAAGCGGAAGTCGTCGCCGAAGCCCACTTTTGTATCATTGAGCAGGTCGACCATCTGCTGCTGGGCCAGCGGCGTGAAGAGGAGCCGGAAGCCGACTTCGTCGTTCCGGTCCTTGGCGTGGAACAGCACCTCGAACTCCTCGTTGCTCATCATGGTGAAGTTGGATTCGTCGTCCAGATTGCGGGCGAACTTTTTGAGGTCGTTCAGGCGGGATTGGCGCTGGAGCGAATTCCAGAAGCCCTTTTCTCCGGCGACGCCCGAGGGTTCCCGCGAAAAAGCCAGATCGGGAGCGGCGTCGTTGCCGTAGATCAGTATTTTGTCGGCGGGATACACGGGCGCGGGCTTGTCCACGTGGGCGGTGAGCGTCTGATGCCTCCTCACCGTGCGGGTCTTGCCGTCGGAGTCGCGGACCGTTTCGGTCCACGATATTTCCAGATGTCCGGTGTAGCGCTTCATCTCCCACTCCTGCCGGAGCAGTTCCGCGAAGACGAAGGGGTTGTCGTTGATGACGCCGCTGTGGGCGTTGACCACGGAATACTTTTCGTTGAATTTGTCGTCCCAGCCGAAGGAAGCCTTAAGGTCGTCCAGCCGCGCTTCGGTGAAGAACGGGTCGAATTCGATCCGGGGCACGGTGCGGGTGATGAGGTCGGCGGTGATGCGCCAGTCGAAGAGCGCGTTCAGGGGAGCCATCTGTTCCCAGGCTTCCTTCGTCTTGGCGTCGATGATCCCCGCCAGTTCCTTCGCTCTGGCGTCGGCCTCGCGGTAGCGGGGAATGGTTCCCTTGAAAAGCAGCAGCAGAAACAGCACCGCTCCCGCGATCCCGCCCGCGGCAAGACCGACGAAGAACCCCTGCGTCAGGTTTTCGCGTTCGGCGAAACCGTAGACCGTCGCGCCGATCCCGGCGGCAGCGAGAAGGCCCGAGAGCACCGAAAGCGTGCACCAGAGCGCGCGCCTGGACTTCGCCGCCTCCAGTTTTTCCGAAAGCTGCCTGATCTCGGCGACGAGCGCGGCGTTGGCCTGTTCGTCGACCTTCGAACGCTCCTTGAGTTCCTCGAACTTTTCCGCCGTCAGGCGGGCAAACTTCTCCTTGAACTCATCCCGGTAGCGTGCCAGCGGTTCGTAGATATCCTCTATCAAAAGAAGACCTCGCGGGCTTTGGCCTTGGTTTCGGCCGACGCGGTGAAGGGAATGCGCGTGGTGTATCCGGCCTTGGCGGCGACGATCATTTTGGTCGGCCAGTCGAAGATGTCGGAGTTCCACTGGTTGACGGTGTCGTTGTAGAGGGCGCGGGCGGCGGTGATCTCACGCTGGAGATAGTTGTTCTGCTGCATGGCGTCGGCGATGGCGGCGTGGGCCTTGAGTTCGGGGTAGGCCTCCACCTGCGGGAAGAGCCGTCCGAAAGCGCCGTCGATGTTCCGGGCCACGGCGTTGCGGTCGGCGTCGGGAAGCGACCCGCCGCGGAAGGCCGCCACGGACTTCATGACGTCCTTGTCGAGGTCGACGGCCTTGGCCACCAGCGGGGCCACGTTCTGGAGGATCTGCACGCGCTGTTCGAGATAGTTGTCGATCTGCGAGGCGTCGGCCTGGATCTTCTGCTGGAGCTTTCTGAAATAATTGGCCGCACCGACCTTCATGAAAAGAAAGATGACTCCGGGCAGAATGCCGCACACCCACAGCATGATCTCGAAGAGCGTCGAGCCGAAGCCCACCTTGACGGGCAGCTGTTTTTCGATAACGTTGATGTCGCGTCCCGCCTCGTTGACGGGACCGGTCATTTCGTCCAGTTCGTTGGCCATGATCCGGTGATCCTTTTTTGATTTTTTCCGTTTCGGGAGAATACGCTGCAATACTGTACAGCCGATGGCGGATTTTTCAAATGGGAAAAGATTTTTTTGGGAAAAAAGCGCGGAATATTCTTGAAAAAAACGGGGAATTGTGATATTTTCTGTGCCGTTATTTTCCGGACTTTTGAAACCGGTAAGGCTGTGTCAGGCGATGTGTGCAAAAAATATAGCGGTTCTTGACTACGGCGCGGGCAATCTCACCAGCGTGCGTCTTGCGTTCCGCCGCGTCGGAGCGCAGGTGCTGGTCACCGACGACCCGGCCGCGGCCGCGAAAGCCGATGCGCTGGTCTTTCCCGGCGTCGGATCCGCCGCAAGCGGCATGGCCGGTCTGCGGAGATCGCATCTCGACGGTGTCCTGCTCGACGGCATCCGCTCCGGCAAGCCCGTTCTGGCCGTCTGCCTCGGAATGCAGATGCTGCTTTCGCACAGCGCCGAAGACGGCGGCGTCGCGGGGCTTGCCGTCGTTCCCGGACGGGTCGAACTCTTTTTATTTCCTCCCGAAAAGCGGGTAAAAGTTCCTCACATGGGCTGGAACACCGTGGTCCACCCCGGGACCCATCCCGTGTTTGCCGGGATCCCCTCGGGGGAAGCCTTTTATTTCGTCCACTCCTACTATGCGCTTCCGGCGGAGGAGGAAAAAGTCCTCGCCCGTTCGGAGTACGCGGGGGTCGAGTTTGCCTGCGCCGTGGGGGGAAGAAACGTTTTCGCCGTGCAGTTCCATCCGGAGCGCAGCGGCGAAGCCGGACTCCAGATGCTCGAAAACTTCATGAAGTGGGATGGTTCGATATGCTGCTGAAACGCCTGATCGTCTGTCTCGACGTCCGGGACCGCCGGGTCACCAAGGGCGTGCGCTTTCTCGACAACCGCGATGTCGGCGACCCCGTGGAACTGGCCGAAAAATACTGCCGCGACGGCGCCGACGAACTGGTGTTCTACGACATCACCGCCAGCGCCGAACACCGTCCAACAGATCTCGAAATGGTGCGCCGCGTGGCCGAAAAAGTCTTCATCCCCTTTTCCGTCGGCGGCGGCGTGCGCTCTTCCGCGGACATGCGTCAGGTGCTTCTGGCCGGCGCCGACAAGGTCTCGCTCAATTCTCTGGCCGTTCTGCATCCGGAGATCCTGAGTGAAGGCGCCCGCTCCTTCGGACGCCAGTGCGTCGTGCTGGGCATGGACGTGCGTTTCGCCGGCGTCTCCTCCGCCCTGCCTTCGGGATACGAAGTCGTCATCGAGGGCGGCCGCCGCGGCATGGGGCTGGACGCCCTCGAATGGGCCCGCAAAGCCGTCGATCTGGGCGCGGGCGAGATCTGTCTCAACGCCATCGACACCGACGGCGTGCGCGGCGGCTACGAACTCGACATCACCCGCATGATCTCCGAAAACGTCTCCGTGCCGGTGATCGCTTCGGGCGGCGCGGGAGAACTCCGGCACATCGCCGACGCCTTTCTGCGGGGAAAAGCCGACGCCGCCCTGGTGGCTTCCATGGTCCACTCCGGCGACTTCACCTGCGGCGGGATAAAACAGTTCATGATCGACAACAGCATTCCGGCCAGACGCGGATTTGTCCGGAAGGAAAAATAATTTCCAAGGAAACGCCTCTATGGAAACAACGTCTGAAAAAATCATCGTTCTCGATTTCGGGTCGCAGTACAGTCAGCTCATCGCCCGCCGGATCCGCGAGTGCCACGTCTACAGCCGGATCATGCCCTTTTCGACCACAGCCGAAGCGCTCCGCGCCGAAAATCCCAGAGGGATCATCCTCTCGGGCGGTCCCGCCAGCGTTTATGCTCCCGGCGCTCCCAAGTGCGACCCGGCGATCTTCGATCTGGGCGTTCCCGTCCTCGGCATCTGCTACGGGCTCCAGCTGACCATACAGACTTTGGGCGGCCGCATCGAAAGAGGCTCCGCCCGCGAGTACGGC
>JAFTDL010000018.1 GCA_017454215.1 Lentisphaeria bacterium | reverse complement strand
GCGCCCCGACGAGAATGGGTCATCCAACTCGTCGGAGGCGGGGCGCCGACTGTGAGTAACTCAGTCGGACCACCCCTTCAATCGGAGCGAGCAACTAAAATATCTGACTTTTTAATTTGCAGAACTTGACAAACACAATCCGGAGGTGTACGGATGGGTACGGATAGGTACGGAGATGGGGAAACCGGCCCGCGGGCACATCTCCGTACAACTCCGTACAACTCCGTACCGTGTTCTTCGCCCTGCGGCGCTCTGCTCAAAACGCTCCGCTTTTCTCGCAAAAGGATGGGGGCTCGGGGGAAGGGAAATCCTCTTTTCACGGGAAAAGGCCGAAACGTCGGCTCCGGTAAACTCCCTTCCCCCGGAACCGTCTTTACCGGGCTTGGGGCGCGGACGCGGGCGCGGGGGCGGACTGGGCCGGACGGATCTCGGAATAGCGGTTGGAGAGATCGGTCAGGGAACGCGCGAGGGCGTATTTGAGCATGCGGGCGTAAAGGTCGGCGTCGGCGCCGATGCGGGCGTACATCCAGTGCCAGAGGGTATCGCCGAGATCGTTGCGGCAGTTCCAGACGACTTTTCCCGTCGCGCAGTCGATCAGCTCGAAATTCACGTCCAGCCGGGCCGAAGAAAGACCGTCGGGGAAACCGATCAGCCACAGGAACGGGGCGCCGATATAGGTGATGCCGTAGGTGATGAGGAATCCGCTGTACCTGGTGCTGTTGAGTCTGGTCCGCCACAAGTAGGTGCAGCCGCTGTTCTGCGGGTCGCGCACGCGCCTGACGCCGGCAAACAGGCGCGAAGTCTTGAGGCTCAGGGCAGCCGCTTCGGCCAGATCCTCGGCGGGTTTGAAGTCGAACTGCGACAAGGTGGCGAATTCTCCGCTCTGCTCCGGATGGCGCATGGTGCGCCAGCCGAAGGGCATAAAGGGGACAATTCCCAGATAATAGGATCCCGTGGTCTCGTTGGCGTTGTCGTCGTCGGGATATGTCACGGCGTCGCGGCAATCCTCGGCCGGAAGCACGCCGACGGTGGGATTGCCGGGCAGCGGCATCAGCATGGGCATGGAGCCGTAGGCCGCGGAGTAATTGAACCGCGACGTATTGGAACAACCGGCAGCGAAAATCACGGTGAATGCCGCGGCGGCGATGATCGGAAAAACTTTCATTTTATACTCTCCCCGGCTTCGAAGTGCGTCAATAACCGAAGATATTGACGGTCTCCTGCTTGGTGATCTCGAAATTGTCCTCCCAGATGGCGAGACCGGTCTTGAGATCGGTCAGCACCACGTGGAAATAGAAGGTGTTCTCGCGGGTGCGTCCGGAACGGGTTGCCTGATTGATGATCTCGCCCGAGAGACTCAGATCGGGAGAGATCACGGTGCCGCGCTTCTGGACGGTCGCCTGATTGAAGAGATCGTCGTTTTCGAGCTCGCGGATCTGACGGGTGGCGTTGTCCTCGGGACCGCGTCCGCCCACGGCGGTGGTGGTGACGGCCTTGCCCGAAGCGAGCATGGCCTGCCGCAGTTTGTTGGTGAGGATCTGGGTCCGGGCGCGGGAACCGGAACGGTTCTTCACTTCGTTGATCATCACGATGGCCTTGCGTCCGTCCTGCCGGACCAGTGCGCCGGAGGCGACCAGCGAATTGACGGCCCGGGCGGCCACGTCGTTCCAGTCGCGGGTATTCACGTCGCGGACGGTGGTAACGCCCTGGGTGGAGGGATCGATCCGCCGCGCGGAACTGCCGCAGCCGCAAAGGATTCCGGCGGCGAGCGCCGCGACCGTAAAAATGGAAACCGTTCTCATAATGTCTTCATCCTCTTTTTGAATTTGGATTGGTGTATCGTCTTCTTATCTTGCGGAAGGATCCTCGCGGACGCTCAGGATGAAATCCTTGCAGCGGGAGTTCGGCGCGACGCCCTGAATGAACTTGACTTCACCGGGGGCGAAGATCAGGGGCTGCCACGCATTGGCGGCGGTGGAGACGGCCATGCCGTTTTCATCCATCCAGTCGAAACGGTAAAGAACGTAGTAGGGATTGGTCCCGGTCATGCCGCTCCACAGTTCGGACCAGAAACCGTAACGTTCGCTGCGGATCTGCGCCTGGACCATCATCACGCCGCCGGGAGTCTTCGAACGGCGCATGGAGATCAGCGCCAGACGGTCGCGGCAGAAACTGTCGGTGCTGAAGGCCCGCGTATCCACCGAATCGGGATTCATGGCAAGATCGCGGTTTTCCACGGTGTTCACGGTGTCCTGACAGCCGGAAGCCCCCAGAATGAGGGCAAGCGCCGCCGCCGCGGTCGACAGAAGATTTTTTTTCATCAGTTTCATGCTCCTTCCGATGAATTGTTTTTACAACAGAGGTCTTGTGGCCTGCTTGGCGAAATCGATGTTCTTCTCCCACACAGCGATGCCGGTTTTGAGATCGGTCAGCGTCAGGTGGAACATGTAATAGCTCTCCTCCGTGCGGCCGGAAACGGCGTTCTGCTGAATGACCATCCCCGCGAGGCTGAAATTGGGAGAAACGACGGTGCCGCGCTTCAGAACGGTCGCCTGATTGAAAAGGTCGTCGTTCTCGTTGCTGCGGACGCGCCGCACGGCCCGGTCGAGATTGCCGCCGTAGCCCACCGCCGACGAGACCCGGGCCTGACCGGACTTCAGGATGGCCTGCCGCAGCTGGTTGGTCAGAAGTCCCATTTCAAGATGGATAAGCGTATAATTGCGCACCCGGCCGATCATCACGACGGAGGCCATGCCGTCGGCGCGCTTGAGGGCACCCGAGGCGACCAGAGACTGGGCGGCCTCGCCGGCGACACGCTTCCACTCGCCGGGATCGACGGCGCTCACGGTGACGAGCGCTTCCGGTCCGCCCGGCTCGATATAGCGGGCGCCGGTGCCGCATCCGGACAGGGCCAGCACGGCAATGACCGCCGCCGGCAGGATCGTCAATAGTCGTTTTATCATTCCATGCTCTCCCATTTTTTAAGCACAAACTTTCCGTTTCCGATCTCGCGCAGATAGACGACCGCGCGGTTGGTCTCAGGCGCGAAATCCAGCTCGAAGGCCTGCGTCCGCCCTTCCGAGGTATTCACGGAAAGAGTCATTTTGCGGGAACTGCCGGGCTTGGGAAGACGCACGTGAGACACACTGTAACTGCGGGGCAGCGTGATCCAGCGCCGCCACTCCGTC
>JAFTDL010000179.1 GCA_017454215.1 Lentisphaeria bacterium | reverse complement strand
GCGTTTTGAAAAGGCTGGGGGGCTCGGGGGGGAGGGAGGGTGGCACCCGTCGGCGGATAACGGCGCGTTGCCCTTTGGGGACGCGCCGGACGGGAAACAGAACTTTTCCTGCGGCTCCCCGACCTTGTCCGCCGCAGCCTTGGCGAAGGTGGAAGGGCAAGCCGCAGTCACACCGAGGCCGACGTTTCGGCTTTTCACGTGGAAAAGAGGTTTTCCCTTCCCCCGGAACCACCGCCCCTTATCGGGAACAGAGCGTTTTTCCAACCTCGAACTGCTGAAAAACTCCGGCGTGAAATTCGGCATCGCCACCCACATGCCCGAAACCGTCCAGACCTACGAGAACATCAAGCCCGGCGACGTCACCTGCGTCGGCGTCTTCCAGCGCGACTCCGATCAGGCCCGCGAAAACGCGCAGATCGTCCGCCGTGTCCTCGGCTGACGCCCCGGGATACCCGGGGAGGCCGGCCAGGCGGCTACGCCGCTCTTGCATATTCCGCGATCCGGCGTTATCTTAAAGAGGGGAGCGGGTGTCGGTTTGATCCGGGAGGATGAAATGAAACGTTTTTCGGAGACTGCGGCGTGTCCGTCCGCGCGGAACGGCTGGTTCTGGGTGCCGACGCTCTACCTTGCCGAAGGACTTCCCGCCGCCCTCATCACCACCGTTTCGCTGGTGATGTTCATCTGTCTGATCCAGTCCGAAAGCTTCACCGGCAGGATCTCTTCCGAAGAAATACTCTTCTGGACCGGGCTTTATTCCCTGCCGTGGATGCTCCGCGCTCTGTGGGTCCCGGTGATCGACCGCGTCGGCACGCCGCGCACCTGGGCGATCGTCATGCAGGCGGTGATGGGCGGACTTTTCGCCGCTTCCGGAGCCGCCGTCGCCTGCGGCGCGTGGTTCCCCGCGATCAGCTGCTGTTTCCTCGCCTCCGCCGTCGCCTCGGCGACTCATGACGCCGCCGCCGACGGGTTCTACATCATTGCCCTCGACCCCTCCGGACAGGCCGCCTTCTCCGGGATCCGCAGCGCTCTCTACAAGGCCGGCACCGTCATCGGGCAGGGACTGCTGGCCATGGCCGCGGGCGCCCTCTACGAGTTTCTCGCCCCCGAACGCGCGTGGGGAAGCGTCTACGGCGCCGCCGGGGTGATGATGGTCCTTCTCGCCCTCTATCACTGGGTGATGATGCCCGACGCGGAGCCGTCCGGTGCGCCCGCACCCGCGCAGAAGTTCGGATCCCGCTCCCTGCTGACTTTCTTTTCTCCCTACTGGCGTGCGGTCCGCGCGCCGGGTTTCGGACGCGCGCTCGCCTTTCTGCTGCTCTTCCGGCTGGCGGAGTCGCAGTTGCGCGTCGCCGTGCCCTTTCTGCTGGCAAAACGGGCCGACGGCGGACTCGAACTCGACGTTGCCCGGCAAGGCTTCCTCTACGGCACCTGCGGTTCCCTCGCGCTGATCGCGGGCGGCATCCTCTCGGGATACGCGGTCTCGCGGCAGGGCATGCGCCGCTGGCTGTGGCCCATGGCCCTTGCGATCAACGTTCCCGATCTGGTCTACGTCTATCTCTCTTTCGCCCGCCCCGCGTCGCTCTGGGTGATCGGAACCTGCGTCTTTGTCGAACAGTTCGGCTACGGCTTCGGCTTCACGCTGCTCACTCTCGGCATGGTGCTGATGGCCCGGGGGGAGGGCGGTCAGGAGACCACCCGTTTCGCCCTGTTCACCGCGCTTTCGCTCTTCGGCGTGATGCTGCCGGGAAGTTTCGCCGGATACCTGCTGAAAGTTCCCGCGCTGTTCTTTCCCGGCCTCACCGCCCTCGACTCCTACCGGATCTTCTTTCTGTGGGTGGTCGTCTGCACGATCCCCTCGTTTCTCGTGACCGCGCTGATGGCCGGGCGCCTCTGCGACGGCTTCCCGCCCCGCCGGGAGCGTACGGAGGTTTCATCCGCGGAATGAAATCATGCAATATGGGAACCGCGTCTCTGCCAACACTAAGGAGTAAGAAAATGTCTGCCCCGGGCTCCGTATTTGCCGTTTTGATTCTGCTTCTTCCGTTTTTTCCCGCTTTTTCCGAAGATCCGGTTATGATGGATCTGAACTTCGACGATACTCCGGAGCAGATCGTTTCCCGTCTTTATCCAGCGGATTTTCTGGGCAGGCAACTTAATCCGAAACTGGAATCCAAAATCATTCAGACGAGGATCAAAACCAAAAGATTCCCCGGCCGTCTGTACGGCTACAAATTCCTGGTCAGAAACGGAAAACTCTGTTTTATTTCGGGGAAACCGCTGCCGGATAAATTTCCGGCGTCTCCTCATGGTGAACTGACGCAGGAAATCATTGCCTTTGACCGGGATGCCGCAGGTGCGGAATATGCAAAACTTCTGAAGGAACGGAAACTTATCGAACGGCAGTTCTCCGCCACCGGGATCCCGTGTGATCGGGCGGCTGCATATCGCTTTTATCTTGATGGTTCGCAGGAAAATCCGCAGGGATACCGTGAACTGAAAATATTGGCGGATCAAGTTGATAAAAAGATGCCGAAAGAGCTGCCGGTTCGTTTCCCTGATGCAAAAAGTCGGGATCGGCAGACAAAATGTCTTGCGTCCATAGCGGATGACTGGAAAAAGATCGAATCCATGCTCGGGGATTTGTCTCAAAGGAAAGCAGTGTGGGACCTGGGAAAAGGTCTTTTCAACCAGCCGCTGTCCTTGAATCTTTACCGGACAATGGCAAGGGTTTTTCAAATGCGGATGCAGGCAAAAGCGGATGCAGGTGATGTTCCCGGAGCGTTGGCCGATTTTGAACGCAGCCGCGTCCTGCTGAATACGGACGGCCCCGTGATCGCCGGATTGGTATCCGTCGCAGTGGAGAGTTACCGGTTAAACGGTCTCGGAAACATTCTGTTCCGGGGAAAACTGACACAGGAACAATTACGGAAACTGGATGACGGTTTGCAGAAAGACGAGGAATTCCTCCGACGAACCTGGCGGCGGGCATGGTATCTGGAGTCTGCATGGGGACTGGATACGATCTCAATGTTCATTGACGGGACCGCGGATCCTTCTCTGAGTATTCTGCGAACCCCGGAAGGACATGTGCTTTTTCTCTTTGCCGTACCTTGGACGCGGGAATGGATTTTTGCGGCCCAGCAATATCGGAAGATACTGTCGGAATCGGTCTCCATGGAGAACTATCGTAAAGTGTCGTCTCTCAATCATTTTCCCGACGGCTTTGTCTTGTGTCCAGCGTTTATCGGACAGGATGTTGATCAGGCGAATATACGACATTTCTACGGGATCGCCATGATTCGTGCGGCGAGATCGGCATTACGGCATCTGGGCTTGAGAGAAAAGGAAACTCCGCTTGATCCATTTACCGGAAAACCGTTTCAGGTTCTGAAAGGGAAGTTCATGGAGAAAGGCAGAAAAGTTCGCGGCATCCGTTTTTACTCCGCCGGACCGGACGGGAGATATGCCGACGGTATGTACCTGCATCCCTACAACAGATGTGACGATACGGCTTTTGATCTGATCGAGGAGGTGGAGCCATGAAAAAATCACTTTTCGTCCTGCCGGTGCTGGCAGCTGTTCTGACCGCGGTTTGCGCGGCGGAAAAACAACCTGGATTTTCCGCGCAGATTATCCCGACGAAAGCCGTCAATATTGCCGACCAGTTCACCGGAATCCTGCCGAACCGCCCGCCGTTTTTTCCCAAGGTCGTTAAAGTCACCTGCGGCGAACCGTTCAAGGTCGAGATCGTCTTTTCCGGCGCGAAGATCAGAAATGGCGCCGTCGATCTTGCGGGAAAACTCGTCATGACCGATCCCGAGGAAAAACAAAATGAGATCCCGCTTCGCAGCCATATCAGAAAAGTTTCGGGAGACACTGCAGGAGTGTTTCTTCTGCCGCAGAGTCTGACCGTCATTTATGAGCCGAAGGACCCCAAAGGGAAATACACCTTCGATATGGAACTTGCCGACTGCGGCGCGAACCGGACGATCCGGGCGTCTGCAAGCGTGGAATATGTGGAAAAGGTCGATCCGAAACCGGGAATGAAGGCGTTTGAAAAAACCGGAAATTATTACCGGGACCCCTGTCCGGAATATGTCATTCCCGCTTTCAGGGAATTTCTGGCGAACCTGCCGAAGCAGAAAGCCAAGGAGAAAAACAGTTTCAATCCGCTGCCGCAGCTGGCGTTTTTTTATTTTCTGCTGAAAGAAAATCCGCAATGCGTTCCCGCATTTGCCGAACTCTTCAAAAGTCTGCGTAATGAGGAGAAATATCTGGCGGCGGTGGTGCTCAACTTCGTTTCGGAGTCTTCGGCAAAAACGCTGAACCCGAATCAGCGGGATGCTGTCAGAAAGCAGTTTCCCGCCGATCCGTTTCAGGTGGAAAAAGCCGTATTCCCCTGGCAGCTGGACGTCTGCTGGGCGGAGTTTTTCGTGCGCGGCACCAAAGCGCCGTTAATGAAGATCGTCAATGCCATGGGGCTTGCCGGTGATTCGATCACGGTCGAGCAGTATAAAAGACTTGCGAAGCCGACCTTGGAAGACCGACGCAAACTGATGAACGGGCTCACCGTCATGGCCGCGCAATGGTCTGTCAGGTCGCTGGCGCCCCGTCACCCGCTGATCCGTTATTATCTGGAAGCGGCGCTGAGCCGCGGCGAGGTGAAGAACCCGTTTGCCGGTGTGCTGGCGGCCAAGGCGGTCGGGATACCGGTCAAACTGAAAAATGAACAGGTTTCAGGGCCGGCCGAAAGATGCCGGCAACAGCAGGAAACAAAGGAAGCGGAATGAACACGAGGAAAATCATCGACTGGATCGCCTATGCGGTCAACATGCTGGTCGCATTGCCGGTTTTCGGGATCATCGGCTGCATGGTCTTCGGGATAACTTACGCCGGGATCCGGCCATGCACGGATCCGCCGATATGGGCGCAATGGTGTTTCCCCCTCCTGATCGACCTTGTCCTGACCGTGCTGTGGGGACGGTACCAGTACCGCATCCTTATTTTGAAAACGCCGCGTCCGCCGCACGAAACACGGCGCAATCTGCTGATCCTCGCAGGAGTGATCGCCGCCGCCTTTCTGCTGGCATTCGGTTTCGCGTGCTATATCCGGGCGGAACGGATGGAAAAGGCGCAGAAAATGATTCAGGAGATGGAACGGAAAAAGAGAATTCAGGAACAATGCGTCGGAAAAAAGTCTCGTCCGCTTCAGTAGATCTCGCCGTTCTTCTGCTTGTAAAGTTCGAACGGAGCATCGGCCTCCCTGCCGAGCAGCGGACCGACGACCTTTACCGTGAATCCTCTTGTTTTTTGCGGGAGCGGCGGCGGAAGTGCAGGGGGGTGACGCCGCAGTATTTTTTGAAGGTCTTGATGAAGTACGAGGTGTCGAAGAAGCCGGTCTCCTGAGCGATCTCGTCGATGGATTTGTCGGCGTGTTCCAGTTCGTAGCAGGCCCGTTCGATGCGGCGGCTGCGGATGTATTCCGAAACGGCGACGCCGATCTCGCGGCGGAAGAGTTTGCCGAAATAGTCTGTTTTGTAGCCTGAGATCTCCGCAAGACGCGGCATGGAGAGTTTGGCGTCCAGATGGTCCGCGATGTATCCCAGCACTCTTCCCAGATGGATCTGGGCGTGGGAGGCGCGTATGCCGGGCGCGTGGAAGGCGTAGCGGAAAATGAAGACCAGCAGTTCGACGAACAGCGCCCGGCACCGGATCGGCTGATAGGGCTCCTGCGAGAACAGTTCGCCGTTCAGGGCGTCGATGCGCGAGAGTATCTCGGGCTGAAGGTCCGGACCGAAGGTGTATTTGTCGGGCATCCTGTCCGCGGCCTGTCCGCTGAAGGCGCGGTAGAGTTCCTGTTCGTCCTCGCGGAAGATCGAACTGTTGAAAAGGATGTTGATGTACGACAGGTCCTTTTCGCAGTAGTATTCATGGGTCGCGCCCAGCGGAATGATGTAGAGGTCTCCGGTCAGCATGGGGTGGATGATGCCGTTCACCGCGCACCAGCCGGAACCGTGTTCGATGTAGACCAGCTCCACCGCGTCGTGAAGGTGGATCTCCTGATAATGGGGCGCTTTCAGCCTCTGTATGACGAGGGGCAGCGCGGCGGCGCGGAGGACGTCGAGTTTGTATTCCAGCATGAGGTGCTCCTTTCTTTCGCGCGGAACGCGGTTCCCCGTGTTCCGCAAAATCCCATAACGGGCATCTTGTGAGCGCGCTGATGTAATCTAATATTCCTTGGACGAAAAATCAAACGGTTCCGGGAAAAATATCCGAATTTTGCTGGCGCGGCAGGAGTTGCGGCATCTTTTCCCGCCGGGAGCGGTGAAGTTCCGCCGCCGGGCGCTTTTTTTGCGCCGGTTTTTGCAAAAAGTCCTCAAAATACCATTTTATCTCAAAAGAATACTATGTATCCGGCCTGCGGTGTGGTATATTTTCAGTAAGTTCCGTCCCCGGCTCGGGGTTGCGCGACGGTCCGGACGAACGGACAAGGCGGATCGGTTCAGAAAGTCCGCCTGTCGTTACCGGAGGGAGGTGGTGTCCGCGGTGCGATTTTATTCTGCGGCCCGCACTTCTCCGCTCGAAACGCCCCGCTTTTTTCGGGGACAGAGCATTGGCAGAGAGGGAGTCACCATGCGAAAAAACAGGCTCAAGGGGGCGATCGGTGAAGCGGTCACAAGGACGGTCGCCAACAGATTGAAGACGGTGGATTACCGGCTTCTTGCGGAGCCTTTCGTTCTGCGCAATGAAAAGGACAACGCGTGGCGCTGCGAGTTCTGGGGCAAGGTCGTCCGGTCCGCCGTCGGGTGCGCGTTTTTCACCGGGGATGCGGAACTGCGGGCGCTTGTCGATTCCGCGGTCGCGGACCTCATGAAAAGCCGGACGGCCGACGGGTGCATCAGTTCGTACCCCGGGGAACTTCAGCTCGGGGGCTGGGACGTCTGGGGCAGAAAATATGCGCTGCTGGGACTGATCCGCTACTACGAACTCCTGAACCGCGATCCCGAGGTGCTGACGTGCTGCTGCCGCGCGGCGGATCACCTCATGACTCAGGTCGGGCCGGGAAAGACGGACATCCTCGAATGCGGCTGTCACGACGGCCTGGCCGCCTCCAGCATCCTCGGCGCGTTCGTTTCGCTTTACCGCCTGACGGGAGAAGAGAAGTACCGCGATTTCGCCCGGTACATCATCTCCCGGGGCTGTTCCCGGCTGGGGAACATTTTCGAAAGCGCCGCCGCGGGGGCGGTCCCGGCCGCGCTGGGCAACGGCAAGGCCTATGAAATGACCAGCTGTTTTCAGGGACTGGCCGAACTCGCTCTGCTGGAGCCGGATCCCGGCGCGCGGGACACGGTCGAAAAATATTACCGGGCGGTCCTGGAGCGCGAGATCTTCGTGACGGGCGGGGGCGGTCTCAAGGACCGCTGCGGGGAATTCTGGTACGACGGCGCGTTCCGCCAGACCCGGGGCGACTGCGGGGCGCTGGGCGAGACCTGCGTCACGGCGACGTGGCTGCGTTACTGCGCAAGGATCCTTCAGCTGACCGACGACCCGAAAGTCGCCGATGAAATGGAAAAATCGCTTTACAACGCGCTTCTCGGTGCGCTGGCGCCGGACGGGACGCGCTGGGTCCACGCCAACCCGACGCCGCTTGCGGGGGGCGGATACAAGCAGTGCGCCGACGACCAGATCGGGCGCGGCTTCGGCACGCCCTACGGCGGCAACGACTGCTGCCGGGCGCAGGGGCCCGAGGGACTGGTCATCGCTTCGGAGATCGCCGTGACGGAGAACGAAAACGGCGTCACCGTCAATCTTTTCGAGCCGCTGGAGTCCGATCATCTCGAAATAAGCGGAAATTATCCTTTTGTTCCCCGTGCGGTCATTCGTTTCAGCGATCCGCGGGAGAGGGTATTGCGCCTGCGGACGCCGGCGTTTCTCGGGAGCGTCCGTCTGAACGGCGCGGCCGTGCCCTTCCGGACGGGCGTCTATCTGGAACTGCCGCACAGGGCGGGGGAGTGCGACGAGGTCGTTCTGGATTTCGACTTTTCTCTTGCGGAGATCCCTTCTCCCGACGGGCGCGGTTTTGTCGCCGTCCGCCGCGGGCCATTGGTCCTTGCCGAGGATTCCCGCGGAGAAGTTCCCGGCGCGGCCGTCCGCGAAACGTGGCGGGGCAGAAAGCTCTGCGAGTACGCCTGCGCGGGAAACCTGATGCGTCAGGACAACACCCTGACCGTCTGGTTCGGGAAAGGGAATTTGCGGGAAAATAGAGCGAAATACTCTCAAACAATTAAAACTTCGATGACCGCAGGAGCGAAAAAATGAAAAAGTACAAATCTTTGCTGAAACGTTACGAAGGGAACCCACTCTTTGCTCCGGAGGATTTCCCGTACTGCCGGGCGGATCAGGTCTTCAATCCGGGACAGGTGATGACGCCCGACGGCAGGACGATCCTGCTCCTTTCGGTCGTTCCCATCACCGGCGGCGGCGCCCGCTGTCATGTGGCCGAAAGCTCCGACGGAGTG
>JAFTDL010000017.1 GCA_017454215.1 Lentisphaeria bacterium | reverse complement strand
ATCCTCGACATGCGCATGCATCAGCTGACCGGACTTGCCATAGAGACCCTGCAGGCCGAGTTGAATGAACTGATCCAGCGCATCGAATACCTCAAGGGCCTGATCGAAAGCCGTGAAAAACGGCTGCAGGTCATCAAGGAGGAACTGCTTGACGTCAAGGAGCGTTTCGCCGATCCCCGGCGCACCGAGATCACCATGGACGACTCCGACCTCAACGTTGCGGACCTCATCCCCCGGCACAGCTGCGTCATCACGGTTTCGGACACGGGCTACATCAAGCGCGTGCCTGCGGCGACCTACCGGACCCAGCACCGCGGCGGACGCGGCATCATCGGCATGGAGACCAAAGAAGAGGACCATGTGGAACACCTCTTCAATGCCGACAGCCACGACATCATTTTCTTCTTCACCGACCGCGGTTTCATGTACTGGCTCAACGTGTACGAGATCCCCGAGGGATCACGCACCGGAAAAGGCAAGGCCATCGTCAACATGATCAAAGTCGAACCGGGCGAGAAGATCTGCGCCATGCTCACCGTAAGCCAGGACGATTTCAACGATCCCAACAAGTTCATCGTCATGGCCTCGCGCAACGGCTACATCAAGAAGAGCGAACTGGCTCTTTTCAAAAACCTGCGCCGCGTGGGCCTGCGGGCTCTGGTGATCGAGGACGACGACGATCTCATCGGCGCTTCCATCGCCTCCAACGGCAACGAGATACTGCTTTCGACCAGCAAGGGCATGTCCTGCCGCTTCGACCTCGACGACGAGCAGGTGCGTCCCATGGGCCGCACGGCCCGCGGCGTGACCGGCATGCGGTTCAAGATCGAGGGCGACTCCGTGGTCAGCCTCGAAGTCATCAAGGAGCCTACCTACGACGAGGCGGTGGACGAAGATGAAAACGCCGAGGGCGAAAGCGATGCGCCCGAATCCGCCGAGGCCGAAGTCTCCGAGGACGCCGACGTTCCCGTGACCGGAATCGGACCCGAAGTTCTGGTCGTGACCGACGGCGGCATGGGCAAACGCAGTTTCGTGAGCAATTACCGCAAGACCAAGCGCGGCGCCCGGGGCGTGGTCAACATCCGTCTGCGCGAGGGCGAAAAAGTGCTGGCTGTCCTCCAGATCCAGGACAACGACGAGATCCTCATCACCACCGAGCGGGGCCAGCTTTCGCGGATCCCCGTGGCGGAGATCCGCCGCATCGGACGTGTCGGCAAGGGCGTCAAGATCATGAATCTGCGCGAGGGCGATCACATCACCGGCGTTGCCAAGTTCGTCAAGGTCGAGGGCGAGAAGGATCCCTTTGCCGGGGACGAGACGCCGGAGAACGCCCCCGGTGCGGCCGCGGTCGAACCGCAGGTCCCGGCGGTCGGAGACGGTGCGGAGTCCGGAGCGGAAGATCCGTCCGAAGTGTAGTATCGTAAAAACGGGGTTTTCCGATGGAGTTTCTGAACGGCAAAAAGCCTCTGCTGATGGGGATCGTCAATGCGACGGGCGACTCCTTCAGCGAAGGGGCCCTGTCGTCTCCCGACAGCGCCGCGGAGCGGGCTTTTCGCCTGCTCGAAGCCGGCGCCGACTGGCTGGACATCGGAGGAGAATCCACCCGTCCCGGAGCCGCGGAGATCCCCGCTGAGGAGGAGATCCGCCGGTTGTCCGGTCCCGTGCGCCGGATATTGGAGCGCTCGCCCGAAACGGTCGTTTCGGTCGATACGCGCCACGCGGAGACTGCTGAAAAGATGCTGGAACTCGGAGCGAAAGTCATAAACGACGTCTCCATGCTCAGGTTCGATCCCCACATGGCGGAGGTCCTTGCCGCCCATCCCCGAAGCATGCTCGTGCTCTGCCATTCGCGGGGAACGCCCGCCGACATGCGGTCCGCAACTTACCTCGATTACGGCGCGGACGTCGTCGGGACGATCTGCGATGAACTTCTCGACGCGGCGCGGCGGTCCGGGATCGGAATGGAGCGCATCCTGTTCGACCCCGGCTTCGGTTTCGCCAAAAGCGTGGAGCAGCAGCTGGAGATGATGCGGCGCGCGGACGAGTTCGTCCGGCGTCTGGGAAATGTCCTTTTCGGCATCTCCCGCAAATCCTTCATCGGCGCGGTCACGGGCGAGAGCGTTCCGGCGGAACGGCTGGGAGGCACGCTGGCCGGAGAACTGCATCTGGCGTCCTGCGGCGCGGCGGTCATCCGCACCCATGACGTGAAAATGCTCCGCGACGCGCTGGTCCTGCGCGCGGCGGTGCTGGACGGGGAGGTGCGCTGATGTTCGGAATAGCCGTTCTCGACGCCCTGCGCGCGGTCATCCAGATAGGCGTGCTGTTTCTGATGATCTACGCCGTGCTCTACTATCTGCGCAGCACCCGCGGCGCGATGGTGATCACGGGACTTTTCATTCTGGGAATTTTTCTTGCGGTCATCGTCCGGGTGGAGGGGCTGAACTTCGATGTGCTGGCCTATATCCTCGACATGTTCGGCAATTCGCTGTTTGTCGCGATGCTGATCATCTTTCAGCCGGAACTTCGCCGGGCGCTGGCGCAGCTGGGCAGCTACATCGCCCGGCAGGGCAAGCAGCGGAGAGAGGTGGTCTCGGAGATCGTCGCCGCCGTGACGGCCATGTCCAAGCGCAAGTGCGGAGCCCTGATCGTGGTCGAACGCAGGTTCAATCTGCAGACTCTCATCGACGACTCCATCCCGCTGGACATCAAGATCAACGCGCTGGTGCTGGAATCCATTTTCTTCCCCAATTCCCCGCTGCACGACGGGGCGGTCATCATCCGCAACAACCGCATCGTGGCGGCCCGCGTCATTCTGCCGCTGACCAGGGCGGAGCATGTTTCGCGCCATCTGGGAACGCGTCACCGGGCCGCGCTGGGCATTTCCGAAGAGAGCGACGCCGTGACGATAGTCGTCTCGGAGGAGACCGGCTTCATCAGTCTGGCCTACCGCGGGATCTTTCACAGGGACACGGATCCCGCTGAACTCCAGAAACTTCTGGAGCAGCTGGTCGTGCTCAAGGACGACGGCGAACTCAGCGAGACCGTGAAGATGCTGGGCGAGCAGGAGGCCGTCCCCGACAAAGAGGAGGAGCTCCGCGAAAATGAATAGATTTTTTTCGTTCATCGTCAGCGATTATCCGCGCAAGCTCATGGCTCTGGTTTTCGCGGTGATGCTCTACATCGGCGTCAGCCGTCAGATCTTCGTGGAACGCAATATCCCCAGCGTGCCCGTCGAGGTGAAACTGGCTCCGGAGCTGTCGTTCATCGCCAAGCCCCGTTATCAGGTCACGCTGACGGTCCGGGGCGCGGAGAGGGCTCTGCAGAAACTCACCCCCGAGGATTTTTCCGGATCCGTTTACATCGGACCGGAAAACCGCGTTTCGGACGACGTCTACCTCGTGCACATGCGCCCGGACATGTTCAAGCAGAAGCCGGGAGTCAAGATCGTCAACGCGCCCGTGCTGAAACTCAATCTGCAGCGGCGCATTTCCAAACGTGTCCAGGTCAAGCCGCAGTTCAGCGGGCGCCTCTCCGACGAATACCACTGCTCCGACGTGCGCTGCATTCCCGCCGAAGTGGTGGTGTCGGGACCCGAACTGATGCTCAAGTCCCTCGACACCGTATTTACGGAACCCATTCCTCTTGCGGAGACGGTGACCGATCCCTTCGAGTACGAAAGCCGTCTTGCCGTTCCCGCCGATCTGCAGTTCGCCACGACGAAGGTGATGGTCCAGGTCGAGATCATCAAGAGTTTCGAACAGCGGCGCATCGGCGGTCTCCCCGTCCGGCTCATGCAGAACGGCTCCGACAAACTCAAGGCCGTCACCGTGGATCCCGCGCAGAGCGCCGACGTGACCCTGTCGGGACTTTCCACCCGGCTGGCCGCGCTCAAACCCGAGGATATCCGGCTTTTTGCCGATCTTTCCGATATACGCAAACCCGGCATCTACACCGTGCCGCTGCGCAGCAGCTGTGCGGCCGAGGGCGTCAGCGTCAAAGCTGTCACTCCGGGCGAGATCAAGGTCAAAGTCATCAAACTGCCGTAAAAATAAAACAAACCCGAGGGAGAAAAAAATGATCATCGAAAAACTCAATTCCGTCTTTCGCCGCCACAGCCGCTGGCTGTTCGGAGCATTCACCATCGTCATCATCGTGTCGTTTCTCGGCTTTCTGACGCCGGGGACATTCGGTTTCGGCGGCATGGGCAATCCGGAGTCGATCCCCATGGGAACGGCTTACGGCAAGGAGGTGACTTACGGAGAACTGCGCGGCATCAGCCGGAATCTCGCCGTTTTCAATGAGGTTTTCAACGGCATGTCCCTGTCGCGCGACCTGCCCAATGAGGCCGTGTTCATCTATGCGTGCATGCTCCGCAAGGCGGATTCCTTCGGACTGGCCGTCAGCGACAAGGAGGTCGCCTCTCTGATCCGCCGCGCGCCGGCCTTCGTCAAGAACGGTCGTTTCGACAGGAGCGCCTACGACAAGATGCTCCGGAACATCCGCCGCAGCGGCATCACCGAGCAGGATCTCCACGACGCCTGCCGCCAGCAGATCATGCTGGATAAACTTCAGCGCGAACTCACCAGCGGCATCGCCGCCACCGAGGGCGAGGCGAAGGAACTCTACCGCAAGCTCAACACGACCTATTCGGTCCGCGTCGTGGAGTTTCCCGCCGCCGATCCGGCCAAACTGAAGGCTTCCGACAAGGAGATCCGTAAGTATTTTGCCGGACACCGCGCGTCGTACGTCATCCCCGGAAAAGTCGATGCCCTCGTCATCGCCTGGGATGCCCGTTCTTTCCGCGGCGAGGCCGCGAAACTTGCTTCCGACAAGACCCTCAAAGCCTTCTTCGACCGCAATCCCAAAGCTTTCGAGACCGACAAGATCAAGGCGCCAAAATTCGAGGCCGTCAAGAGTGCGGTGAAGGAAAAATTCATCGAAGAAGCCTCTTTGGAACTGGCGCAGAAGGCCGCGTACGACTTCGCCGCGACGGCCTACGAACAGCTGGGCGAACAGCCGGCGCAGAACAAGGAAAAACTCTTCCGGAGTCTGGCCGACAAGTTCAAACTGGTGGTGATCGAAGCCGGAAGCGCCGAGTTCGGGGCTTCCTCCATCGGCAAGATCAAGTCGGCGGCTCTGGTGAACGGTCTGGCGGCTCTCGTTGGCGACAACCGGGTCACCGATCCCGTCGTCGAGGGACGGCAGGTCTACATCGGTTTTGCCCGTTCGCGGGTCCAGCCCCGTCAGGCGGAGTACAAGGAGGTCGCCGCCAAGGTCAAGGCGGACTGCCTCGCGGAAAAGGCTTCTTCCGGCGCCATGAAGAAGGCCGCTTCCGCCTTCGCCGAACTGAGCCGGACAAAACCGCAGGACGCCCTCAAGGTCCTCGCCAAATACAAGGGCTGCCGTTTCAGCAAATTCGACTTCTCGCTCATGACCAGGCGCCCGCCTGAGGACCGTCTCGACGTGGCGCTTGCCGTCGTCAACCTCAAGACCGGAGCCTTCACTTCACCCGTGCAGGGAAAGAACGGCGCGGTCATCGCCCAGCTGACCGGACGCGCCGCGCCCGACATGAAGGCCTTCGACAAGCAGAAAGACATGTACGTCATGATGTGCCGCAATCAGAAGATGTCTCTGGTGATGCAGAGCCTTCAGGAGGAATTTGCGGCGAACTGCCGGTTCACCGGAAGCGGGCGGAACAACTGACGATCATGGCTGAACGTGAGACTCCAACGCCTCCCGGCTGTGCGCTGGGGCGGCAGATGACTGTCGAATTTTACGACTGCGACGCGAGGATCCTCGCGGATTCGGGCCGGATGCAGGAGATCTTCGTCTCGGCCGCCAAAGAGGCTCATGCCACGGTGATAAGCAGTCACTTTCACAGCTTCATGCCGCAGGGGGTCAGCGGCGTGGTGATCATTTCGGAGTCTCACTTCGCCGTGCACGCCTGGCCCGAGCACGAGTACGCCGCGGTGGATCTTTTCACCTGCGGCGAGAAGGTGGATTTTTCGCGGGCGACGGACTGCATCGCATCGGGACTGCACAGCGATCAATGGGTGGTTTCGAGCCTGATCGACAGGGGGATCGTCGGCAACAACGGCATCGAACGGCTCGTCCCCGTGACGGAAGGGCATGACCGGCACAGTTTTCAGCTTTCGTGGAAAAGCCGGTTCGAGAAGACCTCCGCCAGGGCGTTCTCTGTGGCCATCGACCTTTACGACTCCCGCCGGGAGCCCGCCGACGAGAACTTTGCCGGGATCCGCCGCACGGTCGGAGAGATCGCCTCCGCTCTGGGACTGCGGTCCGACGGCGTCTGCCGCGTGTTCCGGCGCGACGGAAGATGCAAGTTCGTTCTGCCCCTTGTCGGCGGCTGGATCGGCGGCGTCTGGGATCCCGCCTCGGGAACGGTGTACATAGACATATTCAATGAATCGTTTTTCGATCCGCGAAAGGCGGCGGAAACGGCTCTCGCGGGCTTTTCCTGCTCCTATTACCGGATGCAGCCGCATGTGCGGCAATAGTCCAACAACAGAAAAAAACAGAGGTGTTTTTATGGAAGACCTGAGCAAAAAGATTACGGATCGTCTGGAAGAACTGCGCGTTCATCTGCAGGCTGACGGCGGCGATCTCGAAGTCGTCGCCGTCGAGGGCAAGACCGTCAGGCTGAGACTGCGGGGCGCCTGCGGCGGTTGTCCCCACGCCGCCATGACCATCAAGGGCGGTCTGGAGCGCATCCTGCGCGACGAGATCGATCCCGAGATCGTCATCGAGCGGGTGATCTGAATTCGGTCCGGCACAGGGGAGGGCGATCCATGCGCAGAGAGGAATTTCAGCGTCTTGCGGCGGGCAGGATCATCCGGCTGGACGGCGCGACGGGAACGGAGCTCGTCAAGCGGGGACTGCCTCCCGGCGTGTGTCCCGAAGAGTGGTGCGTGCACAATCCCGACGCGATCGTTTCGGTCCAGCAGGCCTACTGCCGGGCGGGAAGCGATCTGCTTTACGCCCCCACCTTCGGCGCGAATCCCCTCAAACTGGCTGAATTCGTACTT
>JAFTDL010000178.1 GCA_017454215.1 Lentisphaeria bacterium | reverse complement strand
TTCATATCGAGGATCCTCGACGTGAAAACGGGGGAGACCCGGCGTCTGCACCGGCCCGTTTACTGTCTGAGTCCCGACGGCCGTTGGGCGCTGAGCCTCAACTTTTCGCGCCTCGACCGGGAGCGGCCCGGATACGGTTATCCCGGAGCCTTCGACAGGAACGAAAAGGTCAACACGCCCGACGACGAGGGCGTCTGGCTGGTGGATCTCAAGAACGACACCTCTCAACTGGTCGTGAGCGTGGCGGACGTCACCGAAAAATACTTCCGGTCGGATATGGAGAATACTCCCGGCTGGTTCAACCACATGCTCTTCAGCCCCGACAGCAGCCGGATCGCCTTCTTCCACCGCTGGCGGCTGTGGAACAAGGACGGTACGCCCGGCTGGCATATCACCCACATGTTCACCGCGAACCGGGACGGTTCCGACCTGTGGCCCCTCAATCTTGAGGAAATGAGCAGTCACTACACGTGGGTCGACGACACGCACATCATCAATTTCTCGAACCGCTATGCCCACGGCTGGCAGTATTATCTCTATACCGACAGGACTCATCATACCGAAGTCATCGCGCAGGACGTCTTCCCCGGCGACGGGCACTGTTCCTATTCTCCCGACGGCAAGTGGATGCTGACCGACTCCTATCCGTGCGAGGACAGCTGCCGCAAACTCTTTCTCTATGAACTGTCTTCACGGAAGGCCTATGAGATCGGCAGTTTTTACTCCGACCCGGCGTATCCCGCGCCGACCCGCTGCGATCTGCACCCCAACTGGTCCCGGGACGGCCGCGAGGTCTGCATCGACTCCATCCACGAGGGCTCCCGGCAAGTCTACATCATCGATGTGACCCCTCTCACGGGAAAATAAGCAGCCGAAAGAGGTTCTACTATGAAAAAAAGAAAGTGGCAGGGATACTGGATCGGGGGCGGCGAGGCAGAAGTCCCGTACTTCCGGAAGGTCTTCGCCCTGAAAAAAACGCCCCGCCGCGCCGTGTGCTTTCTCTGCGGACTGGGCTGGCACGAACTGCGGGTCAACGGCGAACTTGCCGATGACCGGGTCCTCGCGCCCGTGGTGACGCAGTTCGACCGCCATGTGTCGTACATCGCCTACGATGTGACTTCTCTGCTCAAAAAGGGGAAAAACGTCATCACCGTTCTGCTCGGCGGCGGCCTGTACGACGCGCGGACCGTGACCAACTGGCGCTTTCACGCCGCGCCGTGGCGGGACCGTCCCAAACTGCTCTGCGATCTGGTGTGCGACGGGAAAACGGTGCTTTTTTCGGACGATTCCTGGAAGACGGCCCCGAGTCCCGTCACGTTCTCGCAGATGCGCGAGGGGGAGCATTACGACGCCCGGCTGGAGGATGACCGTATTTTTCAGCCGGACTTCGACGATTCCTGCTGGGCCGATGCGCAGTACTGCAATCCTCCCGGCGGGCTGATCGTGGAGGAAGATCTGGAGCCCTGCCGCGTGTGCGGGCGCATCCCGGGGAAGCGCTTCGATCTCTCGGATCAGCTTTTCGTCTACGACTTCGGCGTCAACGTGACCGGCTGGTGCGAGATCGAACTCGAGGCCCCCGCCGGGAGCTCCGTGGTCATGGAATACGCCGAGCACGTATTGCCCCACGGCGACATTTCGAAGGAAAACATCTCGCCCTACGTAAAGGGGGAGTTCCAGACCGACAAATACACCGCCCGGGGAAGCGGCGTCGAGGTCTGGCACGCCCGTTTCACCTACCACGGTTTCCGTTACTGCCGGGTGAGGATCAGCGACCAGCACGTCAAAGTCATCGGGCTTACGGCTTGTTTCATCCACAACGATTTCGAGGAGCGCGGGCGTTTTTCCAGTTCGGACGAAGTCCTGAACAAACTGCAGGAGATCACCCGGCGCACGTATCTTTGCAACTACACGGGCATCCCCACCGACTGTCCCCACCGCGA
>JAFTDL010000177.1 GCA_017454215.1 Lentisphaeria bacterium | reverse complement strand
CACTCCGTCGGAGCTTTCGGCCACATGACAGCGGGCGCCGCCGCCGGTGATGGGAACGACCGAAAGGAGCAGGATCGTCCTGCCGTCGGGCGTCATCACCTGTCCCGGATTGAAGACCTGATCCGCCCGGCAGTACGGGAAGTCTTCCGGCGCAAAGAGGGGATTCCCCTCGTAACGTTTCAGAAAAGATTTGTATTTTTTCATCTCTTTTTTCCCTTCGATGCGGGGTGTTTCTTTATGACGAAAGCGTGCGGAGCGATCCTCTCGCCGCCGCCTGTGTACGTTTTGCCGGTCATGTTGGCGATGACGGCCGTGCCGTCGGAAAAGCGGGACTCCGCGACGCAGGTGTAGGGCGGCACGGGCGGCGTGAGAAATCTGAAATCCGTCATCTCCGAGCGGTAGGCGTTCCGCAGTTCCTTCGAGAGGCGCAGACTCGTTTCGTCGAGCCCGCCCGGCAGAAAGCCGAAGAGGGCGCACAGCGCATGGTAGTTCTCCGCGGAATATTTGTCATAGGCGTTGGTGAAACACAGCACGCTGTCGTGGTAGACCAGCTGCCAGAGGGGGATGGTCACCGCCTTTTTGACGTTGCGCGGAAACTCCGACTCCAGCGCCGTGCTCATGTAGGCGCCCAGATCCACCAGATCGGCCGTGGCGTCGTGGGGAAGGGCCTCGGAGGCGAGGGAGCCCATCCGGGCGCGCACGAACTTCATGAATCTGCGTCGGGCGGCGGCGTCCTGACGGCGGCTGACGGGGTGAAGGGGCGAGTAACACTCCGAAAACGCCGCCGAAGCGAGGACGTCGATGTAAATGCTGCCCCTGCCCAGCATCTTCGCGATTTGGGGAATGTCGCGCTTTGCGTATTTGACCGCCTCGGAAGTGCACTGTATGTAAGCCCGTCCGCCGCGCCAGATGCCGCCCTCCACGGGAGCGCCGTTGGAAGCGATCCGCAGCGTGGGCGCGATGTCCTCCTGCGAGTTCCCGTAGACGTCGCAGTAGTTGTCGTGAACGGAATAGATGAAATCCTTCGACAGCGACCGGGCGTATTCCGCGGCTTCTTTGAAATCCCGCTCCGTGCCGCGCTCGGGATTGACCGGGAATCTTCTGGGATAGCCCGAATCGTACCCGAGATTGTTCCACCCGGTGTTGTAGACGCACAGACGGTCGAAGCCCCGGGCATGAGCGGTGTCGAAGAGTTCGTAGGCGTTCCACGAGTCCGGCTTGCCCTCCGCCAGTTCCACGTCGGGGGAGAGGGCGTAGAGGCTGTAGGTCTTTTCCACGCCCTTCGGCATTTTTTTCTGCGAGTACACCGAGTGTTTCCAGATCACCGCGCCCACGAGTTTTTCCACGTCGGGATGCTGTTTTATCTTTTCGTCGAGGGAGACGAACGCGCCCTCTTTCATGCGGCAGGCGCGGTAGGCCTTGGCCAGGGCGACGAAGCCGCTGCCCGCGGGGAAGTGCTTCCACACCAGACGGCGGGGATAGTTCGCAAATCTTCTGTTGACGAGCCACGTGCTGTCGACCGAGGCCCTGCCGTCGGCAAACGTGCCCACGCTCAGGCGGTTTTCATGGTCGAAGGGGTCGAGTATGCGTACGCCGACGCCCCCCGAGGAAGTGAACACGCCGTAGACGGGCATGGCGAAATATCCCCAGCGGGCCTGGAAAAATTCCTTCGGGCGGGGAAACCGGACCATCAGTCCGTAGCCCCGGGGATAAACGAAGTCGAGTTTTTCGTTCTGGTCCCACTCCAGCAGACGGAAGGGGAATTCGAGGGAGCATCTTTCGTCGTCGAGGTTGCGTATCCTGCCTGTGGTGAAAACGATTTTGTCGCCGTCCAGTTCGATCCTGAAGCTGAATCCGAGATCCGGACCGGGGTCGGGTTTTCTGTAGGTGTGTCCGGGAAACCGGGCGACCCAGTCCATGCGGTCGAAGGTGATCCGGATACTGTTTCCCCGCCGGATCGCCTTCATGCGGCAGTGCTGCGCCAGATCGAAGGTGTAAAAGTCGCCGTAGGTGAAGCGGAAAGGCGCCTGCGAACTCCATGTCCGGCCGCTTTCCCTGTCCAGCACTGCGATTTCTCCCGATCCCTTCAGCGTCAGGCGGAAATACCTGTTTTCGAGCGTTTGTTCCATCATGATGCGTTACCCCTTTCCCGGTTCCGGGGACTAATTTAACGCCGAAACAGTGAAAGTCAACGCGGATCGGCCTCTTTGTTCTGCAACTTGATGCAACAAAATTGCAAAAAAATGCAACAAATCCGGGAATGCCGCTTGTTTTTTCACCGGGGACGTGGTATTTTTATCAGGGTCCTGTTTCCCGCAGAGATCGGTGACAGCCGCAGCTGAAATCGGGCAGACGAGAAACACTCCGCTTCCGTTTTTCGCGATCGGCGGGATGCTCTTCTCCGCTCAAAACACCCCGCTTTTTTTGAAAAGGACAGGGGGCCCGGGGGGAAGGGAAAACTTTTTTTCACGCGAAAAAAAGTTTTCCCCTCCCCCCGGAACCGCCGATCTTTGCCGGGAACGCGGTACTTTCACCGGAGAAAGGAGATATCATATGCGTAAAAAATCCGGCCCGGGAGTCCGGGACATCGCGGCGGAGCTGGGGTTGAACATCTCGACGGTTTCGCGGGCGCTGAACCGCAGTTATCTCATTTCGCGGGACACGACGGAGCTTGTCCTGCGCAAGGCCCACGAGATGGGTTATCATTTCGAGCGGACGCGGAAATGCATCGTGGTGCTGCTGCCGTCGGGCAACACGGAACTGGCCTGGTACAGTCTCAGCCTGATCAACGCCCTGCAGAAGCGTCTGAGCGAAACGCCGTACTACTGGGAGTTCGTCAACGAGGACAAGGCCGATATCATTCAGGAACGTTCCGTTTCGGGGATCATCTCTCTGGAGTTCACCCTCAGGATCGCGGGCATGATCAACCGGAAGTACAACATTCCTCTGGTGTGCATCAACAACGCGTCGAGCCACGCGGACAACGCGTGGTCGGTCAACTCCGACGCGGAGGACGGCGTCAGGAAGGCGTTCCTGTGTCTGCGCGAGTACGGGCACCGGAGCATAGCATTCATTTCGACGAGCGGAATGTCCTTCGCGGGCAGACGCCGCCGTCAGGCCTTCAACAAGGTCGCGGGGGAGCACGGTCTGCGCGAGACGTGCATTGCCGTTCCCGGGAACGTGGGGAGTTATCACGGGACCGTGCTGGATCTGTACCGCCGGGGGATCACCGGCATCATCGCCGACGGGGAATCCGCGGGGCTGGGGATCTGGAATTCGCTGAATTTCTGCAAGATCGAGATCCCGCGTCAGATGTCTCTTGTCGCCTGGGAGATGCCTTACGTGTCGAAGATGGTCAAGCCCGCGATCACGACGGTGGAGCAGGACTTCGATCTCATCGCCGGGAAGGCCGTTTCTCTGCTCGAAGCGCAGTTCCGCGGGGAGAGGCCGGGGGACGATTTCACGGTCCCCTACCGTCTGCACATGCGCGAGACCGTGCACATTCCCCGGGACGTCCGCTCCTCGGACTGAGGCTCAGTTCTTCCACCCCGCAAGATCGAAGGGGATCGTGGCCCGTTCCGCCTTGCGGGAGCAGGGGGTCAGTTCTTTCATCAGGTCGTCGAGCGCGATGTCGGCGATGTTGGTGGAGCAGTCTCCCGCGCCGTAATAGATGCGCAGGTTTTTTCCGCCGCCGGTCAGGAGCGCGCCGCAGGGGAATACGGTGAATTCCACCCAGAGGCGGTCAAGGTCGCCGGTTTCGTAGGGCGCTTCGGCGACCAGCAGCGGTTTTTTGGTGATGGCGGTCAGTGTCGTCGGATCGTTCCGGTCGAAGAGGGCGGCTCCGGCGGTGTAGCGTTTGCACCACTTTCTGCCGTCGGGAAAGACAACGGTCCGTGCCGGATCTTCGTCCACGGCGTGAAAAATGAGCAGATACCCCTGCGGGATCTCCACCATGGGCGCGCCGCCGCCGATCTTTTTGTCGGCGAAGGGAACGTCTTCGCATCCCAGCAGCAGTTCGGAGTCACCCCAGTAGCGCAGATCGGGCGAGAGGCTGTACCAGATGTGGAAGGGATCCTGCCACTGGTTGGAGGGGCGTTCCAATCGCATGTAAAGTCCGTCATTTTTGAACGGACACAAGATCATGTTGCGCTGCTGGGGTACGCCGAGGCAGACCGTGTCGAAATCCGTTCCGCTTCCCCGCCAGCGAGCGATGCCGGGCCGTTCGGAGTGCCGGTTTTCGAAGCAGAAACTCAGGTAAAGTTCGTCTTCCAGCACGGTCAGGCGGGCATCGCAGACCCACGGCAGAATTTCTCCGCGGTAGTGGACGCGGACCGGTTCGGGATCGATGACGAAACGGATCCCGTCCCTGCCGCGTCCGAACCCGGTGCAGATGCTGCGCATCCGGGGAGCGCCGGGGTGATAGTTTCTGTTGCGGCAGTCGATGCGCGGAGCGATGAAATATTCGCCGCGGTAGAACGCCGCGCCCGCGTTGAATACGTAATCGGCCGCATAGGGTACATCGCGTGCCGTGAGAATGGGATTGCCCGCGTATCTCCGTACAAAGGGGGACGAGTGCAACTCCCGCGACGCGGGAAGGGGGGTGGGAGAATTCTTCATTTTATCGTTTTGTTTCCGGGGAATGCGGCTCTTCGGAACTGCCGTTTTTTCCGGTCCGGACGCGGTTGAAAAATTCATCCATGACCGGCCAGGCGTCGGCTTTGTAGAAACGGTGTCCGGCGTTTCCGACGACCATGCGGCAGCGGTCGGGAAAACCGGCGGCTTCGTAGATCTTCCGCGTTCTGCCGAATTCGGCTTTCGCCGGTCCTGCCGGAAAAATCGCGTCATCTCTGCCGTTGACGATCACGAGATACTTCGGCGCGCACAGTCCGGCCAGGTCGCCCATGTCGGCCCAGTTCAGCATTCCCGGCCAGTAGTTGCACTGGCAGTGCGGCACCGCCAGGATGGAATCCCGGTAGGTCGAGAAACAGCTTGACGGCATGACGTGGGTCAGGCGGGACAGGATCGCTCCGGAGTAGATCGCGGTCGTGCCGCCGCCGGAGTTGCCGACGATCCCGATCATGTCTCTGCGCAGTTCGCTTCTGGTGTATATGAAGTCGATGGCCCGGTCGACGTCGAACACCCGGTTCCCGATCAGGGTCTCTCCGAACATCAGGGCATGCGATGCCAGCCGGGCGCAGCCGGGCTTGCGGGTGGTCATACAACTTTTTTCTCCGAATGCCCGCTGTTCGACGCAGACTGCGGCGTAACCTTTTTCCAGACACTGGAGGGCGAAATCGCGGTCGCCGCCGTCGTATTTGAAACTTTTTTCATCCTGCCATTTCACGGAGATCGAGGCGTGCATTCCGGTCCCGTGCCCCTGAACGCATATCCACACGGGGAAGGGTCCCCTGCCGTCGGGAAGACAGAGATAGATCGGCAGGTCGTGATCGCTCTCCGATCGCAGGAGCATCTTGCAGATGGTCCCGTTTTTCACTTTGCGCCGCCACAGGAGCCTGGGCGCGAGGGGAACACGCGGCGCCGGGAGTTTCCGGGCAAGTCCCAGTTTTTCGACCAGTGAATTCCTGGCGGCCTTCCGCCACGTCCGAAAATCCGTTTCGGGGGAGAAATAAAACTCTCCCCGGATCTTTTGGGCGCGTTTCATCGACCCGGTGTCCGGCAGTTCCGCGACTCCCTGCAGAGCCTGTGAAAACACCACGGCCGGACACACGAAGAAAAGGTGACTGATTTTCATTGTTCACGACTCCATTTTCCGGTCAGGACCGCGCAATCGTGTTCAGGAAGACCGAATCCCGCATTGACGATCTCTTTGCCCGTTTCGGCATTGCGCAGACCGGAAACGCGTATCCCCGAGAAACGCAGTTTGACTTCTGCCGCCTCTCCCAGATTCCCGACAAGGAGCATGAGGCGCCCGTCCTTGCGTTTCAGCGTGGTGACGCGGATATGGTCCGGAAGGCACTTGACCGGGTTTTTTTCAGGTTCGTAACCGGGGAAATGTTCCACTTCCTCCGTTCCGTAGCCGAATCCCCGGACCAGTTTCTGCATACTGTTGAAAAGGGGACTGCCGTCCTCCTCCCGGCTGCCGGGATCCCAGAAATTCAGCATGTCGAAAGCGAAACCCGCCGCGTACAGCGTGCGGTGCTGGCGCGCGCGTTCCTTTTCCGTGCCGCCGGTGAAGGCGATCCCGATGGGAACTGTTCCCGTCTGGGTGCCGAGAGACTGCACCAGATGAAAAGGCTCCGGAAAACGCTCCTGATAGTCCCGGCGGCCGAATTTCATCTCCCAGCCGAGAGTGACCGACAGCAGGCCCATGACGGGAACGATGTTCGCATCCGTCATATGGCCGACCAGCCACGCATACCGGGGATCGGAAGAGAGAAAACGTTTTTCCTGTTCCGACATGACCAGCGTTCTCTTGACCAGTTCCCGCATGAAGAATATGTCGCCCGTGAAACTGTTTTTGCCGGGGGCAAGCTCCCGTGCGCCCCAGAAGAGAGAGGCCATCCGGCCGGGATAAAGATTGTCGAAATAGACGCCTCTGCATCCGGGATAACGGCGCAGAAACGCCCGGGTTTTGAAGAGCAGCATATCAGCGTAGGAGCAGACGGGATGCCGGTGGTAATGGCTGTCGTCGGGATCGCGGTATCCGGAGTGCATCCATTCGTCGTCGTACATCTCCGACTCCGCCCAGCAGCGGTAACCGGCGCGGGGATTCAGGTAAAGTCCCCGTTCCTTGTTCCGGGTGAAGATCGCTCCCTGACGCATTCTGGCGGTCAGCGAGGAGCTGTCGTGACCGTCGCCGAAGAGAGCGGACCATTTCTTATCGCTCATGTCATGTTTTTTCAGGAGCGCTCCGATCCTTGTCATGATCTGATCCCGGGATTCTCTGTCCTGCCGTCCGCTGAAAATGTATTCCAGAAACGCGGGGTCGTTGGCGTAGGGCACGAGGGGCTGGCCGAAACTGATGTGCGAAAAGAAGTGTTTGTTCCACGCCACCGCATAGATCATGTGAACGCCGGGCGGTTTCGCCGTCCACATGCTGCCGCCGTATTGCCGGAATCCCTTCGGACGGGGCTTTACCGGTGTCGGCTGGAATCCGCATACGTATTCGAAGGGCTTGAAAGCCGTTCTGCCGGGAGGCGCCAGATGAACGCGCAGGGTGACTTTGTCTTTCGACCGCAGGATCTCATGAGAGACGAAGCCCGTCCGGTTGTCGAAAAACGGCGGCGTCATATCCGAGAAGAAGCTGAGGCCTTTGAAGATTTCTCCGAACCAGAGGCAGGAGGGATATTTCAGCATTGCCCACGGCAGGCTCCAGACCCGGCCGCTGCCCTGCGGGATCCATGCCGAAGGATTGCTGCGGATGCCGAAGCCGGTATGGTGATAGAGCCTGGCGATTTCCGGTTTCAGCGGCATGTCGATGTAAAGAGAGTCCACGGTCAGATTCTGCTCCGGCTGAAACGCGAGAGTCGTCCTGCACATGCCGTCGAACTCGTACTCGTGTTTCACCCTGAGTTTCAACCCGTCCGCGGAATGTCCGGAGAGTCTCACCGCCCGGTCAGGGGAGCGCTCGATCCACTCTTCATGGTCCGTTTTCAGCGGTTTGCCGTTGAAAATCAGAGTGACCGGTCCGGCCAGAATATTTTCTTTCTGCGCGAAGATCCGGTCCCAGAAGACGCCCGCGGTGCGGTATCCGGTCAGCAGAGCGTGAACTTCATTGTCCGAACTTTTCAGCGGCCGGAAGGGGGAGGGGACTTTTCTCTCCATGCCGACGCGGGTGTTCTGCCAGTCGAAGTTCATGATCCTGAAGGAACGGCGGAAAGATCCGGTCCTGCCGTTCTTTCCGAAAAGCTCCGCTTCCAGCGTGTATGTGCCGAGGGGAAGTTCGGGACAGCGCCAGTCCTTGAAATAAAATCCGGGAGCGCGTTTTTCGGCCCGGACTTTCTGCATGACGACGCCGTCGGCGCTAACGACCTTGAATTCGATGCGCTCCGTTCCGGAAAATTTTGCGGGAGAGGCCGATCCCACTTTGGCGATCAGGCGGTTCTGCGAGGGGCTGAAGCCGAAATTCATGGTGATCGGCGGGTCGGGATCGAAGAACCCCGTTCCCGTCCTGACGTTCCAATCGGCGTTTCTGGCGTAGAGCACCCGGCCCGATGCGGTGTCCTTCAATGTTATGTCCAGATTGCGGTCGGCGGCGCCTCCGACCATGAAATACTGCGAGATGGAAGCCGTTGCCCCGCCTTTGACGGATATCCGCTGATTGGCCCGGTGGGGAACCTCCTGCGATCTGATCATGATGTCGAGGTCGAAACTGCGGGACTCCGCGGAGGGATTGGCGATCTTTCCGGAAATGCGGGCATTGAGTCCGTAAAGAGCCCGAGTGATCGAGACCGCCGGTGCGCTGCGGCTGAAGTAAAGTCTGGGAACGGCGAGTTCCGCCGTTTCCGCAGGATTCCGCCAGAGACGGCGTACCCGCATCTGGAATTCCGCATTTTCCGGGGCCGACTTCATTCCCAGAGCGCTCCACGGAATGGCGGCTTCGAGCACCCAGCGCGGAGAGGTCGGCAGGCCATTGCCCAGTACCAGTTTTCCGCACATGTCGGAACGGCACAGCACGCCCGCCGGGAGCGCCGCACCTCCCTGCGGAGTGAAGGAAAAACGAAAAGTTTTCTTCTCCGGAGTCGTCAGGACAAGTTCCACGGTGTCAGCCGGATCCAGTTTCTGCGGCTGTTTCGGAAGGGCTCCCAGCTGGCAGAAGTAAAAATGATCCCTGTCGTACCCGTAATAGATGAACGTATCCCGCAGTGCCTTCTGTCCTGTGGTCTGCGATATAAAAACGTGGTCGGACGCGCACGCCGACCACTCACCCGGGGAAAATATGCCGTCAACAGTTACTTTTTTTTTTGATCCGTCGAGAGTCTGGACGTTATCCGGCTTTTCAGTTGCGGGTGTCTTGACCGCGGCCTTTTCCGCCAGCGAAAGGTGTTTGACCAGAACTCTGCCGTCGGGAGAAGAGACGCTCAGGACGATGCGGGTGCTTCCTGCGGGGATCGCGATCTTCTGACGGACCGTTTTCCAGCCGCAGGTCCCTGTGACGGGCAGTTTGTGGAAGTACAGTTTTCTGTTCTCCGCGGTGACGACGAACAGCTGCGCCTTGAATCCGTGAGTGTTTTTCTTTTCCGGCCTGACGGAAATACCTTCCGTCTTGAATTCGCACGAGAGGTAAACGGTCCTGCCGGCAAATTTCGCGGGATCGAGTTCAACGGCCCACTTGGACGAACCGGCAAGAAGCAGGCACGGCGTTCCGCCGCATTCGGTCAGAGAGACTTTCCTCTTCTCCGACGCGACATCCAGCGCCTCTCCGTCGGCCCGGAACTCGAATTTTGCCGGCTGTGCGCAGAGCGTGACAAGTCCGAACAGGCACACTGCGAGCGATCCGATAAGGTGATTCGTTTTCATTTGCATATCCTTTTCTTAACCGATTTCCCCCGGAGAAAACCAGACTTTGAGCGTGTTGTTCCGGCACATCGTATTTCCGGCCGTGATGTAGTCGATCAGCGGACGGTCCGCCTTGCGTTCACGGACGAGGGCGTCGGGAACGTCTCCCCGCGAGTCCTCCGCCAGAACCAGCGGTCCGCGGAGAAAGGCCGCGTACCCGGCTCCGTCCGGCGAGGCGGCTCTGCGCAGGGAAAAATCGAATTCCAGGCGCAGAACATCTTCCGGCATCCACAGCCGGTCCACGGTCAGATACTCCCCCGGAACCGCGGACAGAACTTTGCCGTTGAGGCGGGCTTTTTCAATGAATCCCGGGATCCGTACTCTGAGTTTGACCGGTCCTGCGGAACGGATCCTGACCTCCGCCCGGGGCTCCAGCGGATAGTTTCCCGCGACGTCGATGCGGATATTTCCCCTGATGACCGCCGTCAGCGGTTCGAAGAAATTGAGTTCAACGGAGCCTCCGGATGCTCTCACCGCCAGCCGGGAGGCCAGCGCCAGCGCTTCCGGACCCTGCGCCCGGCAGCAGTCATGGCCGCCGAATGGCGTGCCGAAAACGGTTTCGATCTGATCCGGCGCCGTTTCTTTCCATCCGCCGCCCGTGAGCGGCGTGGGATTGGCATGCACCCAGCGGGTCCCGTCCGGCGCCATCGCGCCGAGAATGCCGTTGTACAGTGCGCGCTCCGCCTCTGCGAGGGGAGAGGCTTCTCCGGTCAGATCGGCAATTTTTTCACAGTAGTGCAGCCATGTGGTCGTGACGCAGGTCTCTCCCAGACTTCCCGGATAATCCGGCGCCGTCTGCTTCAAGGCGCCGTCGTCCCAGTATTCGCCGTGACTGTCCCGGCCGCCGCCGGCTCCGGTGATGAATATTTCCCGGTCGCGGACGGCTTGGAAATATTTTATGCAGGCATCGGCGTACTCCGGCCGGGGATCGAATTCGTACAGGTCGGCCAATCCCTGAAAACAGCTGGTCATTTCGTAGGCTTTGCCGTTTCCCAGGTCGCGGGGGGGCGTTCCCGAGCGCGCTGCTTCGAAGATGTCGTGTTTTTTGGAACAGCCGGACCTCACGATTTCGCGTGCGAAGTCGAGAAACCGTCTTTCACCGGATATTCTGTAAACGCCGACCGCCGCGCCGAGAATGGAGGCGGCGGCCAGTCCGCCGTGTTCTCCGCAACCGGTTACGGCGGTTTTATGCCGCCGGACTTGCGCTGTCAGGTGATCCAGCATGGCAGTGCAGCAATTCTTCACTTTTTCGTTGGGATCGACGAGTTCGTAATAGCGCAGCAGGCCCAGCAGAACGTATTTGCGGCCCCAGACGTCCCAGCGGCTCAACTGCAGATGTTCAGGATAGGAACTGATGCAGCCGTCCGCGGTCTGTGTTTCCATTATCGCGCCGACTGTCCGTCCGATGATATCCGCCAGTCGTACATCGTTCACGCAGCAATTGGTCAGGATGGCGGAACGGACCACCTTGCCCCAGAACTCGCATCTCCATCCGCCGTCGGCTTCATTGCGCAGACGGAACGGCTCGACCAGCTGCCCGTAATCGACCGTCTTCAAACGTTTTTCACATGAGCGCCGCAGGGCTTGGCCCAGCAGACCGCGGAGTTCGACGCGGGGAAAATCTGTTCTCATTGCAGGAATCCCGCGCTTTTCTCATTGGTTATTTCGGTCCGGGGGAGTTTCGAGACGTTGCCCGCCGCGAAGGCGATGCAAGCCTGACTGCTGTGCCGGGTGTCCAGATAAAACATCGTTCCCTCCCTGGTCCCGTTTTCCTCATAACTGCTGGGAACGAAGTAGTCGCGCAGTTTTCCGCCGGAGATCGCCCCGTCGCCGATGGTGAAGGTCCGGGAGGAATTCCTGACGCGGGTGATCTTGCTCATTCTGGCGACATTCACCCATTTGCTGGCGGTGATCGGGACCAGAAACGAGGTCTTCGTCTTGCCGCTTTCATCTCCGCCGTGCATGAACGCGCCGTTATAGGCGTAGTTCGAGAGATTGTATTCCGCCATGATCTGCGCCGGAGATTTTTCACTCATGCCCGGACAGAACCATGCCGCAAGTCTTTTCTGCATGCCCGCGGCAGGAAACGAAGCGGAAGTCCGTGCGCAGTCGAGAGAACTGTAGCGCTCCGCAAGAACATACTGCCATCTGTTCGGATTGCCGTAGGCGGACTTCATGTAGACTTTGCCGTTGTCGTAACAGGGGACCATGTAGTCGTCGTAGTCGTTGGTGTAGGAGCTCAGGATGGAATTCAGCTGCTTGAGATTATTGATGCAAGTCGCCGTTTTTCCCCGTTCCCTTGCCTGCTGCAGCGCGGGCATGAGCATGGCGGCCAGAATGGCGATGATGGCGATCACGACCAGAAGCTCGATCAAAGTGAAACGGATTCTTTTTACGGCAGTCATTTTTGATGTTCCTTTCTTTTGTCGGAATTAAGGAGCCCGAAAATCATCTACGGCAAATTATACCGCGGATCCGCGGGGGGCGCAACAGACGGAGAAGATTTTTTCCGCTTAAAATTCACCGCCCGCAAAAAGGAAACAGAAATTGACACAGTTTGCGCGGTGTGTTATATTAATCACCGTGAGGATCGCTGCGGAGAAATGAAATGAAGCATGACGGAATACGGAGCCGGAAGATAAAGGCGGTCGTCGAATATCTGCAGAATGCGCTGTTCCCTCTGGCGGAAGGCGACAGACTGCCGGGATTCCGCACGGTCATGAGGGACACGGGAGCCGGACGCCGGACCGTTGCCCACGCACTGGCGTTTCTGGTCAAAGAGGGCGTCATCAGAGTCGATCCGCAAAGAGGCGTCTTCCGCATCAAACCCGCGGAGAAGACCGATGAAATACGCCTTCTGCACTGGCGGATCGGCAGTCTGGACGCGGACAGTTTCGTCGGCATTCTCTTCCGGGCGCTGACCGAAAGGGCCGCGGCGGACGGCAGAAGGATCACGGTCGAAAACGTCGGCAGCCGCTCTCAGGAGGATATCGCCGACGAACTGATCCGGCACGGCATATCCAACTGTATCGTCTACGGAGCGAAGATCTCCGATTTCGCCGAATTTCTGAACGCCGGAATGAAGGTCTGCATGGAACTTCTTCCCCGGCATACCGCCGACAATGTCATCGCGCTCCGGGAATCTCCCGACATGACGGTCGTTCAGTTCGACTATCTGAGAAATCTGGGGTACTCCCGCATCGGTTACATCCATTTCTGCGGCAAGGATGTCTCTTTGTATCCGGTTCAGGTCATGCGCCTCCTGGACTACTACCGGCTGATGGCCGAAAATCATCTGCCCGTCGATCCCGGCTGGGTGTACCACTGCAAGGAGAGGTACGGCGATCTCGAGGAAGGGCTGCTGAAGATCATGTCCACCGTACCCGCGCCGCAGGTGCTGATCGTGCCGGGAAGTTCTCTCAAATACCTGTACCCTCTCTGCCGCAAACATAAAATCAGGATCGGCAGGGACCTCGCCGTATTCAGCTGCGACGACCCCCATGAAAATTTCACGCCCGAGGTGACGATGGTCACCAACGATCCCGAAGCCATCGCCGAAAACTGCTGGCGGATGTTCAGCGCCTTGAGCCGCGGAGAAAAAATTTCCGGCCGCAGCACGGAGCTTCACATCCGCATCGGCCGGACCGTTCCCTCCCTGAAGCGTCCCGGCCGGTCCGAAACGCCGGTTGCGGAATAACTGCGCGATCCCGGCACGGCCTGTCCGGAGGAAATGGCTGCGTCCCTGCCGGACGGCGGGGAAAATGCACCTGTCGGGCGGTTCGACCGAAAACGGCCGCCGCCGGCCCTGTTGAAAATCCGCGGCGGCGGAGATATATTAGGCAAAACGAAACACACTTGGGAGTGCGAAAAGATGTACGAGGAAATTCTTGCCCGTCAGAAGAAGATCGTTGATTACACCGACCGGTCCCGGCATTACAAACTAGCGGAACTGCCTCCGCGCCGGGCGGAGCTCAT
>JAFTDL010000176.1 GCA_017454215.1 Lentisphaeria bacterium | reverse complement strand
ACTGCACAAAGACAGTCCCGCGCAGGCGGTCCAGATCGGCGACCCCATCACCCAGAAGAAACTTTCGGACTTCATCATGGAGGCCCGGGACCGCGGGCTCTACCGCTTCATCACCGACAACGGCGCGGGCGGCCTTTCCTCGAGCGTCGGCGAAATGGCCGAACTCTGCAACGGCTGCCGCATGGACCTCAAGAAGGCCCCCCTCAAATACGCCGGACGGCAGCCGTGGGAGATCCTCGTCTCCGAAGCGCAGGAGCGTATGAGCTTCGCCGTGCCGCCCGAAAAGATCGGGGAATTCAAAGCCCTCGCTTCCCGCAGAGACGTGGAAGTCACGGTCCTCGGGGAATTCACCGACAACGGCAAGTTCCACATCACCTACGGGGATAAGACCGTCGCGCTGCTGGACATCGGCTTCATGCACTAGGGTCTGCCCAAGATGCACCTCAAGGCCCGCTGGAAGGCGCCGCACTTCCCCGAACCGGACACCGCGGACCGCAGCATCGCCAAGGATCTGGCGCAGCTTGTCGGAGAACTCAATCTCTGCTCCTGCGAATACAAGGCGCGGCAGTACGATCACGAGGTCAAGGGCCTCAGCGCGGTCAAGCCTTACGGCGGCAGGTGCCGCGACGTGGCCGCCGACGCCACCGTCACCATGATCGAACCGCTGAGCAGAGAGGGCGTGGTCCTCAGTTCGGCCATCCTGCCTCACTTCGGAGACATCGACACCTATCACATGACGGCGGCGACGCTGGATCTGGCCATCCGCCGGGCGCTGGCCGCAGGCGGCGACCTGTCGAAGATCGCCGTGCTGGACAACTTCTGCTGGCCCGATCCGGTGCAGAGCGAAAAGACCCCCGACGGCGAATACAAACTGGCCCAGCTTGTCCGCGCCAATCAGGCTCTCGCGGATTACACCATGGCCTATCTCTGTCCCTGCATCTCGGGCAAGGACTCCATGAAAAACGACAGTACCCGCGGCGGACGCAAGATCTCCATTCCGCCGTCGCTGCTTTTCAGCGTCATCGCCAAGTGCCCGGACATCTCTCACGCCGTCACCTTCGACGTCAAGAATCCGGGGGACTTCGTCTACATCCTCGGCGACACGAAACCTGAACTGGGCGGAAGCGAATACTTCAACATGCTGGGCTTCACCGGCAACAGCGTGCCCGAAGTCGACGCCTCCGTCAATCTCGCGCTCTACAAAAAGGTCGAAAAACTGGTCAAACAGGATCTGGCCGCCTCGCTGGCGGCTCCCGGTCCCGGAGGTCTGGGCATGGCGCTGGCCAAAGGGGCCATGGGCGGACGGCTGGGCATGAAGATCGACATCGACGCGATCCCGGCGTCCGGAAAATGCGGTGCGCTCGAAAAGATCTTCTCGGAATCCGCGGGGCGTTTTCTCGCGACTGTGGCTCCCGGAAAGGCGGAGACCTTCGAGAAGGCCCTGGCCGGCAGCACGTTTGCGAAGATCGGCACCGTCACCGAAAAGCAGGAACTGGAGTTCTCCGGCGCTGAGACCGGAGTTATCGGAGTCGGACTTGACGAACTGCTCCGCAACTACAAGGAGACGCTCGATCAGGTCTGAAAAAGCGGCGCGGCATCCGGCGGAGGAGAGGATCCCCCGGCGGACGGCGTGAGGAACCGTCCGCGAACCGGAGCCGTCCGGGCAAACCATGCCGGAGCGTTTTCAAGCGGAACGGCTCCGGCCAACCCACAAAAGAGGAGGTGGGCGTGAAAAAGAAATCTGAGAAAGAGGAGTCTCGGAGCTTGGACACGGAAGCGCTGATCGAGAGCAATCTGCGGTTGGTGCTGAAGATCGCGAACGATTTTCTCGGCCGCGGTCTGCCGTGGGACGATCTTGTTTCCGAGGGAAACAGGGGACTGATGACGGCGGCGCGCCGCTACAATCCCCGGCGCGGCGCGAAGTTCAGCACGTACAGCGCCCTGTGGATCAAACAGGCGATCCGTCAGGCCATCGCCGAACAGGCGCAGACCGTGCGCATCCCCATCGGGACCCAGCAGAATTCCAGACGCATCCAGCGCTGCGTGCGCGAACTGGAGACCGATCTCGATCGGGAACCCTCCGACGAGGAGGTGGCGCAGAAGACCGGTCTGCCGCTGGTCACGGTGCAGCGTCTGCGCGACAAGCGTCAGGCGGACATGCAGTCGCTGAACGCCATCATCTCGAATTCCGATCAGGACGGGACCGAATTCGGCGATTTCTTCGCCGACGAGACCACTCCGCCGCCCGATCAGGCCCTGCGGAAAGTCGAGGATATCGAGCAGCTGCTCTCTCTGCTCGACACGCTGAGCGACAGGGAGCGGCGGGTGCTCAAACTCCGCTTCGGACTGGACGGGGAAACGATCCTGACCCTCGAAGAGGTGGGCAGACAGCTGCACTGCACCAATGAAAGGGTCCGGCAGATCCAGAACCAGGCGCTGCAGAAACTTCACGACAGAATGGTCGAAGATGAAAAGCGCACCCCGTGAAAAAAACGACATGATCTACCCGGAATCGGCGCTGATCCTTGCGCCGCTTTCGGGGTATACCGACTGGGCCTACCGCCGCGCCGCCCGCAGATGCGGCTGTCTTTTCGCCTTCACGGAAATGGTGGACTGCTCCAGTCTCGTCTACGCCTCCCTCAGGGGCCGTTCCATGCTGTACCGGGGAGACGATGAAACGTTCCTCGGCGTCCAGCTGGTGGGGGCGATCCCGGAACACTTCGCCGTCGCGGCAAAAAAGCTCAACGAGTATGACTTTTCGCTTCTGGACATCAATCTGGGCTGTCCCGTGCCAAAAGTTTACGGCAAGGGCGCGGGAGCGGCGCTGGGCAGGAACAGGGAACTGGCCCTGCGCTGTTTCGAAGCGCTGGCGGAGAACAGCCGCTTTCCCCTTACCGCGAAAATGCGGATCGTCCACCCCGAGGATCCGGGCCCCACCGTGGAACTGGCAAAAGGCCTCGCCGAACGCGGCGCCCGGGCCGTCACCATCCACGGCCGGACAAGGGAGGGCTTCTATTCGGGAGAGGTCGATTTCGCCGTCATCCGCGCGGTCAGGGAGAGTCTGCCCGGCATCCCCGTCATTGCCAACGGCGGGATCGTTTCGGTCGAGACGGCGAGGATCATGCGCGAAAAAACGGGCTGCTCCCGACTCATGCTGGCTCAGGGCGCCATGGGAAACCCGTGGCTTTTTTCGCAGATCGCCGCAGGCGCTCCCGATCCTTCGCTGGAGGAGTGGAAGGAGATCGTCCGCGATCACGTCGCGGACATGGTCGCGCTCTACGGCGAGGAGACCGCTTTGCGCAACGCCAGAAAGATCGTGCACGACTATCTGAAAGGCCGGGGCTTCCCCGCCGCGCTGAGGGCCGAAGCGTCGAAACTGACGGCACTTGCGGACCTCGACGCTCTGCTCGCCCACGCCCGCCCGGCGGTGACGCGCAGTCCCTCCGTGCGGGGCATTTGCGCCGAGCCCCGCGAAACGCTCCGCTGATCAACCGCTCACGACGGAAAAGGTCACCTCCGCCGAACGGGGGGGCGACTCGGCGTCTTTCGTCCGTTCCAGCGCCCGCAGGGTGCAGCGGGTGTTCGGAGGAAATTCGTATTCCGCAAGGTCCTCGCCGACGGGACGGTCGTTGAGGAACCACAACACTTTTCCGCCGTTGGTCCGAAGCGGGAGCCGCACCGATCTTTCCCCGGGGCGGGTCCGGTACTGTTTCGCCGCCGGAGAAAGTATCTCAAGAGGCGGCCGCGTTTCCCGCGCGCAGAGCGTGCACGGAGCGAGGGGCAGTCCGGGGACGGCGAACGCGCCGCTCCGGCGGCGGCAGAACGCGCCGGGCGTCAGTCCCGATTCGGCACAGAGCAGCCGTTCTTCCAGCACTTTCCCGGCTTCCGGCCAGCGGGGAGGAGTCCTGTTCCTGTACAGCAGTTCGAAAATTTCGCAGGCCGCGGGAAGCGCGGCGGAGGCCCCCACCAGATCGGGAGAGCGCCGGCCGTCCTTGTTGCCGAACCACACGCCCAGTGTATGATCGGGCGTGCAGGCGAAACACCAGGCGTCGCAGTTGTTGTTGCTGGTGCCGGTCTTCCAGGCAACGGAGAGGCCGCTGTGGCCGAAGGGGCGCTCGCGGAGCATCGAGGAGACCATCAGGCACACCCCGGGGGGAAAGCACTGCCGTGCCGCGCTTTCGTTTCCGCCGTCCGGCGTCAATTTCAGACGGACGGCTTTTCCCCCCCGGGCCAGTATGGCGTAGGCGCGGGTGATGTCCCACAGGGTGTACCCCCCGGTCCCCAGCGCCAGCGACAATCCCGGCGACATGTTTTTTCCGGAGCGCCGGGGCGCAAGTCCGATGCGTCCGAAGGTTTCGCTCACCCGCTTTTCGCCGAGCCGTGCCGTGAGGCGCACCGCAGGCGTGTTGAGGGAATAAGCAAGGGCGAACGCCGCACTGACATCGCCGTAAAACCGGCCGTCGTAATTGCCCGGAGCGTAACTGCCGTAGCGGACCGGAGAATCGGAAATCTTCGTCGCGCCGACGATCAGTCCGCCCGCAATGGCTTCGGCGTAGATGAAGGGCTTGAGAGCGGACCCCGCGCTGCGGACGGCGCGGACGGAATCCACCTGGCCGTCGGGTTTCGCGGTGATATCCGGCGTTCCGATGTAGACCAGCACCTCGCCCGAACGGTTGTCGACGAGAAGCGCGGCAAAGTCCCTGACATCCCTGAGGCGCGCCCGCTGTTCCCGCAGCAGCGCAAGAACGGCGAAGTGCAGTTCCCGGTCGAGGGTGGTGCGGCCCCCCTTGACCTCGGAAGAGGCAAAGGCGTGCCGGAACTCCCCCGGAGACGCGGCGCTTTCGAAAGGGGCGTGACAGCGGAAGTCCCGCAGACGCAGGGGCTCCCGGTGCAGGATCCTTCCGGCCTCGTCGGGGGTGAGTTTGCCACGGCGGGTCAGGAGTTTCAGCACGATCCGCTGGCGCTCCTTCGCCCGGACGGGATGGCGGTCGGGGCGGAAGAAATTGGGCCTCTGAGGCAGTCCGCAGAGCAAGGTCGCCTCCGCCAAATCAAGTTTTTCCGCGGGCAGTCCGAAGTAATACTGCGCCGCCGCCTCGATGCCGCAGATCTTGCCGCCGAAGGGGATCCTGTTGAGGTACTCTTCGAGGATCTCCTTCTTGGAGTGACACATCTCCATCTTGCGGGCCAGGGCCGCCTGAAGGAATTTGCGCCGGAAGTCGTGCCTGCCGGGCGGCAGAGCCATTCCCGCCAGCTGCATCGAGATGGTGGACGCGCCGGAAATGCGCCGGGCGGAGACGAGATTCTGCCACGCGGCCCGGCAGACGGCGGCGCAGTCCACGCCGGAATGGCGGTAAAAGGAGGCGTCCTCGGCGGCGAGGATGACGCGCACCGCATGGGGCGACACCCGGTCGAGAGGAACGGGAAGACGCCATTGGGAATCGTAAGTGCGTTCGTGCCAGAGCACGCGGCCGTTCCGGTCCGTCCACGTCCGTACCGGGGTCTGCCGGACCAGTTCAGACATGGGATCGCCGACGCAGTACGGAGAAACGATCCACACGGCCCAGCCCGCAAGAAGCGGAAACGCGAGGACCGCGGGAACGAGGCGGAACCGGTGCGGCCGGAAATTTTTCATCTGACGGTGAACACGGCCGCCGTGCTGAAAATGCCGCGGGTATCGGGCTGGTACATCGCCTCGGCATGGACCGGAGGAACGACGAAGGAACCCCGGATCACCGCACGGGTCTGATAGGTGATCTCGCCGCGGCCCTTCGCCGCGTCGCCGAAGGCCACGAAACGGTCGTCACGCTTTTCGAGCCGTTTCGGACGGAACGCGCCGCAGCCGACGCCCGCGGTATCCGGCAGGGTCGCGGCGCGGCCGGCGAGAAGTTCGTCCTCGATCTCCAGTCCGGCGGGAAGCAGGTCCGCAATGACCAGACTCTCGACGGCGGCCGGGGTCTCGAAACGGATCCGCACCCGGACCTTGTCGCCGTGGCGGACCGAGGTGACCGGCTCGCCCTTTTCGTTCAGATACTCCCGGAAGATCCTGACGATGCCGCCGCTTGCAGGCGTCTTGCGCGGAATGCCGTAAATGCCCGACTCCACGATCAGCGTTCCGGCGGAGGTGTTGGTCAGCAAGAGGCCGTCCTTCGCCGGAAGCGTCAGGACGCCGGAGAAGGTTTTTTCTTCGCCCTTGCCGTCGCGGGAAACGCGGGCCCGGGCGGGAAGCGGCGGATATTTTTCGGCAAAGGCGGCAAGACCGAGGGCGGCCCAGGCGTTGGCCTGAGTCGTGCCCCATGCGCTGCCGTCGGGACGGATGCACTGCGCAAGTTCCAGTGCGAGGCGGGCCGCAAGCTCCTCATCGGGGAGAGCGCAGTCCATGAAAACGTAAAGCGCCATGCCGAGGCGGCAGGCCTTGTCGGAGTACGCCGTCGGCACTCCTCCTTCGGTCCAGCACCTCGCCTCCAGCGCCTGACGCATCGCGGGGGCTCCCAGCGAGGCGTAGCCGCCCTTCACCAGCGCGCCGCCGGCCAGCAGCAGCGCGTAATCGGGCTTCTCCGAACCCTCGATGATGTTGCGGGACGCGGTGATGAACGCCCGGTCTCCGCCGACGGCGAGCACATAGGCGCACCAGGCGCGGAGCGTGCGCTTCCGGGGATCGGCGTCGTTGACCTGCCGCCGCAGCCAGCTGATGTATTTGCGGCGTCTGGCGCCGTCAAGAGAAAGCTGTCCGCGTTTTTCGGCCTCGAAGATGAAGTGCAGCGCAAACACGGTGCCCTCGTCCCACGACCGGGCGCCTCCCGGCCACATGGCGAAGGACCCGTCCGAAAGCGCCATGGCCAGCAGTCGGGCGTAAGCCGCGGCGGGCTTGTGACGGTTGGTTTTGGCCATCGCCTCGTCGACCAGTCCGACCTTGGCCAGAACGGGGAGCGAAATGAAGGGGAACGCCCCCGCCGTGGTCTGTTCGAGACAGCCGTAAGGATAATCATTCAGCCAGTCGAGAGCGTTTTTGACCGCCAGCGCGGGCGACGCCGAAAGCCGGACGGAACCGGTGACGCCGCCGATGTAGTCTCCGGCAAACGCCGCCTTGAAACTTTCGCCGGGCTTCAGGAGAACGAAACGGTACGCGCCCTGAGAAACGTTGACGCTCCGCACGGTGACGAAAGTTTCGTCTTTGGCGCTGACCGGCCCCGCCGCAAGAAGAGCAGAGACCGCGCCCGAACCGAATCGCTCGAGCGCCCGGACTTTGAGTGTGTAAGTCCGCTGTTTCCCTTTGCCGAGATCCTTCACGGCGAAGGCGCCGGAAGCGCCTGAGAGCAGTTTCAGCATCGGCAGCAGGGTGACGGTGCAGAAAAAGTCTTTCGCCCCGGCTTCGTGGTTGAACACGGTGACGGCCAGTTCGGCCTCGTCTCCGGGCGCGACGAAGCGCGGCGCGGAGATCTGCACCGTCACGGGCTTGCGCATGACGACGGGACTGCTGACCGATCCCGCGGCGTCATCGCAACTTGCGACGGCGAAGAAAGTCAGCTCTCCGGTATGGTCGGGCAGACGCACCTTGACCCCGGCGCTTCCCGAGGCGGGGACTTCGAGCAGCGGCACGATCAGGCGCGCTGTGTGCTTCTGTTTGATCCTGCCCAGCTTCCGGGCCATCGCCGCGTCGCCGCCGATCCTGCCGTCGGGGGTGATCCTGAGATCCTCGAAAAGCAGTCCGTACATGTCGTAGAACTTCATGGGACAGGCGATGTCACCGTAGAAACATCCGAAGATGTCGGGCGTTTTGTACTCGGTGAGCGAAAGTGCGCCGGAATCCGCCGCATAGAGGCACACCGCCCCGGCCCGGGGCTTGCCCGAGGCGTCTTTGAGCGTGACTCTGACGGGGAATTCCGCTCCCGGCTCGGCCTTTTCGGGATGCTCCAGCGCCACCGAAAGGCGGTGGTTCCGGGTCTGATCGACCCTGATCCTGAGCAGACCGAAACTCCGCAGCCAGTTCCCGCCGCGCCGGGTCACCACGGTACAGCCGACAAAGTAACCGGAGCTGTGGATGTTCCGCGGCACCTTCACCGTCACCGTGTTTCTGCCGGTTCTGACGGCAAGGGTCCTGCGGTCCGCAAGGCTCCTTTCTCCGCACACGAGAAACGCTTCGCCGTCACCGGGCGCATCGAACGAAAAGGTCAGCGTCCCGCCGGGCGGGACCTCTTCGGCATCGGTGCGGAAGTAGAGCGAATTGGGATCGGCGGAGCGTTCCCCGCCCTCCCCCGCGTACCACGAGAAATCAAGTTTCGTCAGGTGATCTTCGCCGCTGCGGGCGGTCAGCGTGTACTCGCCGGAAGGCAGACCGCTCCAGGAGACGGCGGCGGCTTTGCCGACGGTGAAATCCCCCGCGGGCAGGGAAACGCTCTTTTTCCGGTCCGGAAGGGGGATCTCCCGCCGGACCCACCGGCGTTTCCACGTTCCGCCGTCGCGGGAAAGGACGTATTCCCACTCTTTGCGGACAAGTTCGAAACTGATGTCGAAGGCGTCGGCAAGACGCAGAGAATCGCATTCCCCGGAGGGCAGAAGCGTGTACTCGAAACGCTTTTCACGACCGTTGCCCTTCGTTTCCCGCAGTCCGATGAAAAAGGGCGTGGGATAAAGCTGTCTTGCGACCTTTCCCGTGACGGCCCGTCCGCCGGGCTCGGAAGCCTCGAACACCGCTTCGATCCGCACGGGATCGAAGGACTTGCCGTTCTGCTGCGCAAAACCGGGATACCGGAGTTTCACGGGCGCCCTGCCCTTTTTGCCCCGTCCCGACAACACCTCGGCCGCGACGAAGCGTCCGGCGTCTCCGACGCTCCACGACTTGTCCCAGTGGGCGGGAAAAGCTCCGGGAAAGGAGCGGACGGAATACTGCCATGAACCGTTTTCCAGCGGCGCGCCGAAATAATATTTCGCATCGAACTCGAACTCCAGCATGTCCTCGACGCCGGACTTTTCGGAGAGATCCCTGCCGGAGATCCTGATCCTGTCGGGAACGTAACTTGCCACCCGGATGACCGTTCTGCCGCAGACCGTCTGCGAACCGGCCGCGCGGCAGACGATGGAGTAAACGCCCGTCGCCGCCGTCTCGGGCAGAACAAATTCCGTCTGGAAAAATCCGTGCCGGCCGCTCTTCGCGGCGCGGCTGAACATCCTGTTCCCGGCGGGATCCAGCAGCCGGACCTCCAGCTCGGTGTCCTTCATGGGCCTGAATGTGCCCTCCTGTTCACGACGCAGGAACACCGAGGCGGCGATCTTCTCTCCGGGCCGGGCGATGCCGCGCTCCGCAAAGACGAAAGCCCGGGGCGCGCCCGCGGCGACCGCTTCACCGCTCCGGTCGAACAGCCGGGCGTTTTTCAGGAGAAAATACGAGATGTCGCCGTCCTTGCGCGCGACGACCGCCACGGTGCGGTCGTTTTTCGCGTCCCACGCCGGATCGTACGCAAGCAGGGCGCTGCCGTTTTCATCGGTCCTGCCCGAAGCGGCCGGCTGATTCTTGAAACTCATCACGGTCAGTTCCGCGCCCGCGACGGGTTTCCCGGTGGCGAGGGATCTTATGAACACGGCCAGCCGTCCCGAACTCGCGTCCTCGACGGCCTGAAGCGCCATATCGGTGATGAAAACGTACTGTTCGGCTCCGTTGAGCGTCACCCGGTACACGCCGGGCTTTCTCCCGCCGATGAGGGGCTCCAGATCCAGTTCGTGAAACACCTCGCGGTTTTTCGGCGTTTTGAATTCGAGGGTCTTTTCGGAAACGCGGATCATTCTCATGTCGCCGGCATGGCTTCCGATGACGTAGGGATTGAGATTGTTCTCGAAGGCCCTGGCGACGACGACTTTGACCTTGCCGCAGTTGACGGTGCGGAAGGGCAGGACCAGTCTTCCGCCGCGCAGAGAAAGATACGTTCCCGAAGTGACGAAGGAGACCTCCGGCTCCCGGTCGGGGATCCGGATCTCGGCGACGGCGTCGTTTTCGAGCACGCCTCCGGAAGCGTTTTTCGCTCCTTTGGGAATGGTGACGCGGTATTTCATTCCGGGCAGGAAATTTCCGGAAAGCACGATCTTTGTTCCGCTGAACCGGCCCTTGACCGGCAGTTCGGGAGACACGGAAAAGGAACCGGAAACGAACCTGTCTTCGGACTCGAAATCCAGCACGACGGCATCGGCGCGCCACGCCGCGCTTTTGAACAGAATGGGAGTGACCGGCAGCTGCGCACGAAACTTCGCTTTTTCGGACGTCTCTTTACCGGGAGCGCTTTTTGCCGCCGCTTCCGGTGTTTTCCGGCCGTTCCGGACAGTCGCCGCCGCGGTCACTTCCCGCAGGCGTTTCTCCATGCGGCTGACCCGTTCGTTCAAGATACAGTTGCAGGCGACCGACGCGCCCAATGCACCGGCCATCACACCGAACAACACCACACTGCTTTTGTTCACTCTCATCCCCCCCGGCGTCCGCGATTCATGAAGTATCCATCCGACGCTCCCAGACAGTCACGGTTCCGCCGCCGCATGCTGAAAGCGTCTTGAAACGATCGGCGGTAATGTACAATTCATCCATTGCGATTTCAAGGGGCGAATTTTTCATTGTCATAAAAAATTTCACTTTTTTTTCATTCCGGTCCGTTGGACGGCCATGCGGGGGAACGGGCGGGACGGCCGGAGCGCGGCGGACGCGGAAGTCTGCTGTTTCCCCTTGGTCTCGGGCTTGCTCATGCCCCTGACGCGGGGCTTGTCGGGCAGCGTGTCGTCGATGCACTGCCCCACGACCAGCAGCTGAGACTGCTTCACCGATCTGGAGGTCGTGCCGAACAGGTAAGGTCCGATGAAGGGAATATCCACCAGATACGGTATGCCCGTGGTGGAGGTGACCACGCTGTGCTTGACCAGTCCGCCGATGATGAAGCTGTCCTTGCCGTGGGGCAGACTCACCACCTGATCGACCGTGTTGCCCGACATGATCCGCGGAGTGCCGTTGGACTGAAACCCCAGCAGACTGCTGTTCGAGAGCGTCACCGAAAACCGCGTTTCCCGGAGACCCGCGACCACGTTGGAGACCGTCATTTCGAAGCCGAATTTCGCCGTGGAGACGGCGGTGTTCTGCTGTTTGCCCTTGCCGACGCCCAGATCGTTCGCAAGGACGCTTCCGGCGAGGTTCTGCAGCAGTTTGTACGCGCCGACGCCCAGATCGCGGGCGCCCGAGGCGGGCGAGAGGGAATCGGGAACATCCCTGGAGTTGTCCACATAGATCAGCCGGGTCGTCCGCGAAAAAGAGCCGCTTCCCGAGTTGCGGATGCTGATCTCACCCGTGTGGACCACCCGGGCCTTGCCCCGGCTCTCGAGAAAGTCGATGTAGCGGGAATTCCATTTGGGGTTGAAGTTGAAGAAATTCGTCCGCTCAGAACCGAAGGAGCGGTCGGGCAGCACCGCGCCGGGGGTGTAGGAAGCGGTCCAGTTGTTGCGGTAGCGTCCGCCCACAGAAAAAAAGTCCGCGCCCTGATTGTTCTTCCAGTTCTGAAAATCCAGACCGATGCGGTCGTCGTTCTCGCTGGTCAGTTCGTAGACTTTGATCCGGATCCTGACCTGCGGGATCGGCACGTCGAATTTTCTGAGCATGGAAGCGATGTTTTCGCAGGAGTAATTGGCCACGTCGAAGGCCAGCCAGTTGAGTCCGCTGTCGCAGGCGACGATGTCCATGCCCTGCCACAATTCGCTCACGTCGTTCACGTTCATGCCGGAGTTCTCGATCAGGGGCTTGAGGTTGCGCGCGGGAACGAACCGGGGCATGTAGAGAAACATCTGATAGCCGTAATTGAGGTCGCCCAGCGCCGGATCGTCGAGGATCTCCACCAGTCTGTCTATGCCGATGCCGTTTCCGCTGTCCCTGAAACGGTACTCTTCGGCGCTGACGAGAAGCAGTCCCGTGCCGTCCGCATATTTCAGGCACTCCACGGCGGTGTTGCTCCCCAGCTGGACGGCGGGATTGTAACCCGGCTGCGCCAGAACCGATGAGAGCACCGGCTGGCCCGGCGTGGCCGCGCTGGGAACCGTCGCCGTGTTGCCCGGATACTGCTGCACCAGGCTGGAATTGCCCACCCGCTTGGACTGGACGATCTGGCGGATATAATCGCGGAACTGGTAGGCGTCCACATTTTTGAGCACGTAGGTCTTGGTCACCACCCGGGGATCGTTGTTGTCGCGGATGAAATGCACCGTGTGGGTGTCGTCCTTGACGTTGACCAGCAGTTTGGCCTCGATCCTCGTCGCGTCGTAGCCGCCGGTATTGTTGAAGTTGGAGTCCCGCGGCACACCGGGTATCTCCGCCGCGAACACGGCGAAAAACGCGAAACAGAAAAGGGCTGAAAATATTTTTTTCATCTGAAAGAGATCCTTTATTTGAACTTGCCCGGTTTGATCCGGAACACCTCTCCGGCTTTCATGCCGTCGGGCTTGGAGGTGTCGAGCATGGTCGCCGTGACGGTGAGGTACACCCGGGAACGCACCTCGCTTTTCGTGGTGGTGCCGAAAAGGTATTTCAATATGGGGATCCGGCACAGAAAAGGCACGCCGATGGTCTGCTCGACCTCCTGGACCCGGTCCCACGAGGCGAGGATGCGTTCCTCCTTGAGCGGCATGAGGATATTGCTCTGCATCTGACTGCTCTCCACGAGTTCGTTGCCCAGATCGTCCCGTTCCAGCACGTTGGCCGTCTGCACGGAGTAGCTGAAAAACAGCGTCCCGTCGAGTTTGGCGTACAATCCCGGACTGTACGGCCTGACCGAAAAAGCCTCGCTCGCGGGGTATCCGCTCTGGGACTCGCCGTAATGGATGTTCACCACGGGACCGGTGATCTGAAGAAAGAGCTGATAATAGCCCGCGGGCAGTCCCGGGACCGAGCCGGTGACGGAAGCGGCGTCGTTGTCGCTTTTCACGATGTTCTGGAACTCCGGATCGAAACTGATCTTATAGCTTGCGGTATCGGAGTTCGACACCGTGAGGACGGCGGCGTTTTTCACATCGGCCTTGCCGTTCTGCTGGAGAAGCCTGATGAACGAGGCGTCGAACTGGGGCGCAAAGAGAAATCCCCCCGCGGGACCCGCGGCGGCCTGAATGGCGGCGGTCCCGGCGGAGGAGACGTCCAGCGCCCGGAAGCCCGTTTCCAGCAGATTGAGACCGGGGCCGTTCTTCCACGCCAGATACTCCACGCCGATGTCCCGCAGAGTGCTCTCACGCACCTCATAGACGGTGAAGTTCAGCGACACCTGCGGCACGGGGCGGTCGATGTAGCTCAGGAACTGGTACACGTAGGAGGTGTTGGAGGTGTTGTCCTTCCAGTAGATCTGGTTGGAGTTCTTGTCCCACGCGTAGACCGAGCTCGACGGCCCCTCGCCGATGACGGTCTCGACGAGAATGTTGAGCATCTCCTCCCCCGAACGGTACAGCGGCCGGTACACCGCCCTGGTGATGCCGGTGCCGCGCACGATGTCGCCGGGGGTCTTGCCGTCGATCTTCACGTTCCGGTCGGCCTTGGCGATGAAGTCGTCCACGTAGGGCATCATTTTCACGGGACAGGTGACGGTGAGCATCTGGGCGTTGTCGGGACCGTACTCGATGCACCCCACGCTGGAATTCATGTTGTAGCGCATGACGATCCCCATGACAAACGGAGTGATGTCGTTGGCCTGCACGTATTTGAGACGGTAGAGCTTCGATACCATGTAGTCCTGGGCGTCGTCCTGAACGAAGCGCAGACGCCGGACCCCCGCGGCCTCTTCGGCGCGGACCGGCAGAAAGAAAAGCGGCAGCAGCGCCGCCGCGGGCAAAAGCATTTTTTTCATGGGAGCGCTCCTTGTTTAGAGAAAACCGAAACTGATGATCTTGTTTTTGCCGTTTTCCCGGCCGGAAACGACCTGAAACAGGGCCTCCTGCCGCACGGTTTCGCCGCCGGATCCCGTGCGTTCGAAGGCGATCTTCCACAGGTCGATGCCGAAAAAGGGATGCTCCAGACGTCCGGCGTAGCGCCCCGCCACGGGTTTTCCCATCGTCCGGCACAGCTTCTCCCGCGAAGAGCGGAACTCTTCGCACCCGAAATCCTTTCTGATCTCGTCGGGCAGTCGGGATGTGAACACCTCCGCCCGGTCCGAACAGAGCCCGTCCACCAGAGCCTGTCCGATCTTTTCATGTTCCGGGGGCGCCGCGGCGGAAGCACATCCTCCGCACAGCGCTCCCGCGGCGCAGCACGCCGCGATCGCTCTTTTCATAATCCTTCTCCTCTTCATTTTTCAGCATGACCGCTGAAACTCCTCTTCCTGACAATAGAAATCAATCCTAAGAAAAATCAATCCTCATCTTTCCGGAGAGGGCCATGGGATCGGGGGAAGGGGAAAACTTCTTTTCACCGTGAAAAGCCGAACGCCGGCTTCCGCCGCAACTTTGGTGAAGGCGGAAGGGCAGCGCGCCGCTGCCCGCCGGCGGGTGTTCCCGCCCTTCTCCCGGCTCCCATTCCTTTTCAGGGAAAGTGCAGGATTTGAGAAGCGATAATGCCGATTGCCCCTCCCGGCAAAGCCGCAAAGCACCTTTTTTTCCGGATTTTTTTGAAATATCCCTTGCAATTGTCGGAATGTGGAGTTAAATTAGGTTCCCAAGTGGGTTAAGCCACATCAATCCATCAGGGGATTTTCTATGACAGAAGCGGGATCGGTATATTCGGTGATCGAACCGGCGCGGCAGGCGTTTCTGCGGGATCTGGAGTCGGGCGCGTACCAGCCGGGAGAGCGTCTGCCGGGCGAGCGGGAACTGGCCCGCCGCTACGGCATCGGCCGCAGTTCCATGGTCAAGGTGCTGCACAGGCTGGAAAAGGAGCGCTATGTGGAGCGCATTCCCGTGTACGGCACTTTCATCCGTCAGGACGTCTCCACCCGGGTGGAACCGGTCCAGCTGGTCGTGGTGAGCAGTGACCGCCCTCTGGCGGGAGCCGCCACGACGCCGTTCGCATGGGAAGCCAGTTCGGAACTGCTGCGCGGAATGATCTCCGAGAGTTCCCGGCACGACGGTCTGAGTTTGAGCTGGAAGTGCTTTTCCGAACCTCGGACGCCGCTGGAACTGCGCCGTCAGGCGGAGGAACTTGAAAGCGCCGACGGAGTGATTTTCAACGGCTGCGGAATGGAACAGATCAAGGAGGCGGTCCTGCGGATGGAAAAACCCGCAGTCGTCCTCGGCCCCAAACTTTTTTACAAACGCGAAATATTTCCGGTCATCGACTATGACCGCTGGAACATATTCCCCTCCTACTGCGAACGGCTTCTGAAAAAATTCCCCGGACGGCCGGTGATCCTGCTCAACCATACGATGGCTCCGACCGATGTGGAGGAGCTCAAGCGTTTCGACAGCCTCATGACGACGGGCTTTGCCGCGCAGGGCGTGCCTGTTTCCCGTCTTTCCATGGAGTTCGGGCTGACCGAGACCTTTGAAAACAAGTTGGAAATGATCGCCGCACGCAGAAGAAAACTCCGGCTGGAAGAGAACCCTCTTCTTCTGGCGATGAACCGGGCGCTTCTGCCGCCGCTGTGCGCGTTCCTGCGGCGGGAGAAAAGCGGTGCCGCCGTCGCCGGACTGGTCGGCGGTTACTCCATCGGTCAGCTTCATGAGGGGATCCCCCGCTGGGAGGAGCCTTTTTTCGATATGGCAAGCGCTGCGGTTGCCATGCTGACGGAGCATCTGCGCGGCAAAGGAAAACTCGAAGACAGAATTTTTCCCATGGTGTACCATGATAACTAACGGTCCGGAAGGACGCAACAAAAGGAGATGTTTCCGATGAAAGAGAAAAACAGATTCACCCTGATCGAACTCCTTGTGGTGATCGCCATCATCGCGATCTTGGCGGCCATGCTGATGCCCGCGCTCCAGCAGGCCCGGGAACGGGCCAAGATCAACAACTGCATGAGCAACACCAAGCAGATACTGGGGGCCTTCGGCTCGTATGTCGAGGACAACAACCAGTGGTGTCCCATCGGCTATTACTCGTGGCCGTCGGGAAACGGCGGCACGTGGGCGGCCAAATTCATCAATGCCAAATACTTGACGCTTAAGGTTCTGCACTGCCCCAGCGCGATTTTCCGCCCGGGGTTTCCCAACGCGGCAGACAACATCGGCATCGGGCTCAATTACGGAACTTTCGGCAACACGACCGTCTCCGACGCCTTCGTCCGCGAGCCGACGGTAACCTCCTTCGGGCGGAACAGCCGCCTCGTGACCTTCATGGACGTGCCCACAAAATGTGCGGAGAATACGGGGTGCAACGGACGGGTGTTCAGTCGTTCGCAGGGATTTTATGAAGAGAATCCGACGGCTGCCCATGCAATCTCGGTCCGTCACAACAGCAGCGCCAACTGTGGATTTTTCGACGGCCACGCGGCTACAAAGAGCCGTTCCGAAATGGAACCGATCAAGGGTTACGCTTCTCTCTTCAACCCCACCCGCGCCGGCGCTCCTGACGGGCAGCTGCTCTGGAACAGGATATGACGGACCAATTTTCCCCTTCGGAGTCCACCGCCTGAAGGGAGAAGGACCACTTTTTCAACACTTGAGGACAGCACCGATGAAAAAAAAGCTTCTGACCGGAGCGCTCCTGCTCTCCGGCACTCTGTTTTCGGCGCCCCCGGAACCGGCTCTCAAGGCCGACTTCGACGGCAATACCGACGGGGGGACCGTCGAAGGCAAAGTCACCTTCGTCCCCGGCGTGCGGGGTCAGGCGGTAAAGATCGCCGACGCGACCATTACTTTTTCCAAAGTGAAAAACCTCACTTCCCTTGAGGGTACGGCGACCGTCTGGATCAAGCCCGAAAACTGGAAATGGTCCAAAAAGAATTT
>JAFTDL010000016.1 GCA_017454215.1 Lentisphaeria bacterium | reverse complement strand
CGGGTTTTTCCCGGCGGCGCGGCGCAACTCGGACCAGACGCCATGACCGTCGAACATCTGCTCGAAACGCTGGAACTTGAAAACGTTTCCGATATATTCCTTGCGGACGGCCTCGTTCCCAGCCTCAGGATCAACACGGAAGTCACGCCGTGGGGGACCGAAAAACTGCCTCCCGGCGAAATAGCGGCCTTCAGAGACAAAGTCCTCCCGCCCGCCGCACGGGAACACTATCTGCGCACCCTCGCCGTGGACACGGCCTACGAAACGGCGGGCGGCCGGCGCTTCCGCATCAACTTTTACGCGTCGCGGACCGGCGACAACGCGGCGGTGCGTCCGGTCAGGGCGGCCGCGGAACTGGATTTCACCCGCCTCGCGCTCCCCGAAACGCTCAGAAAGCTCACCGAAGCCCGGCGCGGTCTCGTGCTCATCTGCGGCGCAACGGGCAGCGGCAAATCCACCACGCTGGCCGCCATGGTCAACGAGATCAACGTGCGGTTCAAAAAGCACATCCTGACGCTCGAAGACCCCATCGAGTACACGCACACGAGCAAAAACTCCCTCGTTTCCCAGTGCGAAGTCAACGGTTTCGATTCGTTTTTCACCGATGCCGTCAGGAACGCCATGCGCAAGAATCCCGACATCATCGTCATCGGCGAAATGCGCGACATGGAGACGGCGCAGGCGGCCGTCAACGCCGCGTTGACCGGCCATCTCGTTCTCTCGACGATCCACACGGGGAACTGCGTTTCCTCCATCGAACGCATCATCAATCTCTTTCCCGACGACAAGCGCGAACAACTGGCGCTGGATATCAGCAACGCCCTGCTGGGCATCGCGGCCCAGCGCCTTCTTCCGCGGGCGGACAAAAGCGGCATGATCCCCGCCGTGGAGTACCTTCCCGCCACGCCCATCGTGAAGAAACTGATCTCGAAATGCCTTTTCAACGATCTCGAAGCGGCCCTGCGCGAGGGGACCGCGCCCGGCATGGAGAATTTTCAGCGCGCCGTGTTCGATTTGTGGAAAGACCATCTCATCACCCGCGAAACAGCCTTCGAATATGTGGACAACCCCGACGAACTGACCCTGCTCTTCGAGGGACTGCGCAGCGGCATCGACACCTTCCGCACGGTCTACGGCGAAAAGGAGACCGGAAGCGACCGGACCATCGACATTTCGACGCTGCTTTACTCGGCCATCCGCAACGGCTCCAGCGATCTCATCCTCACGACCGACACGCCGCCGTGCATCCGCATCGACGGCACGATCCGCACCATGGACCTTCCCCCGCTCCGCCCGGAAGACACCTCGAGTCTGCTGTACGGACTTCTCACCCCGCACCAGAGGATCGAATTCGAAGAAAAGCGGGAGATAGATCTTGCGCTTTCGCTCAATCTCAAGAAAAACCCCGACGGCTCCGTCATGTCGGGCCGCTTCCGCATCAACGCGTTCCACCAGCGCGGCGCGGTGGGCATCGTGGCCCGCGTCATCAACACCGAGATCCCCGATCCGGCCAGGCTCGGTCTGCCGCCGGTCCTTTCGGAACTGTCGAAACGGGCTCAGGGCCTCATCCTCATCACCGGTCCCACCGGCAGCGGCAAGTCCACGACCCTGGCCAGCATCGTCGATCACATCAACCGGACCCGCGACGCCCACATCATCACCATCGAGGACCCCATCGAATTCGTCCACAAGAACCGCAAGTCCGTCATCGAACAGCGGGAACTGCATTCCGATACCCTGAACTACGCGGGCGCGCTCAAAAACGCCCTGCGGCAGGATCCCGACGTCATCCTCGTGGGCGAAATGCGCGACATCGACACCATGGCCGCCGCCCTCACCGCGGCGGAAACGGGCCATCTGGTGCTGGCGACGATCCACACCAACAACGGTCCCCAGACCATCGACCGGATCGTCGACTCCTTTCCGGATCATCAGCAGAATCAGATACGGCTCCAGCTGGCGGGGGTCATCCTCTGCGTCGTTTCGCAGCGCCTCCTGCCCCGGATCGACGGCAAAGGCCGCATCGCCGTCTTCGAAGTCATGGTCGGTACGCCGCCCATCCAGGCGCTGATCCGCGACGGCAAGACCCATCTGCTCAAATCCTCGATGGAGACCGGCAGAAAGGACGGCATGGTGACGATGGAGCGGGCGCTCACCGATCTGGCCGCCCTGAAAGTCGTTCCGCCCGAAGAGATCAAGGCGCTCATGGGCTGATATGCAGACATCACACGGAAAACAAATCACATAGGAAACGGATCATGGCAAAAATCAATTACGGTCTCATCGGTTTCGGCGGCATCGCCGAGAACCGCATCGCAAAAGAGGGTTTCGCCTGCGACAAGGCCCGCTTCTCCCCCCTGAAAAAGGCCCGCCTCGCCGGAGCCGTCGACATCAACCCCGCCCGGCGGGCGGCAGCGGAGGCGCTGGGCCTCAAGTGGTACGATTCCGTCGACGAACTTCTGGCCGACAAAAGCATCGACGCCGTTTTCATCGCCACCAACAACGCTTCCCACGTGCCCATGGCGCTCAGTGCTTTTGCCGCCGGCAAGCACGTCATTTCCGAAAAACCCATGGCGACGGAAAAAGCCGACTCCGTCAAGGCGATCAGGACGGCGGAAAAGCTGGGACTGTCCTACACCGTCGATCACATGATGGTCAACAACGCGCTGCACAAAAAGGCGGCCGCGCTGGTCCGGGGCGGAAAGCTGGGAACGGTCAACGACTGCTGTTTCCACATGGAGTGTCAGACCTCCAACGGTCAGGCGTGGCGCTGCGCGAACGTCTCCGAAATGGGCGGTCCCATCGGCGACATGGCCAGTCACTGTTTTTATATGATGGAGTTCATTCTGGGCAAGAAAGCCGTCCGCGCCGCCGCGTCGTATCTGCCCAAGACGCTCCCCATCAAGGTCGAAGACGGAGCCTACATCAAGCTCTTTTTTTCCGACGGCGCCTGCGGCAGCGTCAAGGTGGCGTTCAGCGAACCCCGGGGATGCGTGAAATCCATGATCTCCAATCTGGGATTCGAGATCTACGGCGAGTCCGCCGTTCTGCGGTCCTACGGCACGATGTTCCAGCTTTCGGGCCACGACGACGAAGCTGTGAAACTGCGCCTCGAGATCGACCGTTTCGACGGCCGCCCCGTCCCCGTTCCGCCGGGCCGGATACGCAACATCTACCAGTGCCTCATCGAGAAACACGCCGACTCCATCCTTACGGGCGAACGCATGGACGCCCGCGACGGTCTGCACAATCTCCTTATCTGCAAGGCCGCCTACTCTTCCGCCGAAAACGGCGGCAGGATCGTCGACATCGAAGATTGACCTCTCCGCCCCGGGTGCAAAAAAGCACACGGGGTGTTAAACCCGTGTGCAAACTCTTTTGTTCGGTGTGTCAGCGGGTTACTTTGCGCCGGTCTCTTTCGGCAGCTCGTCGGGATAATCCCTGTCGCCGGGAAAGAGGTAGTGGGAGCAACCTTCGTGGTACTCTTTCCACATTTCATTAAACTTCTTTATTTCCTCGACATTTTCGGGGGAAGTGTCGGGACGCACGGCCCTGCAGACGCAACGCAATCCTCCGTCGGGATGATAAAGAAATATCTTTGCCCCAAAGCAATATATCGCGTAACCAGACAAGAACATCAAACAAACTCCTTCAGCAACGTCCCAATATACTTCGGCAATGTTTTTTGTCAAATTCTTCCCAAACTTTCATCTCTGAGAAGAACTCCCATTCACTTGATTCGCCGTGCTCTGTCAAAATGCCCTCTGACGCGGCGCGTCTCCACGCCGCCACCAGTTTCGTGTGCTGTTCCTCCATCAATGGCGTGATTTTTTCGTCAGGCAAACCGGCTCCGAACAAATCCCGGAAGCAGAAATAAAAAAATATGCATAGTGACAACACAACTTATCTGATTATCATAAAACATGTTGCGTAATACGAAAACAACGTCATGCATATTTCTTGTATTTCT
>JAFTDL010000175.1 GCA_017454215.1 Lentisphaeria bacterium | reverse complement strand
CGTCTTTTTCCGCAAAAAGAAGTTTTTTCCTTCCCCCGGACTCCTGCGCATTTTCCGAAAACGGGGAGGGGCTATTTTGCCTGCGGGAAGCCGGCGACGGCCCGGGCGGCGCATTTTTTGAAGAGCGCGGCCTCTTCGGGGGAGATATTTTGGGGGGTATAGGTGCTTTTTTCAGGGTCTTTGCCGAAGAGGAAGGCGTACCAGACCAGCCCCTGCAGGTACCGGCCGCGGGGATTGAGATGATTGTAATCGCAGCGCAGGGCCTTTTTGCCGTTTTTGGCATTTTTGCGCCATGAGAAGTTTCCGGCGGGGTCGTTGGTTTCGGGCAGTTCGGGTTCTTTCAGCCGGAGGACGTCGGCAGGGGAGACCGAAACGAGTTTTTCTCCCAGAGCTTTGCGGAAGAGGTCGACGGCGTATCCGGAGGGGATGACCCGCAGTTTGTGCTGTTTGGCCAGCGCCGTGTAGTTCTCGGTCAGGCGGCTGTACATGATGTCGGGCGTGATTTTCCATTTGGCGAAACTCGGCGCGGCGCTGTTGTAGGCCCAGGTCTGCTGGATGACGATCTCGGCGCCGGGAGCCAGTTCGCGGATAAGGCTGATGAGTTTTTCCGCATAGGGGTGATAACTCTCCGCCTTCCAGCTTTCGCGGCTCGCCTGCTGGATGGTGACGACGTCCCATTTTTCTTTGGTCAGGAGTTGCCGGAGCGTGTACTTTTTGGCGTAGGGCCGGTGCGCAGGATCCTTTTCGGATTTGAGATGCTCCTTCCAATGGCGTTCGAGGGAGCAACCGCCGATGTTTGCGCCGGTGAGAACGAGCCTGCATTCGGGATCGGCCTTGACGATGGCGGGCAGCGTCTTGAAAACGCTGTTGGAAAAACTGTTGCCGATGGTGAGGACTTTGAGTTCCTTCGGCGCGGCGGAGAGCGCGACCGCGGCGGCGGCGAGAAGAATGACGGCGGATCGTTTCAGGAGGTTCATGTAAAAAAATCCTCAATTCTGTGACGTTCTGTTTCCGGCAGGATCCGGCGGAGCCGCGAAAGGACGGACGCCTGAAAAAAACACGACCGGACCCGCCGCCGGATCCGGAGCTTCCGGCGGCGGACGAAAGGAAGAGAAGAATCCGGCGGACCGGCCGGACTCTAACCGTTGGCGTCCAGTTCCTGAACGATGTCGATGGACTTCTTGTCGGCGGTGGAATCGGCTTCGCCGCCGAGAGTGACGGTGATGCCGGTGATCATTTCACGCAGACGGTCGCTGAAGTTGGCCAGCACGAAGAGGCCGGCGAGGGCGATCACGGCGATGAGAATGACATACTCCACGAAGGCCTGTCCTCTCTGACGGCGGAACTTTTTGCTTCTCTTTCTGATGCTCATTGGCAAATCCTCCGAATTAAGGTTGCGCCACCGGGCGGATCCTTCGTCCGCCGCACGAAAAATTCTCTCAAGGCCGCTACGGAATGTTCCACGCGGCCGCGTTGACCATGCGCTCGCCCTGATCGCACACCGCCCGCGACAAGGCCGTGAGGGCGAAGGCCAGCAGAAGGACCATGACCAGCATGATGACGTACTCGGTCACCACCTGGCCCCGGTCCCGGGCGGAGCGGAAACGCGTCAAATCCCGTCCATCCTTCCGTGCCGCCGCTCTATTTCGTTCTTCTCGTTCAGAATGATGACCTTGGGCGAAATGACGGCGGCTTCCTTCTCGTCGCAGAGGCTGAAAGCCATGATGGTCACCACGTCTCCGACCTTTCCCTGTCTCGCGGCCGGTCCGTTGAGGCAGAAATCCCGGGAGCCGGGTTTGCCGGGGATCGCGTAGGTCTCCAGACGCGACCCGTTGTTCCGGTTCGCGACGAGGATCTTCTCATAGGGTAGTATCCCCGCCTCTTTCAGCAGTTCCGGATCGATCTCCAGACTGCCTTCGTAATCGACCACGCACCGGGTTATCCGTGCCGTATGTATTTTGCCGCTGAGCATGAGTTTCATCATGGCGTAATATAATCTCCCGAATTCTTTGTGTCAACTTTTTCCGCAAAAAAACTTGCGTTTGCGCTTCCGAGACGCTATACTATGTAATATACCACGAAGCAACCTCATATACAAGGAGATTCTTGAAAGATGATCTACGACGACCTCGAAAATTTCGACAAGTACGCGTCTCTCTATCCGGAACAGTGGGCGGAGGTGAAAAAATTCCTCGGCTCCGGGACCGTTCCCGAGCGCGGCCGCCACGACCTGCTCCCCGACGGCAGACTTTACGTCAATGTGCAGCATTACGCTCCCCACGCCTACGACGCCGACAAGCTGGAGTATCACCGCAGATACATCGACATCCAGCTTCTGCTGCTGGGCGAAGAGGAGATCGTTTACTCGCCTCTGGCGGGACTTGAGGAAGTCGCTCCCTACACCGAAAACGGCGATTGCGGCATGGACCGTCTGGAAGAGGGCCGGGGGGTCAGGCTGCCGCTCAAGGTCGGCAACTTCGCCGTATTCTTCCCCGACGAGGGACACATGCCCGGCATCGGAGACCCCGGCTCCGCGGTGGTCAAGGCCGTGGTGAAACTCCGCGTCGACTGATCCGTCCGCCGCCATGAACATCATTGCCGGACTGGCACGGAATCTGGAACTGCTCGTCCCCCGCGGCATGGAGATCCGTCCCACCGCGGGGCGGGCCCGCAAGGCCCTCTTCGACAGTCTGGGGCCCCTTGACGGGATGTGCGTCATCGACCTGTGTTCCGGCTCCGGAGCGCCCGCGCTGGAAGCCGCCAGCCGCGGGGCCGCCGCCGCCGTCGCCGTCGAGAAGGATCCCGAACACGTGAAGGTCATCCGCGCCAATGCCGAAAGGGTCCTCAGAACCGGCGTGGCGTGCGATATTGTGATCGTCAACGCCGACATCCTCGACGTCGCGCGCTACGCTTCGCATCTGGAAAAGTGCGGCCTCATCCTCGCCGACCCGCCCTATGCCGAGTCCGTCCGGCTTTTCGGCGAACTGCTGAAAGACCCCCTCTTTCGGGAACGGGCCGCCGGCAGCAGGCTCGTCTGGGAGATCCCCGACCGTCCCGGCGCGGCGGGGGAGTTTCTCCAGACCCCCGGCCTGCAGGACGTGGAACTGCGCCGTTTCGGCGGCACGCTCTTTCTTTTCGGGAGCGTCGGAAAATGAAAGAAAATTCGTGGCGGTTCGCGGAGGGCGCGGAGAAGCTCTTTCCGCAGGGGGATCCCATGGCGTCCTTCGTGTCGCCCGTTCCCGTCAAGCGGAATTCCGTCCGCGAGGTGTGGAAGAGCGGCGGATATTTCTTCAAATTCGACCGGCGGCCCCGGCACGGTTTCGGGAAGGAGTTCCGCCGGGCGTGTGCGCTCGCCGCACGGGGCGTTCCGGTGGTCCGGCACCTCGCCTGCGGCACGACGGAGCGGGGCGCCTGTCTGGTCACCGCGGCGCTGCCCGGCTCCGTGACCGTCGAGGAATCCATCCGCGGCCGCGCGCCCGGTGAAAAATTTCTCGCGGCAGCCGTGGATTTTCTCAGACTTCTCGAGCGCGCGAAGATCGTGCACAGGGACCTCCATCCCGGGAATGTTCTGTACGTCGAAGAGAACAACGCCTTCTTTCTCGTGGACGTCCGCGACGCCTTTCCCGCGCGGTGGTTCGACGGTTTTCTCTTTTCGCGTCTGCCGTTCCCGCGGTTTCTCTGCGACCTGTCGGAAAACCTCTCCGACGCCTGCGTCTGCGGTCTTCTGCGGCGCATGGACGTCCCGGATCCGCAGGGATTCTTCTTTGCGGAGATCCGGCGCAAGGCCGGTTTCGTCCGGCGCGAGTGGCCCCGGCGCAGGGAGCAGATCTTTGCGGGTTATCCCAAGTTCACCCGCCGGGAAGGGGACGTGCTTTTCGTGAGAAACGCGGGCCCCGCCGAACTCGAACACGCCGAAACGCTTCCCGCGGACGAAAACGTGTTCGCCATGGCGTTTTATCTGGATCTTCTCCGCATTCCCCACCGCCGGGTGTTCTGTTACGACCTGAGTAAAAAGACCGTCAGCGTCGAACGCGCCGGGGAAGCCGCGCCGGATCCGGGGCGCGTCGGCGAACTGGTCCGCCGGGCCCGTCTCGCCGGAGTGCCCACGGAGCCCGGAAACTGGGGGACCGACTGCGGCGGCCTCGTGAAACTGTCAGTTTGGAAAGGAATAGAATCATGATCTCAAAAGTCCGTTCCGCCGCCGTCATCGGCATCGACGCCTGGACCGTCGAGATCGAAGCCGATGTCTCCGCTTCGAGCGGTGTCCCCGGCCGCGACGGCATGGTTTCGATCGTCGGCCTGCCCGACGCCGCGGTCAAGGAGAGCCGCGACCGCATCTACCCGGCCTTCGCCAGCTCCGGCTTCGTTCCGCCCCGGGGCTCCGCCGTCGTCAATCTCGCTCCCGCCGATCTCCGCAAGGAGGGGGCCGCCTTCGATCTGGGCATCGCCCTCGGTCTGCTGGCGGCGTCCGGCAACCTCGATCCCGGCAGGCTCGCGGGCTTCGCCGCCCTCGGGGAACTGGCGCTTGACGGTTCCCTGCGGCCCGTCCGCGGCGCGCTTCCCCTGGCCGACCGCCTCGCTTCAGAAAAGGGTCTTGCCGGACTCCTCGTTCCCGGACCCAACGCCCGCGAAGCCGCCCTCGCCGCGGGCGACCGGCTCCCGGTCTATCCCGTCAAGTCCCTGCGCGATGCCGTGAGGATCGTTTCGGGCGAACTCTCCCCCGCGCCCTTCCGCGCCAGCCTTTCGGAGTACATCGCCGACCACAGGGGGCGCGAACCGGATTTCGACGAAGTCAAGGGCCAGCCCCTCGCCCGGCGCGCCCTCGAGATCGCCGCCGCGGGCGGACACAACGTGCTCATGATCGGCAGTCCCGGGACCGGAAAAAGCATGCTGGCCATGCGGCTGCCCGGCATTCTGCCGCCCATGACATTGGCCGAGACCCTCGAGACCAGCCGCATCCACAGCGTGCTCGGACTTCTTTCGTCGGGCGAGCCCATCGTCAATGCCCGTCCCTTCCGCGCGCCCCATCACACCATTTCGGACGCCGGTCTCATCGGCGGCGGCCACGATCCTCACCCCGGCGAGATCAGTCTGGCGCACAACGGCGTGCTCTTTCTCGACGAACTGCCCGAATTCAAGCGCTCCGTGCTGGAAGTTCTGCGCCAGCCCCTCGAAAACGGTTTCATCACCATTTCGCGGGCCACGGGGTCGTGCACCTTTCCGGCGCGGTTCATTCTCTGCGCCGCCATGAATCCCTGTCCCTGCGGCATGGGGGACCCCGAGCTGGGATGCACGTGCAAGATCGACGAGAAGCGGCGCTACCAGAAAAGGATCTCCGGCCCTCTTCTCGACCGCATCGATCTGCAGGTCGATGTCCGCCAGCTCTCGCAGGAGGAGCTGCTCCGGGCTCCGGACGGCGAATCCAGCGCCTCCATCCGGCGTCGCGTCGCCATCGCCCGCAGGATCCAGGAGCGCCGGTACGCGGGGAGCGGGTTCTACTGCAACGCCCAGCTGGACAGCCGCGGTCTCCGGCAGTTCTGCGCCGTCTCGCCCGCCGGAGAAAGCATGCTCCGCAGCGCCATCGCCCGCTTCCAGCTCAGTCCCCGGGCCTTCGACCGCATCCTCAAGGTCGCCCGCACCATCGCCGATCTGGCCGGAAAGCAGAATATTGCGGAGGACCACCTCTTCGAGGCGCTCACCTACCGGCGCTCATCCCTGCTCTCGTTCTGCGAAAAGGGCAGATAGGCGCGGCAGGGCGGTCCTTCCGAAACTCCCTGCCTGCCTTTGCGCGCCTTCCGGCAGAGCCGTCGAAATGACGTATTTTCACAGAATTACGGAAAATGTGCAAAAAAAATTTGCAAAATCATGTGCATTGATGTATAGTATGCATCATACTGCAGGATTTGGATGACATGATGGACGCGTTGGAACTGGATCTGGGTACGGAGAATCAGGCGCTGCCGATCTACCGCCGCGTGGCGGACGAATTGCGGCGCAGGATCGTTTCCGGAGAAATGCCCTCGGGGAGCAGGCTGCCTTCGGAGGCGGAGTTCTCCGCCCGCCTGGGCATAAACAACCGCACTCTGCGCAAGGGACTGAAGATCCTTTCGGATCAGGGACTCATCTCGCAGTGTCAGGGGCGCGGCACCTTCATCACCTACAGCTGTCCCGAGCGGCGCATGCGCATCGGCGTGGTCTCCGGCAGTTCCGACAATTTCAACGACCTCTACCCCATGCGTATGCTGACGGCGCTGGAGGGCGCGGTGAGCCGCAGCGGCTCCGCCGAACTCGTGCTGCTGAGATTTCAGGAGCCTTCCCTCGAAAAACTGCTGGCCGAGATCAACCGCACCGGCTGCGACGGGCTCATCGTCTTCTCGGCCGGCTGCCGCCGCGAGTTCTTCGGGCGCGAATTCGATCATATCCCCATGGTCTTCATGAATATCGAGCGTCAGGGGGGCGTGCCGAAGAACCGTTTTCACGTGCGTCTGGCCGACGGGGCCGTTTCCGCCGCGGTGGATCATCTCCACGCACTCGGACACCGCCGCATCGGTTACATCGGCAACACCCGCGAGAACCTTGACCGCCGCACCCGGGAGTTTCTTGAGTCCGTCAAACGTCTGAAGCTGAGCGACGAATACGTCAGGCTGACTTCCCGCGAGGATCCGGCCTACGACATCGCGGCGGAGGCCGTGGCATCGCTCTGGAAAAAAAGAAGGCGTCCCACGGCGCTGGTCTGTCCCGGCGTGACTTTCGCCTACGGCGCGTGGCAGGGGCTGATGCTCCGGGGGGTGAAGATCCCCGAAGAGTGTTCCATCATCGGATTCGACATCAACAGTTACACCAATCCGCATTTCAGCAGTATCGTCCAGCCCCTCGTGCCCATGGCGGAGAAGGCCGTCGAACTGCTTTTCGCCCAGCGGGGATGCGGCAAGGTGCTGAAACAGAAAGTGTACGATTTTCCGGCGGAGATCGTCGAGCTGGGGAGCTGCGCCTCCCCGGTCCGCTGAAGCCGCCGGGAAAAGAGGTTTTGCAGGTTTCCGAAGCGGAACACCGACGGGGAAACGGCAGCTTCGCATGATATTGATTATGTGAAGACGGGATGTGAGATTCAGCCGGACGGCGGATGTCCGACGGCAGAAAGGACTGCGGCAATGGAAATTTATGAGGAAAAGAGGTACGATATGATCAAGATCGTGCGAAGTTATTTCACGTTGATCGAACTTCTTGTGGTCATTGCCATAATCGCCATATTGGCCGCGATGCTGATGCCGGCCCTGCAGAAGGCCCGCGATGCGGCCAAGGGAAATACGTGCACCAACCAGATGAAACAGCTGGGATTTCTCATGCAGCAGTATGTCGAGGACAACGACGGCTTCTATATGAGCCACAGCATGCCCTTTGCGACTGCGGGCGTTTCGACGGAATACCCGTGGTACAACTGCTGGCGGGGCACCTTCGGCGTCAAGTATCTGAAAAAGAAGGCCCACGAGTGCTTCAACACCATCACCGACTGCCCGCTGATCCCCGAGAACCTGCCCGACTATTACGGCTCCTACAACACTTATGTCACCTACACCAACTACTGCTGGAACCAGCACCTCGACTACTACCGGCAGACCCGGATGCGGCGGATCAGCGGCCGGTTCGTCTTTCTTGAAAACGCTCATTACACCACCAGCGAGATCCTCTTCGGGCAGAAATTTCACTCGGGCGGAGCGGCGAACTGCCTCTTCGCGGATCTTCATGTCAAAAGCCACGTGATCGACTATAACAGAGGCCGTGCCAGTCTCCATGTAAGCGGAGTCTTCGACGATTCGTCTCCGCAGAATATGTGCCTGTAGTGTACAATGTTACCGTTCGGTTGAAACATTCCGACAGCAAAGGGGGAAAATATGATCAATGTTCCGAAAAGCCGTTTCACGCTCATCGAGCTCCTGGTGGTCATCGCCATCATCGCCATTCTGGCTTCGATGCTGATGCCGGCTCTGCAGAAGGCCCGCGACGCGGCCAAGGCGACCACGTGCACCAACCAGATGAAGGACCTGGGGTTCCGCATGCAGCAGTATGTCGAGAACAACGACGGTTTCTACATGGCGCACAGGATGCGCTATCCCGAGGCCGCCGGAGTCTCCACGGAATACGAGTGGTACAACTGCTGGCGGGGCGTCTTCGCCGTCAAGTACCTGAAGCGGACGGCCCACACCTGCGACGGCGACAAGAGCAAGACGCTGGACTGTCCCCTCATTCCCAACAGCTGGCCCGAGTTTTACGGCAGCACTTACAACACCTACGTCGGCTACACCAACTACAGCTGGAACCAGCACCTCAATTATATCCGGCAGGCGCGGCTGCGCAAGGTCAGCGGGCGGTTTCTCTTCATCGAAAACGCCCACTACACCGCCGACGAGATCCGTTTTGCGCACAAGTTCCATCCGAACCGGCTGTCGAACTGTCTCTTCACCGATCTTCATGTGAGAGCCCACCAGATCGACTGGAACTGGGGCCGGGCCAGCCTCTACGTCAACGATTCGACACTGGTGGCTCCGGCCAACCGCAATCCCATTCACGGATACTACGACTTTTCGTTTCCGGCCAACGCCTATTTGTGATGGACACGCTTCCTGAAATTCGAGGGGGAATAAATGAAAAACTTCTTTCTGATACTGACGGCCCTCGCTTCCGCCGCGTACTCCGGCGAGATCGACATGGGCGATATACGACATGATTCGGGCAAGGTCGAAACGATCCGGATCGGCGGCAAAAACGCCGTGCGCGTGACAAGTTCGCCCGAACGCGGCACGTCCGAACGCAATTACGGCTTCAAGGTCAAACCCGAGTCGCCCTACCGCCTGACCATCCGCATCAGCGGCAAAGACCTCAAGCCGCGCTCCGGCAAAGGCATGAAGGGCGCCGGGATCAATCTCGTGGCCGACGGCAGGATCATCTACCGCGGCAGTCATCTGGGCCGCTGGGTCCACGCGCTGGGCACTTTCGAAGACGCAAAACTGGAACTCCCGTTCAGGAGCGGCAAGAGCGATATGCTCTATCTCTATCTTCAGGTGTCCGACGCCGACGGCTCCGCCGAGTTTTCGGGCCTCACCCTCGATGAAGGCGTGCCCGCTCCCAAGCCCCCCGCGGCCTCCGCCTCTCCGGGAGGCCCCGGAACTCTCGCCTACCGGATGCAGTACGGTCAGGTCGAGGATTTCACCGAGGACGGCCGCACCGTCACCCGCGTGACCGTGCCCGCGGGCAAGACCCACGCCTACCGCAACTACGGCATCTCCGTCGAACCGGGAAAAAGCTACCGCCTGAGCGTCTACGTGCGCGGCAGGGACCTCAAGGAGCTTCCCTCCAAGAGCCTCAAAGGCGTCGGCATCTCCCTGACCGGCGAGGGGAAGACCATCTACCGCGGCAGTCATCTGGGCCTGTGGAAACACGCGCTGGGCACTTTCGGCTGGACCAAACTCGAAGTCACCTTCAAGGGCGGCAAGAGCGGCAAGGCTTTCGTCTCGCTCGAAGTCGCCGACGCCACGGGCACGGGGGATTTTGCGGGACTCTCCGTCGTTCCCGCATCCGCCGCCGTCAAGAAAGCCGCGCCGCAGCTGGACGCGGAAGTCTTTCCCGCGGACTATCAGAAAGGCGTTTACTACATCGCCCGCAATATGCCCGCCACGCTCAATTTCAAACTCAAAGGCGCCCGGGCGCCGAAAGAACCGCAGCTGGACATCGAACTGCCCGAGGGCGTCGAGTGCATCGGGGCCAGCCCCCTGTGGCCCGTGGACGAAAAGGCCAAGGTGTGGACCTATGAACACGACACGCCCGTAAAGTCCGCCATCACCCGGGACGGCAAAAAGTACACCCGGTATACCCTCACCGTCGGCAAGGCCGCCGTCAGGCGCTTCGGCGCGTGGCGCAACGACTACCGGGTCTATCTCAAAAGCGCAAAGGCTTCGGGCAGCGCCTACTGGCGTCTACGCGACGGCAAATTCACCGGCGGATACAAAAAGATCGAACTGCGGGACGCCGGGAGCGTGGTCTATCCCGCCCGCCCGATGAAAAAGTTCCATCTCTACATCGATTATCCCATGAATTTCTACGGCGGCATGCCCGAAATGAGCCGGGCTTACCTCGACTACTGGCTCAAACTGGACACCCGTCCGTGGACGAAGGGCTGGCACATCGCCTGGCCGCATCTGCCCGAGGAACAGCGCCGGCAGCACGAGAAGGAGTTCACCATCGGCACGGCCATGAGCGTCTTCGGCTCCATGCCCCGTTTCAATTTCGAAGCGTGGCTCAGGAAGAACGGTCTGCCCCACAAGTACCGTCTGCAGGAGCCCCGGCAGTCCCGCGCCCCGAAGGACGTTCTCTGTCCGCAGGCGATCATCGACGATCCCGACGGCGTCATCTGGGACCGCTTCGCGCCCGAGGGCATCCGCGGCTACTGCGCCGGACTCAAGCCCCACTTCATCGAATTCGACTTCGAACCGGGAGCCATGAGCTACTGCTTCTGCGAGGTCTGCCGCGCCAGGTTTTCGCAGCCGGTGAAAACCAGGGAGGAGATCCTCTCGAAGCACCGCAAGGAGTGGTTCCGGTTCCGCCTCAAGCAGCACGCCGAGGTGGCGCGCAAGTTCAACAAAATGATCGCCAAACACTTCCCCGGCAGTCTCGCCGCCATGTGCACCGATCCGCTGCACGTCGGCGCGGAGCCCCTGGCCGAGTGGTGCGGCGTCGATCCCCGCATGTTCGACAAGGACGGCGTACAGCTCTACACGAACATGCCCTATTTCGAGGGGGCGGCATACTTCGACTCCATGGAGCTCAACGTCAGGACCCTCACCGGCGCGCCCCATTTTCCGCTCATCGATCCCACGGAAGAGGAAGAGCGCTATTTCGTGCGCTACACGCCCAACGGGGTCAAGACGGTGATCCTCGCCTGCGCCGCCAACGGAGGCATCGGGCAGGGATTCTATCCCAGCGACTACTTCGACGGCCGCTTCTTCGTCACCATCGCCGAGGCAGCCGGTCTCATCGCCGGGGCCGAGGATTTCTACATGAGCGGCAAGCGGCTCAGGGAAGGCATTTCGTGGAAGGTCCTCAACTCCGCCCGTCACAAGTTCACCGACAACGGCCGGGAGATCACGGTGGAGTCGCCCGACTTCCGCCCCACCACCCGCAGCACCATCCACGAATACGACGGAAAATTGCTGCTGACGCTTTTCAACTATCATCCCCGCAGCGCCATGATCGTGCGTCTGGCCCCTCCCGCCGGCATGTACGGCCGGGAACTCAACAGCGGCCGGGCCCTCAACGCGGAGAAGACCGTGAAGGTCCCCGCGGGAGGCGTCGTGCTCGTGGAATTCGCCAAAACGCCGTACAAACTGCCCGTCATGCCCTCGCTTGAAGCGGAACTGGCCAACTTCAAAGGCGAGAAACCTGTGGGCGACTACGGCATGCTGATGCCCGAAAAGACCGTTCTGCCCAAGGTCGGTCTGGATAAGCACGCCGTCTACGTCGATCCCGACGCCAACGCCAACGTCGTCGGCTGGGTCGGTCCCGACGGAGCCGATCCGCTGCGCCGCAAGGACCGCGGGTATCTGGGCGACTTCATTCCCGAAGCGCGTTTCGGCGCGAAGACCCTCTCTTACCGCATCACCGCGCCCGGGTGCTTCGAGTATCAGGTCCCGCCGCCGGACGACGCCCGTCCCGACGCCGATCCCCTTGAGGGACTGATCGTGCGCAAGCGCTACCGCCTCGAGGACGGCGGCAGGACCCTCGCCGCCGAATTCGAGGTCGAGAACGCCAATCCCCGCAAAACGCCCATGAAGCTCAAGGTCCGGGTGCGCAACATTCCCAAGATCGGCGGCAAAGTGGCGGGCGGCAAAGCTCTCACCGAAGTCATCCGCGTCAACGGTGAGCCCGTCGTCGCTTTCTCCAAAAACCGCCCGCTGGACGGCAAGCCCGTCACGGTCAGCGCCTCCGACGGCGGCATGAGCGAACTCATGACGTTCCTGCCGGACAAGACTTTCACCTCGTTCTTCTGCTGGAGCACCAGCGGAGACGTCTACACCGTGGAACCTGAGACCGACGCGTTCACGCTTCCCCCGGGGGCCGTGAAAAAGTTCTCCGTCAGGTACAAGACCGCACAATAAAAATTTCCGGCGGCGGCCCGACAGCGGACAGTGACCCGCGCGCCTCCCGCGCGGGGGCGTGGGCCGCAGTCCCGCCGGGAGGCGGACCCCTCGCGCCGCCCTCCGGAGAAGAGAAAAAAATTCACCATCGAATATAAAACCGGGAAAGGAACGAAATGAAAAAATCAGCTATTGCTTTACTGCTGGCTCTGGCCGCGGCGCTTCCGGCGCTGGAGATCGACCTCGGCAAGCCCCGCGTCAGCTACGGCAAGTACGAGGTGGTCACCGAAGGGACCGAAAAGAGCGTCAAGGTCTTTTCTTCGCCGAACAAGACCCACAGCTACGCCAACTACGGCGTTCCCATCGAGCCCTTCCGTAAGTACGTCATGACCTTCGAAATGCGCGGAAAGGACATCACTCGGCGCCCCTCCAAAAGCCTCTTCGGCGGCGGCGTCTCCCTGAGCGCCAAAGGCAGGATCATCTACCGCGGCAGTCAGCACGGTCTATGGAAGCACGCGCTGGGCACCTTCGACTGGCAGAAGGTCGTCATCAAGTTCACCGCGCCCGACACGAAGGAGGCTTATCTCAACTGTGAGCTCTCCGACGCCGACGGCATGGTCGAGTTCCGCCGCGTAGTGCTCGAAGACGTGACCTCGACTCAGGAGAAAAAGGAGGCAGAACGGATCCAGGCCGAGATCAGAAAAACCTTCACCCCCGTCAAGGTCTCCGGGAAGGTCTTCGAGGACGCCAACGGCAACGGCAAATGGGATGAGGGAGAAAAGGGCATTCCCGGCGTGCAGGTTTCCGACGGCGGCCGGATCGTCAAGACCGGAGCCGACGGCAGTTACGTCATTCCCCGGGCCCTCGGCCGTTTCATTTTCGTCACCAAGCCAGACGGTTACGCCTTCGTCGGCAGACATTACGCACCGCTGGCGGACAAGACGGACTTCGCCGTGAAAAAGACTCCTTCCAAAGACCGGACGGTCTTCTTCTCGGTCAACGACTCCGAGTGCGGAGGCGCCGATCCCTTCATCGGCAAAGTCGCGGCGGAGGCCAAGAAGATGCAGGGCGATTTTCTCGTCCACTGCGGCGACATCGGCAGCATGAAGGGCCATCTGGATACGATGGTCAAGGCCGGACTGCCCGTCCATTACGTCATCGGCAACCACGACTTTCACCGCAGCAAAAAGGGCGGCGAGGAGCCCTTCGAGACGCTTTTCGGTCCTCTGTATTACGCCTTCGACCAGGGCGGGATCCATTACGTGATCGTCGCCTATTTCGTCGGCGTGGACGTGCGGCCGTCCCCCCACGTCGAACCGCGGCAGCTTGAATGGCTCAAACAGGATTTCGCCATGAATCCCGGTCCCAAGATCGTCTTCCGCCACCATCCCTTCACCCGGTTCGACGACGCCGTCACCAAAATGGTTCTGGACCCCAAAAACAACGTGATCGCAACAGTCTCCGGACACACCCACGCCACGCAGACCCGGATCGTCAACGGCATCATCACCACCGAGTGCGCACCGCCCCAGCAGGGCCCCGTGGACCACTCTCCCAAAGGCTTCCTCTGCGGCGTGTGCGAGAACGGCAGGATCGTCTTCACCGTCTGCAACAACGTCGACTGGACCTCGAAACCCGCCGTCGACAAACAGGCCGAACCCGTGGCGCCCGCGGGCGACTGGGCCCAGTTCCGCCGCACGGCTGCCCGCGACGGCATCTCGTCAAGTCCCCTGAAAACACCCCTCAGACTGCGCTGGAAGGTCCGGGCTCCCGGCCGCATCTACGCCTCGTCGCCCGTTCTCTGCGGCGGCCGGGTCTACATCGCCTCGCTCGACGACGCCATGGCCAAAGACGGCGCGGTCTGCGCCTTTGACGTGCGCGACGGCAAACTCTGCTGGAAGACCGTCATCGGTCCCTCTGTGAAGCACACGCTGGCCTGCGACGGCAAACGCGTCTACGGAGCCGCCGTGGACGGAACGGCTTTCGCGCTGGATGCCGCCGACGGAAAACTGCTGTGGCGCACGGTCATTCCCTACTTCAACAGGAAGAGCGACGGACTTTACGGTCCCGCGACGCTGCACGAAGGGCGGCTCTGGGTCGGCGGGGACCATCTGACCGAACTGGATCCGGCCACGGGCAGGATCCTCCGCGAAGACGACAAGCTCAACCACGGTTCGCCCTGCCATGCCGGTGCCGTCATCGCCGACGGCAAGATCTTCTCGAGCGAAAACTGGCGTCAGGGCGTCTACGCCCACGATCTGGCCTCGGGCAGACGCCTGTGGCGCACCGGGCGGGACAACGGGGCCTACACCTTCCTCGATTCCGGTCCGGCCTTCGCGGACGGCAAACTCTACCAGAAGACCCGCACCAGTCTGCGCATCCTCGATCCGGCCACGGGCAAGTGCGAGGTCAAATACGATCTCAAACGCAAGCGCCCGCCCATGGAGAGCTTCTCGATGCCCCTCGTCGCCGACGGCAAAGTCTTCTTCGGCACGGCGCTGGGACTCTTCGCCTGCGACGCCAAAACGCTTGCTCCGCTGTGGACCTTCAAGCCCGGCAAGGAGATGATCAGCTCCATCCCCTACTCGTGGAACGAACTGCCCGCCGTCCACTCCTCATGCGCCTGGGCCGACGGCAAGGTGATCTTCGGAGGCGGCGACGGGTTTCTCTATGTGCTTTCGGCTTCCGACGGCAAGGTGCTTTATTCTCTCGATCTCGGCGCGTCGGTCTACTCCTCGCCCGCGGTCTCCGGCAACACGGTGGTCATCGCCGCCGCCGACGGGACGGTTTACGCCTTCACGGGCACGAAATAAATTACGGAAGGAAGAAAAAATGATCCAGATCAAAGCGACTTTTCTCGACGAGATAAGTTCCGACATCCCCCACCAGAACTGGGGCTTCAGGGAGTGGGACCGGGATTTTGCCTCCATGAAGCAGATGGGCATCGACACCGTGGTGATGATCCGCTCCGGACTGCGCCAGTTCATCACCTATCCTTCGCCGATCCTCATGAACGAGCTGGGCTGTTACGAACCCTCCGTCGATCTGGTGGATATGTTCCTCACGCTGGCCGAGAAGTACGACATGAAGTATTTCTTCGGCACCTACGCCATGCGCCGCAACGGCGACTACAAGGACGTGGACCTCAGCAAGACCTGGGACACCGAACGCCGCCTGCTGGACGAAGTCTGGGAGCGCTACGGCCACCGCAAGGCCTTCAAGGGCTGGTATCTGTCGAAGGAGGTCGGCGACGCCGACAATCTGCAGATCATCGAGGAATTCGTGCGCTACAGCGGCTACTGCAAGAGCATTTCGGGCAATCTGCCCACGCTGATCAGTCCGGGGATGCACGGCCGCAAATGCTGGCTGCCCAACGACCCCAACGCCCATGATCTGGACTTCGCCAAGCACGAGTCGGACTGGGACAAGATCATGGGCATCATCTCCGGCCACGTGGACATCATCGCCTTTCAGGACGGCCACGTCACCTTCGACGAACTGCCCGCGGCCCTCAAGGTCAACAAGCGCCTGGCCGACAGGCACGGCATCGAACTGTGGACCAACTGCGAGAGTTTCGACCGCGACATGCCCTTCCGCTTCCCGCCGATCAAGTGGGACAAGATGCGCCTCAAACTCAAGGCCGCGCAGGACGCCGGGATCGAACGGGCCATCACCTTCGAATTTTCGCACTTCATGAGCCCCAACTCCTTCTGGCCCCAGGCGGGAAATCTTTTCAACCGCTACATGGAGTGGGTCGAAGCCAACAGGAAAGGATAAGTCATCATGACCACCAACAAAACCCTCGCCTGGGCGGCGCTGCTCACCGCCCCCATGCTCGACGCGGAAAACATCGTCCACCTCACCGGCGCCAGGGGCGACGGCGTGACCAATGACACCGCCGTCATCCAGAAAGCCATCGATTCTCTGCCCGAACGGGGAACACTGGTCATTCCTCCCGGCCATTACCGCTGCGGCGGGATCAAACTCAAGAGCCGCATGACCCTGCGTCTGGCCGCCGGAGCCGAACTCGTCGGCAGCGCAAAACTCGACGACTACCTGTCGTGGAAGCATCTGCAGGGCCGTCCCTACGGTCTGAACAGGGCCATGATCCTCGGGCACAACATCGAAGACGTGACCGTCGAGGGCCCCGGCATCATCAACGGTTCGGGGCACCATTTCTGGAACTACGACGGCGAGAGATCGGGCGACATGCACGATCTGCTCACCGACGGCTACAAGGTCTATCTGCGCAACCCGGAGCGTCCGGTGCCGATGGTGTTCTTCGGGTGCCGCAACGTGGTGCTCAAAAACTTCATCATCGTGGATTCGCCCTCGTACACCGTGTGGACCCTCGGCTGCGACAAGGTCTTGATCGACACGCTGACCGTGCGCAACCACCGCTTCGGCCCCAACACCGACGTGCTGGACATCGACTGCTCCGCGGACGTGCTCATCCGCAACTGCGATCTGGACGCCGGAGACGACACCATCGCCCTCAAGAGCGATTCCGATCTGCTGGGCAAAATGAAGCCCTGCGAACGCATCACCGTCGAGAACTGCCGTCTCAGCAGTTCCACCTGCGCCGTGCGCGTGGGATACGAGGGCAACGCCCCCATCCGCGACTGCGTCTTCAGGAATATCACGATCGTCAACTCCCGCAACGGGCTGAATTTCGATTCGGTGGTCCCCGAACACCTGAAGTTCTCCGGCACCCGCATCGAAAACATGCTCTTCGAGAACATCACCATGGAGCAGGTGGGCCGCCCCTTCTTTCTGTGGAGCGGTTCCGTTCTGCCCGAACGGCGGGACCTGTACACCGGATACATCCGCAACATCACCTTCAGGAACATGAAGATCGATACCGTCGACGCCTCCTTCTTCGGCGGTGACAACGTTTCGGACATCACCCTCGAAAACATCGACATCACGCTGCACGACAATCATTGCCGCCACAACCGCGAGGCCGTTCAGAAGCCCACCGTCTGGGCCAGAGGATTCCTGCCCGACGTCATCAACTGCCTCAACACGAAACTCAAGATGACCAACGTGACGACCCGCGTGGTCAAGTGAACGCGCCCCGGAGACGGCAAGCGCGTACAGGAGGAACAGAAAAATGAAAATAAATCGGATCTCCCGCGCCGCCCTGTTTCCGGCGGTTTTCGCGGCGGGAGTCTTCAATTTGTCCGGAGATACGGTCATGAGCAAAGCGGATATGATCCGGTCGGCCATTGCCGACAGTCTGATCCCGGTTCGTCCGGGAGGCGTCAACGGGCAGGCGTTCTGGAACACCTACGCCCTGTCCTTCATCTATGCGCCGGTGTTCGACTTCAAGGAGGTCCCCGGGGCCGCCAGTTATTTTTTCACGGCCGTGGACCGTTTCGGCGAGCGCCGGTGTTTTTCGGCGTCAAGCCCCCATGCCGCCCTTTCGCCCGTCTGGGCGCAGCTGCCCCCGGGACCGGTGTTCCTGACCGTCGACGCGCTGGATCCCTCCGGCAGAAAGATCGCCGTCTCCGGGACCCGGAGCTTCTACCGCAACGCGCCCTTCACCGGGTGTTATCCGCCCAAGACCTGTTCTTACGCCGAGTGCGCCCGCAAGGCCTACGCGTATTTTTTCAAGTTCAAATATGTGCAGGACATGGCTCAGGGCAGGCCGGACTACACCTATTCTCTCTTCTGCTATCCCAGCAAGATGCACGCGGCCATCATCAACGGCATGGTCAATCACGCCGAAATGATCCCCGAGCAGAAGGAGACCGCCCTTGCCGTCGCCCGGGGCTCCGCCGCGCACCTGATGAAGAACGCCGTCCCCGCGGGGAAGAAACTGGAATACCTGCCGCTCACCTATGAAAATGATCCCGGCAAAGCCGGCGCGGGCGTGAACACCATCATGATGCTCTATCCCGCGGGCGTGGGTTCGGCTATGCTCAATCTTTTCAAGGCGACGGGGGACCGGCAGTACCTCGATTACGCCGTCAGGATCGGGGAGCAGTATCTGCGCCTCCAGCAGCCCAACGGCACGTGGCATCTTGCGCTGTCGATAAAGGACGGAAGTCCCGCGGGCAAAAACTACGCCGTTCCCACGTCGGTCATGATCTTCCTCGAAAAACTCGCGCAGACCACGGGCGACGCCAAGTACCGCAAGGCGGCCGAAAAGGGCATCCCGTACATCAAAAACATGCTCAGATCCTTCAACTGGGAGGGACAGTTCGAGGATGTGGAATTGATGCAGAAGCCCTATCAGAACCTGACCAAGCACAACGGCACGGACATCGTCTTCTACCTTGCCAAACGCACTCCCGACGACCCGGAACTGCGGGGATACGCCCGGGAACTCCAGCGGTTTTCCGAGGATCAGTTCGTCGTCTGGGAGCAGCCGGGGTGGATGTACAAATTCCACATCCCCGGCTTCCGGCCTCTCGAGGCCACGCGGACGAAGAAGTGGGGCTGGTACAACTGGACGACGCCCGCGGTGCTGGAGCAGTACCGCTGTTTCGTTCCGGTGGACGCGTCTCTGGCGAAGATGATCCGGTATTATCTCTTCCTCTACGATCTGGAAAAGAACCCGATGGATCTTGCCAAGGCCCGTGCTCTGGGCGACGCCGTCACCCGGATACAGGGGCCCGACGGCCGCATCCCCACGTGGTGCGACCTCTCCCGTCCCGTGGAGCAGGACTGGATCAACTGCGGTTTCGCCACCGCCTCGGCCCTCAAACTGCTGGCGACGTACGACCGCATCAGATGATCTTGCGCTCCGGAGGCGGATCCTTTCGGCGCCGTGTCCGTCACGGCGCCTTTTTTTTGGCGGATAATGACATTTTTTTGGCCGATTGCCGTATGCTTTTGTCGAATAATGTGCTATAATATCTCCCAAGGCAGTCAGAAAGACCATCGGATCACAGGGAGGCATATCATGAGTAGAGAAACTGAAAAAGTCCGGAGCGTTTTCATGCGGCGTTTCACGCTGATCGAGCTCCTGGTCGTCATCGCCATCATCGCCATACTGGCCGCGATGCTCATGCCCGCGCTGCAGCAGGCGCGGGACAGAGCCAAACAGGCCAACTGCACTTCGAATCTCAAACAGACCATGACCGGAATGCTGCAGTATGTGAGCGACAACGGCGGCTGGGTCCTCCACAACGCCAGCACACCGACCTGGGTGGCCATCCTGACCGGTGAGGCTCCCAAGACCAAGAGTTACGTGGGATACAAAGCGGCGCGCTGTCCGGCGCTGCCCGCCCTCTCGAATCCCCAGAACGGACCCTTCGGCAACGGCAACCGCAACAGTTACGGACTGTGGGGCATTCTCAACGGCAACGAGTTCGCCGCGTCCCGGCTGGACCGCATCGGCAGGATCAACCGGGTTTCAGGCACCGGGTACTGGGCGATCCGGCCCACCGATGTGAAGTCTCCCTCCGGCTTCGCCCTGATCGCGGACTCCGGAATCGCCGCGGCCGGAAAACAGACCGAAGCCTATTACTTCTGGTACAGCGTCAGTTCTCTGGCTTACACCAATATCGGTATCTGGCGCATCCACTCCGACAAGGCCAACGTGGCCTTCTGGGACGGGCACGTGAACAGCATGTCGGCCGGTGATCTGAAGGGCTGTCCCATGATGATCGATTTCTCCATAGACGGCAACGGCGCCATTACCAAGCCGTAGACCTTGCCGAACGGAGGAAAGATGATGAAAAGACTGATGCCGTGGGTGCTCTGCGCCGTTTTTTCCGCCGCCGTTTCCGGCTCGGAAACGCTCTGCTTCGAGAATTCCTTCGAAAAGAGCGCCGAGGGATGGAACACCCCGAAATACTGGAACGGCAAACTGACCCGCGAAAACGGCGAAATGCGCCTCGAAGCGACGGCCCGGAACGGTCAGAATTTCGGCAGATGCACCAAAATGGTCCTGCCCCACCGTCATCTGAACGGCGCGATCTTCGAACTCGCTTTCGACGCTTCCGGAAAAGGCTCCGTCACCGTGGGGACCATGGTGTTTCCCGCGCCCCCGCTGAAACCCCGGATCGTCGAACACGGCAGGATCGCCCTCTCTGACGGAACGAAACGCGTCCGGCAGAAGATCGACCTGTCGCAGACCATTACCGACAGGATCGCCCTCACCCTCGAGATCCCCGCCGGTTCCCGGCTGGTCTTCGACAACGTGAAACTGACGAAACTTGCCGACGACGCCGTGAAGATCGACGATCCCGAAATTCCCGTCATGCGCGGCAGAGCCGCGGACATCGCCGTCCGCACCAACGCCCCCGGAAAAGCCTTCACGGTCTTCTGCGGAGCGAAAAAGAGCGGGATCACTGCCGATGCCGACGGCAAAGTCACGATCCCGGCCGCCCTGATCGGTCTTGCGGCCGACGGATCCGCCGAAATAACCGTTGCCCGCAACGGGACGCAGACCACGTTCCAGACCTCCGTCGTCCCCGAAAAGGAGTTCGATCAGGCCCTTGCCGACGCCGCGAAGATCGGCAGAAAAAGCGTTTCCGCGGTCTGGTTCGGCGACAGCGAGCTGGATTTCGACCGGGGCCGCAACACCCCGGCGCAGGTGAATTTTTATCTCAACGCCGCGAAAATCAGGGCTTCCTACCGGAATTTCGCCGTCGCCGGAGACCATCTCAGGCGCGTCGACGCCCGCTTTGCCGGCAGGTACGCTCCGCGTCCCGACGCGTACAAAGACGCTCCCGCGTGCAGGCCCGATCTCGTTTTCGTCATGCTGGGGCACAACGACACCATGACGTCGAGCAAAGACGGCTACGCTTCCTCCCTCGTGCCTCCCGCGCTCCAGCTCACTCTCGGGCGCTCGGTGCTGCGGCGGATCAGGACGCTCTACCCCAGGGCGCGGACGATCCTCGTGTCGCCTCTGGCGCTGGACGACGGATTTCTCAAGGCAAAAGCCGACGCCCGCACGGCGGCCGGGGCCAAAAACGTCTTCCGTTTCGGAAAGACCGAAAACATGCGGGAGTTCTGCAAAATCTGGAAGGCTCTGGCCGATGAGTTCGGTCTGGAGTTTCTCGACGTCTACGCGCCGCTTGCGGCGGTCCCCGGCCGGAGAAAATTTTTCAAGCCGGGCGATGAAGTCCATCTCAACGCGGCGGGCCACGTCCGGCTCACAGGCGAAATATTGAAGTATCTTGCCCAAAATCCCAAGTGGAGCGCGGTAAAAGAGTATGTTTCGGCGGAGAACTTCGTCTTCAGCGCCGCCGATCTCAAATCGGGCGAGTTCGCCCGCGGATCGGCTTCGGCCGCCGTTTCGGGCAAGACCGCCTTCGCCGACGGCGCTCTGCTGATGGACGGCAAGACCAATGCGGTCGCCGTGAGCGGCGTCGCCGGACCCGATCTGCGCAGGGGCTTCACCCTCGACCTCGTTTTCGAGACCGGGAAGCCGGAAGGAAACAGCGCCGTGGATCTCTCTTACGACGCCTTCTTCTATGCGCCCGGCTCCTTCGTGCTGGCCCGGTATCAGCGCAGCTTCTATTTTCTCTACTTCGACGGCAAGAAGTATCAGAAAGGCTTCCTGACGCCCGCGGTCTTCACCGAAAAGACGGCCAAAGTCCATCACGCGGCCATGTCGTGCCGCTACCACGAAGCCGTGGATCAGGGCGAGATATGGACCGAGATCCAGCTGTTCGTCGACGGCAAGGCGCTGCCCGTGCAGAAACTGCCCAATGTGAAGCTCGTTCCTCCCCCGGGCGCGTGGGAGTTCGGCGCCGCCTCCCGTTTCGGAAGCGCGTGGAATTTCGGCGGAAAGATCTACGGCGGCGGCTGTTTCAACCGCGTTCTGACCGAAAAGGAGATCCGCGACCGGGTGCTGACCTTCGGAGGCGTCGTGACGCCCGCCTTTCAGAAGTCCGCCCGGGTGACGGAAGCGCGGCTCGAAAAGATCGCCGCCGATCCCGATCCCGCGCGGCGTTCGGCCCTGATGAATCTGGCGAAAAGCGGCTTTTCGGACTTCGACCGGGTGGCCGACTCCCCCGGAAAATTTCTTTTTTCCGCGGGAAGCGAAAAAGTCCTGACCATCCTGACCAGCCCCGGCGCGGTCAGGATTCTTTCTTTATACGACAGGAAAAACGGCCGGGAACTGTTCAACTGGAACAATGTTTTCTTCAGGCTCCACTTTATCCGCGGCAATGAAAAAGCGGTTCTGGGCATGAACGACCTCGAAAACGTTTTTCTCTCGCCTCCCGTCGAAAAAAACGGCGTGCTCGAGTTCGCCGTTTCCCACAAGCGCCGCGCTTTTCCCGCCGTCAGCGGCCGGTCGCGCTGGCGTTTCGACGGAACGCGGCTGGAGTTTTCGCTCGATGCAACCTCCGAAACCTACGCGACGGTGCTCGAAAAGGTCACGCTGCCCGCGCTCAACATCGCGCCGCTGGACAAGGGGGCCGCGCTGGTCGTGCCCGAGGCGGGCGGCCTGCTCTACCCCGACGCGGCATCCCGCAGGATCGCCTATGACGGGATTTATCCGCGCATGCTCACCTCTATGCAGTTCGGCGCCGTCTACGACGGCCGCGGCGGGGTTTACTTTTCGCCCGCGGATCCGTTGGGGCGGGTGAAGTATTATTCCTTCCGCGCCGACTCCGACGGGACCGAGGTGAAGATCGACTATCCGGTCTCCTTTGCGGCACGGAACAAAAAGAACTCCTTCTCTTCGAAGTGCAGCGCCGTCGTCGAACTTTTCAGCGGCGACTGGTACGACGCGGGCCTCATTTACCGGAGCGAACTTGCGCGCACCGGCGCGCTCTGGTGGCGCAAAACGCTGCCCGACACCGACACGCCGGAGTGGTTCCGCAGAAACACGCTGGCGCTGCTGGTCTTTCACATCCCCGATCCTGAGCAGGCGATCACGCTCCGGGAATACCTCGGACTGGGCTACACCATCCAGCACTGGTACTGGTGGGAACGGGGACCGGGACATCATCTCTGCCCCATTCCCCGGGCCAATGCCGAATACATCGCCTACGCGAAACTCATGAAAAAATACGGCATCCGCGTGCTGAGCTACACCAACGGCCGCCTGTGGTCCACCCGCGACCGCCGCGGAGAAAGCACCCTCTACAGGACTCTGGGCACGGCCGCGGCCGTGAAGACGGCCGACGGCAAGGTCCAGCTGGAGCCCTACGGCGTGCCCTGCGCCGTGCTGTGTCCGGCGTCGGACATTTACCGGCAGGCCATGTTCGGCATGGTGACGCGGCTGGTTGCCCAGGGGATCTCGGGGTGTTTCATCGACCAGCTGGGCGCCGCCCGGCCCATTCTCTGTCAGGTCCCCGGCCACGGGCACGGCATCAACGATCCCGAGAGCTGGAACGTCAACGGCCACCGCAAAGCCTTTCTGCCCATCCGCGAGTACTGGAGAAAAAACGGCATCGACGCGGTCATGTCCACCGAGGACAACTCCGAACACTGCGTGGGGCTGGTCGACGCCCTCTGTCCGTGGCGCTGGATGCACGACCATCAGGTGCCGCTGCACGCCATGGTCTATTCGGGACGCACCCAGTACACCAGCCGCGATCCCGTGGGGGCCGATCCGGCCGCCGCGTTCGTGAAGGCCGCCGTCCAGCTGGTCCAGGGGGAACAGATCGGTCACTTCGGCATCGTGGAGATCACTTCGCCCGCCCGGGGCGTCTTCCGGCGCTATCTCAAGCGTCTCTGCCACCTGCGGACCGGCGCGATCGACTTTTTCGACCGCGGGCTCATGAAGCGCCCACCCGTCCTCGCCGGGCTGGGAAAAAAGATCTATACCCGCTGGGGAAACCACGGCACGAAGGACGTGGGGACACTGCCCGTCGTCTCCGGCGCGTGGGAGCTTGACGGAAACACGATCGTTCTTCTGGTCAACACCACCGGCGGGCCCCGGTCGGGCAGACTCGCCTCTCCGCCGCGCGATCTGCGCAAAGTCTGGCGCTCCGGCGAAGGAACGGAAAGCGAAACCGCCTTCTCCATCGGTCCTTACGGCTGCGAATTGCGGCTGTACGGCAAAACGCCCGATGCGGAACTGGTGAAACGGATCGACTCCTCCTTTGCCGTCATCCGCAGGACCTTCACCGAAAAGGATCCCTTCGGCGTGGACAAGGTCGAGTTCGGGGACACGCCCCCCTTCGACGCGACCCGTCGGCAGAACGCCGCGGCGTCCCCCCTCGTGCTGGGAGCGCGGGTCAACCGCGACCTCATGGTGCTGGACAACGTCTTCTTCGGCGTATTCTTTGCCGGAACGGGGGATTTCGGCAAACCGTCGAAAGGCTGTTTCGAAGTCGAGATCGCCGCGCCGAGTTACAGCGGCGGCGGCAGCATCGAGATCCTGACCGGCCATCCGGATTCGGGCGAACTTGCGGGCAGATTGATCCTCGACCGCAAGAACGTGCTCACCGACAGTTTCGGCGATTACCGCAAATTCCGCATCCCGGCCCTGCGGACACTGGGCGGCAGGAACAAAATTTTCTTCAAACTCAACGGCGGTTCGGTCTGCAATTTCCGCAGCTGGCGCTATATCCCGGAGGGCAAATAGATGAAAAGATTTCTGCTGCTTCTGTGCTGTTTCGCCGCCCTGCTGCGCGGCGGGGAGATGGGCCGCTTCGACAAGATCTCCGGCAATTTCACCGTGACGACGGACTTCTGGACCTGCACCTTCCTCGAAGGCAGTCTCTTTCCGGGAGAATTCACCTTCCGCGACGGGACCGCGCCGGGATGCATCCTCTTCGACGCCGCGGCGACGGGAGCGGACGGCAAAACCTACCGCCTCGCGGAGGAGCGCTGGGCCGAAACGAAGATCCTCCGGAACGACGAAAACGCTCTTGTCATCGAACGCCGCGGCTGTTTCTGGCGCAACATTTCGCCGCTCATCACCCGGCTCGACGGCGTGGAGGCGCTCTGCCGCTATGAATTCGACCGCAGGTCGCCCGCCGTTCTCATGAAATACACTTTCCGCAAAAAGCCGGACGCCGTCTGCACCGTCAACCGCTGTTTCGCCCTGTCTTGGTATTTCCGACAGCCCTTCGACACCGTCGTGTGCAAAGAACGCAAAGAACCTTTCGTTCTGCGCCCGGACGACCGTTTCCGCAACTGGGACGCGCCCGACAGGATCGTTCTCGAAGGGAAAACATGCCGCGTTTCCCTGCGGGCGCCGCGGGTGATCGCCGCCCTGCGGAAAAAAGACGCGCTTTTTCCCTGTTCCCTCGACGGCGGTCTGTGGCAGTTCCGCTGGGAAAAGGGCGAGACCCTCATCGAACGCGAGGCCGTCCTCACGGTCGAACCGCTCCGCTGACCCTCCATCTTTCAGAGAGAGCGGGGCGTTGGGGGCGGAAAAGAGAGCGGGGCGGCGTGCGGCGGCCCCGGGACCGGAAGAACAGTCGGGTTTGAAAGGATGAAAACATGATCGAATTTCTCAAAACACTGGCCCGCCGGGCTGGAGCCATGGCCTATGCGGACCAGTTCAGCCTCACGGATGCCAACATCCACTCAAAAAGCAATATCCGCGATCTGGTGACCGACACCGACCGCAAAGTCGAGGACTTCATCACCGGCGAATTACGGCAGCACTTTCCCGAGTACGGCATTTACGGCGAGGAGTCCGGCAGAAGCCATGCGGAACGGGAATACTGCTTCGTCATCGACCCCATCGACGGCACCGCCTCGTTCGTCCACGGGCAGGCGTACTGGTGCGTATCCATCGGCCTCGTGCACAACGGCAGACCCGTCGCGGGAGTGATCTGCCAGCCCGCGCTCGACACCCTGTTCTATGCGGAGGAGGGCAAAGGCAGTTTCGTCAACGGCGTCCGCATGGAAGTCTCCCGCCGCGAAGATCTTGCCGAGTGCATCCTCGCCACCGGCTTCGCCTGTCTGCGCGCCCAGTGGAAAGAGGAGAACAATCTCAAATTCTTCAGCCGCATCGCCCCGGGACTGTCGGGCATCCGCAGGTACGGTTCCGCCGCCCTGGACTGCTGTCACGTTGCCCGCGGTCAGGCGGACGGCTACTGGGAACTCTGTCTTGCCCCCTACGACGTGGCCGCCGGGATCGTCATCGCCCGCGAAGCCGGCGCGGTCATCACCGATCTCAAGGGCAAAGACAACTTTCCCTTCGACGGATTCCTCTGTACCAACGGCAGGATCCATGAGAAAATGCTCGCGTATTTTCACGACTTCCGGAACCTCCGCCGCTGATAAAAACCGGCCGAAACGTCGGCTCCGGGGCAACTGCGCGCTGCCCGTCGGGGGCGCGCAGGGCCGAAACGCCGGCATGTTTTCCTCAGCGACACGCCCCGCGCCTATCCCCTTTACCGGAAACGGAGCGTTTTGAAAAAAAAGCGTTCACACCGCTTTTGTCTGCCCGCTTTCTTTTCGCGAGAAAAGATAGTAAGGGAGGAAGATGAGGAGGAGAAAGAGGGCGGCGGCGACGAAAATGCTGCGGACGCCGGACCAGAGGACGAGACCGCCGCTGATGAAGGAGCAGATGATGCCTCCGGCGGTGTTGATGCCGCCGGACCAGCCGAAGAAGGTGCCGCGGAGTTCGGGCGAGGTGTTCCGGGCGAGAATGACCTGAAGGACGGGCTGGAGACCTCCGGCGGCGAAATAGGTGAGAAAGCGCGAAACGGTGAGCATTTCGATGTTGACCGAAAAGGCCTGACCGAGGGTGAATGCGGCGCTGGAAATGAGGATGGGGGCGATGAGCTTTTCGGGTGTGAAGCGGTCGCAGATCCAGCCGATGACGGTGCCGGAGAGGACGCCGCCGAGGGCGGCGGCGGCGGAGATGATCCCGGTATAGAAGGCGGCGCCGTCAGTGCCGTGGACGAGTTCGACCTGCATGGCGATGAAGGGCTGTTCGATGCGGCGGGCGACGCCCATGATGAGGAACATGACCAGAAGCCAGAAGACCGCCGGGGAGGAAAGGTATTTGAAGGAGAAGCGGACCTTCTGTTTTTTCTCGGGCGTGTACTCGAAATTCTCTTTGACGAAAATATGGACAAGGGCGCCGCTCAGAAGGTAGATGGCGCCGCAGGTGAAGAAGGCGGTCTTGAAGCCGGCGTAGTGGACGATGAGGCCTCCGGCGAGGTAGCCGAGCATGTTGCCGCTCCAGATGGAGGTGCTGATGACGCCGAGGACGAATCCGTGTTTTTCGGGCGGGGTGGTGCTGACGAGGAGGGTCTGGGCGGGGCAGACGGTGCCGGAGAAGAAGGAGCAGACGAAGCGGATGAGCACCAGCACGCCGAAGTTGGGGGCCAGTGAAAGGAGGGGATAGAAGAGAGCGGCGGCGTAGCTGGCGCGCAAAAGCATGAGTTTGCGTCCGAAGCGGTCGGCGAGGATGCCCCAGATGACATTGGCGATGCAGAGACTGGACATGCCCGCGAGGTAGTAGAGCGAGACGTAGAGGCCGCGGAGTTTTTCGCTGTCGACGTGAAGATTTTCGCGCAGCAGCAGGGGGATGAAGGGCATGCAGCACCCGAAGCCGATCATGGCGAGGAACTGCGACATCCAGATGACGGTGAGATTTTTCTTCCAGTCGGCGTAAGGGTTCATGATCTACAGGAAGCGCACATTGTAGAGCTGGAAGCGGACTTCGCCGGCGCAAACAACACGCTTTATGGTAACGAGAGCGCGGAGCTCGCTGGTGATTTCGTCGAAATAGACGTAATTGGTCTTGCCGTCGGAGTCGGGGAAGGAGAACACCTTGAACTCCCGGTCTCCGGCGCTGATCTGAATGGCCGGACTGTCCCCGGAAGCCTTGGTCAAACCGGAATCGGCGACGGACTCGGAATTGGTGACGGCATTGCCGTTCTTCTTGTAGGCCTGCCTGACGACGGTGATATTTCCGCTGGAGGGCGGAGCGATGGATCTGATGGTCTGCACGATGACGACGACCTGAATGGTGGTGGGGGCGGTGGCTCCGGCGGTGAGGAGATTGGCGGTCTTGCCGATGATCTCCTCCTGCTGGGCGTCGGAAAGGTTCCCCCAGCCGCTGACAAGTCCGAAGCCGTTGGCGATGGTGCGGCGGGCGTCACCGCTTCCCGGATCGGTGGAGCCTTCGATGAAGTCGGCACGGGAAATATACTTGTCGGAGTTGGGAGAAACAGTCCCGCCGGGGACGGTTCTGGCGCGGGTGATCACGGAGTCGGTGACGTCGTCCCAGGCGATGACGGTCCCGGTCTCGGCGGGGTTGGTCGGATAGATATCGCCGATCTGCTGACCGTACCGAATGCCGCAGAACAGAGCCTTGACGATATTTTTATCCCAATCGGTGGTATATCCGGCGGGGGCGGGAGTCGTCAGAAGCATGTTGACATCGAGTTTTCCGGAAGTATAGGCGGCTCCGGTGAGCTTGACCTGATCGAGAATGACCGCGTCGCCGTCGGCATAAGCCGTGCCGTTATCGGAAAGGGTGCCTGTTTTATTCTCCGAGAGATCGATCCTGCGCTGTGAGGGACCCGAGGGAACGACCGCGCGCTTGATATTGATGGTCTCCCAGGCGGAGGCGCGGTGGATGGCGCCCAGCTCCCACAAACTCTGCATGGGCGCGTTGCGGATATAGGCGGTGGAAATGTGCTGATTGGAAGCGGCGCCCAGCCATGCGGGATCGTCAACTTTCTCCTTATCATAATCGACACCGGCCTCTCCTGCTCCGGCAGCGGCACTGAACTTGTCGTCGGCGGAAAACGGTGCGTTAGGATGAGAGCAACTGTTGACCTTGCCGGTATAGGTGAATGTGCTGCTTTCGGCGTTGACCGTCATTGTCCCGGCATCGAAAGTTCCGCTGCCTCTTTCTACCTTGGGGTCGCATTTCCAGTCGCTGGCGTCGGCTTTGAAATCGCGGGTCGTCGTGCTTTTGCTGAAATTAAGGTTCTGCCGCGGGTCACGGACCTCCATGCCGGTGATGTAAAAGTAATTCCATGCGTTGGAAGCGGGACCGGCATTGATGCCGTGCATCCTGACTCTGAAGGTGATCGAATCATCGGCGACAGGCGGTTCGATCGTCCCCGGCCCCGTGACGAAATCGACTCCATGACCGTCGTTGTGCTTGAGACAAACGGCCTCCAGGTCAAAACTGACCTTGGCGATCTCCAGTTCTACGGAGGCCACGGAGATGCTGGCGATCGTTTTACTCGAACCGCCCATTGCGGTTTTGATATTTTCCTTCGTCAGCAGGAAGTTATCGGGCAGCAGAGCACTGTTGTTTTCCTGCGCGTAGGGGATCGCTGCGACGGCGTACCCGGAAGAAAAACTCGCGGGCGCGGCCTCGGCGGCTGTCGCATGTTCCCCCAGCGAGTACCGGCGCGAAGTCAAAGTTCCGGGCGAAGTCACCGCTGCATCGGTAAAAGAACCGGTCGTGCCGTCGGTAAAGAGCACAGAACCGGTCGCCTTCGTTATCCTGACGGTATAGGCGATGTTGTTGATCCACGAAACAGCCTTGTAATCTCCCGCGTTCGCGCCGCCGTAGATGTCGACGAGCTCGACCAGCAGCTTCGGCGTGATCTTCGGCGCCGTCTGCAGGACCGCCTCCCCGCCGGAATTGGACGTCTTTTGGACCTGCACGTCGAACTTCAACTCAAGGGCCAGTTCGTTGATATAAGGCGTTTTTTCGTTGCCTGTATATTTGGGTTTATCCCCATCCGTCCAAGTATTGGGAAACCACTTGTCCGCTGCAACATCGCTGGTGGGGATGGAATCGCTGTCGCAGTAGTCGTTGAGATTGGCGGCGATCTGACGGCGGCGGTCCTCGATTTTTTCGAAACTGCCCTTGTCCTTGCAGATCCTCGTCAGATAAGGCAGACCGATGCCCTGAGGCGCCGCCGTGTCCTCGGGGTAAAAGACATCGCTTTTCTTGAAAAGTTCGTTGACGATATCCTCACTGTTTTTCAAATTTTCCTTCTCTGCATCTGATTTTTTATCGAACCCCTTGAAACGGGAATACCACGCATCGGCGACCGTGCCCGAGAGGGGCCCCAGATTGAAGCGGTGGTACATGGAAGCGTCTTCCATTTTCGTTGCGGCGCTTCCGGCGTAACAATAGGCTTCGGGAGAGGCGTTTTTCGATTCGGAGAACCAGCGGCGGAGCCACACCTTTTTCTCGTCCGTGTCGCCGATGATCTTTTTGAACGGATTGCCCTCGAAGAAATTGTCGAAGGAGGCAACGATATCGACACTGTCATCCCCGGGAAGGTCGTCGTATCCGGGGCCGGAACCGAATTTCCATTCTTGGGTAAAGGCGGCGGGGGCATTGTAAGCTTGGCCGATATTGAACTCCCTGATGTCGAAACCGATGCGTCTGTTCCACGCGGCGGGGGATCCCGCGGCGGCAGGAGCGCCGGAGACGGGATTGTAGATGCCTTTGAGCACCTGATCGAGGCTCATGCTGGAAGTGCCTGTGGGAAGCACCTGATAGGCCATGCGCCCGGTGATGTTTCCGGCGTTGTCGCGAATATATACCCAGGAAGCCTTGCTTTTGCTGCCGTCGTATTTCGGCTGGCCGGGAACAGTGATGTTCAATTTGGAGTTATCGACATCGTCAAGCTGGTCTCTTGTTCTGAACGCGGCGCCGCGGCCATTGATGTCATTGGTGCTGTAGATGATGGAGTAATCCGAAGTACTTTTATCCTGCCGCAGCACGGCCATAAGACTGATCATGACGCGGTTGACGGCGGAATCCATGAGCAGACGCGCCTCGTCGCGGGAACCGACATTGGCGGCGATCTTCTGGGCGGTAAGCGAATTGGTGACGAAGGCGACGCCCAGAACGGAGAGCAAAGTGAGCAGACCGAGGGCGAAGATCAGCGCCACGCCGCTTTCATACGAAGATGTGCGAACTTTTTTCATTGGTTGAACGTCCTGTCGCCGAGCCACACCGTTCTGCGGAAGGTGTACTCGTTTTTAGTCCGGAAATCGTCTTTGGCCGTTCCGGCGGCCATGGCCGCCCAGTCCCTGGCCGCGGCCTCATCGGGCATCAGCGAGAGCTCTATCTCTATCCCGGCGGGAGGAATCACCGTCGGAGTTGTCAGAACGTTTCCGGCATGGTCCAGCGGTGTGAATTTCAATCCCGTGACATTGCGCAGGATCGGCTTCAGGTGAGCCGTGTCGGTCGCTCTGGTGTCGAGGAAATTGTTGATGCACGATCTCGCACCGGCTTCAGTTCCGTCCAAAGGCGCGGGTGTCGTGCCGAAAGGCTGGAAACACTGGGCGAAATCGGTGTCGGTGTCGCAGAAGATCCGCAGCTGAAGAACATTGTCGTCGGTTCCGGCAGTGGGGCCGCGCTGAAAACGCAGATAGCGGACCGTGCCGCTGTCGGAGAGTTTCATCGTTGTATTGCCGACGAACATGAGCCGGGAATCCCACCCGGAACCGGGCCGGGAAGAAGGCGCGCCGGAAATCTGGAACGGCGTCCCGCCCTCGGTATAGAAAGTCGTTTGAAGCAGAGTTGCCATGAGGTTCATGGCGATGGAGGCGTCGGCGTAGACCGCGGTGCGCTTTTCGTTGGCGGTCCACAGGGTGCGGGCGCTGGCGAAAAACTGCACCATCAGGGTCAGCAGAATGCTGAAAACTCCCATGGCGACGAGAATTTCAACGAGAGTGAATGCATATTTTCGAAGTTTTTTCACGTCACTTCTCCGTCATCAGGGGGCTATCCCGTAATAGGGGTTGTAAACATCGACACGGAAAACCCGCCTGTTCGTCCGGTCCGCATCGGGGGCATCGGCAGGCCAGGAGATCTCCACAAGGACCGACTGGGCAAAACTGCCGAAATTCACGGTCCCGCCAGAACCGTTCGGGATACTCATGGTTTCTGCGGAGTCAGTTCCCGTCACCCGTTTGGGTTTATTTGGATTGGTCGGGTCGGTCGTATGGGGGATGTAAAGCGGACAGGCGGAAGAGGCGTTTGACGCAGGGTCCGTCAGATCATTGGCCGGCATCCACACCTTGACCACGGCGGAGAAAATCTCCTCCCCGTTATAGCCTCTTTCAACGAATTTATAGACGCCCGCTCCGAGATTGGTGGCTTTGTAAAGTTTGTCGAAATTGGTCTCGCCCGAAGACTTCCACTTGAGGCCGTCCTCGCTTGGATCTTCTTTGTATTCCGTGTCGAAAAAGCCGGGAGGAGTGGAAAATGAGGATTGCGTCGGAGTACTCCGCCACACGCCCAGAAACTGTCCGCGAATATAACGTGTGACGTACTCTGCGGCATCACTGTAGGAATTCTCATCCATGGCGGCGCGGGTGGCGTTGATGCCCACGGGGAAGAGGACCAGCACCGCGGAGAGACCGATGGAGATCACAGCGATGGCCAACGCGATCTCGACCATGTTGAACCTGAAACGCTTCATGAGTCGACGAACTCCACTTTTCCGCTCAGGGCGTTGAGCCGTATGACGACACGGTCGTAAAAATTCGTTCCAGTGACATAAAACTTCAATTCCGGATCCGACGACGCCACGGACGCGTCACCGTAGGGAGAAAAGACGATGCCTTTGCAGGAGCCGGAGGGGACGCTTCCGATATCGTTCAAAAAGTTGCTCCCCTCAATGGCCTGAGGGAAAATACTGTCTGTCATCTTGTCGGTGCTGCCGTCCTTCGCTTTTTTGGGAGTCCCCGCAGTTCCCTCGACGACTTCGACGAGATAGGCATCCTGTCCCGGATTCCGCCATTCGGAGTCGGGGAGCCAGCCGTCGAAAACATAAGCTCCGGTATCATTCCGAGTCACATAAGCGAGACGGTAACCGCCGCGCTGATACTTGTAGACGGGATCGGACATCGTGCTGATCCCGTAGGGCAGGATGACGGCGACGTAACGGCGGGAAGAGGCGGCGAGGGAAGCGGCGCGCTCCATGCCCAGCTTCAATCCGGAGGCGTGGCTTTCGACGTCGTTGCCGCGGGTCATGCGGTTGAAGGCGGGACCGATGAGGGTGAAGAGCAATCCGGCGATGCCGATGACCACCAGCATTTCGATCAAGGTGAAACGACGGCGGTTCGAGGGCAAATGACGGGCTCCCGTCAAAAAATGACGGGCCGCCGGTTTCGCACTTTTATCGCACTGAAAGATCATGTTGTCATCCCCGCGGGGTCTCTGCTCATGCCCTACTATAGGACGGAAAAAGTTTTTTGTCAAGTCAAAGTCGAAAAAAAACATGCTTTTCTCGACAAAAAAGGCAGCCGAAACGCCGGTTCCGGGGGGAAGGGAAATCCTCTTTTCGCGTGAAAAGAGGATTTCCCTTCCCCCCGGGCCCCCCATCCTT
>JAFTDL010000174.1 GCA_017454215.1 Lentisphaeria bacterium | reverse complement strand
GAGGCCATCATGGGCCGCGTTGCCCAGATCCGCCGCGAGATCGAAGAGACCACCAGCGACTACGACCGTGAGAAGCTCCAGGAGCGTCTCGCCAAGCTGGCCGGCGGCGTGGCCGTCATCAGCGTCGGCGCCGCGACCGAGGTCGAGATGAAAGAGAAGAAAGACCGCGTCGACGATGCTCTGCACGCCACCCGCGCCGCCGTCGAAGAGGGCATCGTCCCCGGAGGCGGAGTCGCTCTGGTCCGTGCCGCCGCGGCTCTGAAGAAACTGAAGCTCTCCGGCGATGAGGCCATCGGCGTCTCCATCGTTGCCCGTGCGGTCGAAGAGCCCCTGCGTCAGCTGGCCATCAACGGCGGCTACGAGGGCGGAGTCGTCGCCGACAACGTCAAGGCCGGCAAGGGCAACTACGGATTCAATGTCGCCACGGGCGAGTACGTCGACATGATCAAGTCCGGGATCCTCGATCCCGCCAAGGTGACCCGTGCGGCCCTGCAGAACGCCGCGTCCGTCGCGGGTCTGCTTCTCACCACCGAGTGTCTCATCACGGACATCAAGGAAGAGAAGGAAGCCGCTCCCGCTGCCGGCGGCATGGGCGGTATGGGAGGCATGGGCGGCATGATGTGATCCATGCTTCCCGGCTTCAGTCCGAAACAGACCCCGTTTCCGCAAGGGAACGGGGTTTTTTGCGTTCCCGGCCCGAAACGGCTTGAAATGAAACTCTTCTTCGGGTATATTAGGCACCGTGAACAGCTTTTTCAAAGAGGACAGAGGATGGCATTTATACCATCATAAACAACAGCATGATCTTACGCGCAGTACCGAAACGCGAAGCCGCACACGGCTGAGCATTGGAGGTGCGGAGCGCGGGGGTCCCCCCGGAAATGAGCTGAAAACCCGAACGGGAGTGAGGGCGTGAGCGCCACAGCGCGAAACGGCGAATTTTTGGGGGATCAGAGGAGGTTTTTCATGTTTCCTTTCGAAAAATGGGCGGGCGTCGTCTGCGGCGTTGCCGCAGGTGTCTGCGTCGGCTGTGCCGAACTGCGGGAAGACCCCGCGAAATACTGGGATGTCGCCAAATTTCAGCAGGCTCCGGCTTACCGTCCGTCGCCTTTCGAGGACTGCAAGGACCCCGATCTGCAGGACATCCTTTTCGACGGCGTTCCCTACAAGGGCAAGCCGGCGCCCGTGTTCGCGTATATCGCCTATCCCAAGACGCCCATGCCCGAAGGCGGCTATCCGGGGATCCTGCTGATCCACGGCGGCGGCGGAACGGCTTATCCCTATTTCGCCAAGCTCTGGGCGTCCAGGGGGTTCGCCGTTCTGATGATCGACTGGTACAACAGCCGTCCGTTGAAGAACGCCGTTGAAAAACGCAACAAAAAGAGCAGTACGCCCCTCGAAGGCGGCAGGCGCAACGACATCATCACCAATGTTTCCAACATGATCCTCGCGCACTCGCTGCTGCGCAGTCTGCCCAAAGTGAATCCCGACAGGACCGTTTTCGTCGGGCTTTCGTGGGGCAGCTGGTACGGAACCGCCGTGGCGGCGCTCGACGACCGTTTCAAGGGCGCGGTCGAAATTTACTGCGGCGATCTAAATCAGGGACCGCGGAAAGCCAAGTTTCTGCTCAACGGCCGTTTCGTTCATGCGGCGAAGATCCCCATGTACTGGGTGTGCTCCACCAACGACGCCAATGTGACGCTCAACACGCTTCAGGCTTCGTGGGACGCCTGTCCGAAGCTGGTCAACAAGTCCGTCGTCGTGCGTCTTCCCCACAGTCACGTGGGCTTCCGTTTCGACTCCTGTTTCCGCATGGCGCATCATTTTGCCGAAGGCGCGCCGGCGCTGCCCGTGGTAGGGCAGATGACCGTCAGGGACGGCGTTGCGACGGCGAAAGTGCTTTCCCGCGGCAAGGGTCTCATCAAGACGATCTTCTGTTATACCGCCGACGGGGAGGACGTAGCTCCGGTCAAGCGCAAGTGGGTGGAGATCCCCGCGAAACTCAAGGGCGACGAACTTTCCGTCAAGCTGCCGGAGGGCATCCGGCAGGGATTTTTCTCTGCCTACGACGAGGAGAGCCGTTTCCGCGACTGCTGCGGTTCCAGCAATGTGGTCAATTTCCCGGCGGCGGGAAAGTAAGCGCGTTCATGGAGTTCAGATGAAAAACTATCCCTATCTTGAGGCCGGACGGGCGTTTGCCGCCGAGATCGGCGACGAAAGAAAACGTTTTCTCGCTCTCGACGCCCGGATCCGGGCCGGGGCGGTCAACACGGATGAGGCGCTCGTTCCTGACTACACGCTCCCGTCGCCTCTGGTGAATGCGGACGGAAGCCGGGTGACGACCGCCGCCGAGTGGATGAATTTTCGCCGTCCCGGGATCCTTGAACTCTTCCGGCGCGGGATGTACGGAAAAATTCCGCCCCGCCCCGACAGGATGACGTTCGAGGTCCTCTCCGAAAAAGACGGTTCTCTCGGCGGGATCGCCCTCCGCCGCGAGGTGCGGATCAACTGCGCCATGAACAACGGCCGGAGTTTTTTCTTCGACCTTCTGCTCTACGTGCCGAAAAACGCCGCGGGGCCCGTGCCCGCGTTTCTCGGACTGAACTTCAAGGGCAACCACGGCTGTACCTTTGAACCCGACGTCATGATGACGCCGGTTGCCTTCAATGACGGGAAATTTGCCGCCGTCGAGGAGGCCCGGGCGTTTTACGGCGAAGACATGCTCAACGTGCGCGATCCCCGTTTCTACGGTCCCGAGTCCCGGGGGATCCAGGCCGGCCGCTGGTCTTTCGAGGAGGTCGTCGGACGCGGATACGCGGCGGCGACGGTCTGCTACGAGGATATTTTTCCCGACAACGTCAACGGGTGGGAATACAGCTGCTTTTCGCTTTTCGGAGATTTCCGGGGGTATCGCGGCTCCCATGAGGAATACACCGCCATCGGCGCGTGGACGTGGGGACTGTCGCGGGCGCTGGATTATCTGGAGAGCTGTCCCGAGGTCGATGCGTCGCGCGTGTGCGTCCACGGGCACTCCCGGCTCGGCAAGACCGCGTTGTGGGCGGGGGCGGCCGACAGCCGTTTCGGGATGGCCGTCTCCAACGATTCCGGCTGCGGCGGCGCGGCGATCTCGCGGCGCGTGTTCGGCGAGAACTGGCTGGTCATCGTCAACTATTTTCCCCACTGGTTCGTCAGATCCGCCCGGCGGTACATGGCCAATGAAGACGCCATGCCTTTCGACCAGCATTTTCTCATTTCGCTCATGGCGCCCCGTCCGGTGGCGGTCGCCAGCGCATCCGAGGATCTCTGGGCCGATCCCAGGGGAGAGTTTCTCGGAGCTCTGAATGCGGGAGAGGTCTACGCTCTTTTCGGTTCCCGCGGACTGCCTTGCCGCGAGATGCCCGGACCGGGCGTTTTCGTTACGGGCGACGTGAGTTACCACATCCGTTCCGGCAAACACAACCAGACGCCCGAAGACTGGGCGCATTACCTCGAGATCGCGGACCGGTATCTGCGGAAAATTCCGGCGGCGGAGGAAAGGAAAAGGTCATGTTGAAGACGTTTTCGATCCTGCTGACGGCGGTCCTTGTCACCTGTGTGTTTGCGGGCGGGCGCACCGTTTACCGCGACGGTTCCGGCCGCATGGCGGGCAGTGCGACGAAAGAGGGCAACCGCGTGGTTTACCGCGATGCTTCCGGCCGGATCACCGGCAGCGCGACCCGGCAGGGCAGCCGCACCGTTTTCCGTGACGGCTCCGGCCGCATGGCGGGCAGCGCGACGAACGAAGGCAGCCGTGTGGTTTTCCGCGATTCTTCGGGACGGATCTCCGGCAGTGCGGCTCCGCAGGGCAACCGGACCGTCTACCGCGACGGCTCGGGACGGATGGCGGGCAGCGCGACGGATGAAGGCGGCCGTACCGTTTACCGCGACGGTTCGGGCCGTGTGTCGGGCAGTGCCTCGCCTTCGGGCGGACGGGATGTTTATCGCGATGCCCCGTTTCGGACTTCCGGCATGGGGAAATAACGGCCGTCTGCAAAAATTTACTGTTTCCGGCGGGCTTCGGTCCGCCTTTTTTATTTCTGCCGCGATGCCGGGCCGCCGACATTGTCAACGTTAAAAATCGGCAATACTTCCTGCGCTTCTCTTGAAAAAAAGGAATTCGGGAGTATATTTGACCCGTCGCAGTTTTGCACACATTTGTTTTCGTTTTGTACTGAAGCAACCCCGGAAAGAAGAAAATGTGTGGAATTGCAGGATGCACCGGTGACTCCGCCGCTGCGGAGCACGTGATCGAGAGTCTGAAGCGTTTGGAGTACCGCGGTTACGATTCCGCGGGGATCACCCTCGGCGGTACGCTCCTCCGGACTGTGAAGGTTTCCGGAACGGTCGATCATCTGAAAAAGACTCTTTTCTCCGGCGATCACCGCGGTACGCGGGGCATCGCCCATACCCGGTGGGCCACCTGCGGCGAGCCGACCGCCGAAAACGCCCATCCCCATCTCAGCTGCGACGGCGGGATCTCCGTCGTTCACAACGGCATCGTCGAAAACTTTTCGGAACTCAAGGATGAACTCTCCGCTTCCGGGCATGTTTTTCTGTCGGAGACCGACAGCGAGGTCATTCCGCATCTGATCGAGCATTATTACGACGGAGATCCCCTCAGGAGCACGGCCCTTGCCCTGCGCAGACTGACGGGAACTTTCGCCGTTGCCGCGGTGTTTGCGCGGCATCCCGAAGTGATCGTCTGCGCCGCCGGCGGCAGTCCGGTGGTGATCGGTCTTGACGAAAAACGGACCTTTGTCGCCAGCGATGTTCAGGCGCTCTCTCCGTACACGCGCAGGATCATCCGTCTGGACGACGGGGAGATCGCGCTTCTGACGCCCGGCGCCGCACAGGTGTATGCCGCCGCCGATCTTCAGCCGCGTCGGAAGGAGATCGTGCTTCTGCCCGCCGAAACGGTCTCGTCCGGGAAGGGCGGATTCGAACACTTCATGCTCAAGGAGATCATGGAGCAGCCTGTATGCTGCGGCAACGCCCTGAAGGACCGTCTGGATCTTTCACGCGGAATGGTCGTTTTTCCCGGGCTGGGACTGTCGGTGCGGGAGCTTTCCCGTGTGTCCCGGATCGTCATTGCCGGATGCGGGAGCAGTATCCATGCCGGTCTGACGGGGGCTTACTGCTTTGAGGATCTGGCGGGCATTCCCGTGTCGGTGGAGCAGGCGTCCGAATTCCGCTACCGGAATCCCGTTCTGGAACCGGAGACGCTTGTTCTTGCGCTCAGTCAGTCGGGAGAGACCGCCGACACCATCGCGGCCGTCCGGGAAGCCAGAATGAAGGGCGCCTGGGTGATCGCCGTCTGCAATGTGACCGAATCCACCATCGCCCGCGAAGCCGACTCCGTCATTCCCCTGCTGGCCGGACCGGAGCTGAGCGTGGCGGCGACAAAAAGTTTTACCTCGCAGCTGATCGTGCTCTATCTGCTGGCCCTGTATGCCGGCCGCGGCCGGCGGCTGCCGCAGGAGACGGTTCTGCGTCTGCTCCGCGAGGCGGGGGATATTCCCGCTCTGGTCCGCCGCGTTCTCGAACAGGCTCCCCTGATCGAGAGGCTGGCAAAACGGTACGCATGGGCCGATGACCTGTTCTACATCGGAAGAGGAAACCTTTATCCGGTTGCACTGGAGGGAGCTCTGAAATTGAAGGAGATCAGCTACGCCCATGCCGAGGGATATCACGCCGCCGAATTGAAGCACGGTCCCATGGCCCTGCTGGATGAACATGTCCCGGTCATCGCCCTAGTCGATCCCGCCTGCGAGGCGGAAAAGATCTGCGGCAACATCCGTGAATGCCGGACGCGCAAAGCGCCCGTCATCGTTTTTGCCGCGGACGGGTTTCCGCCGGATGGACCGGCGGTCCGCGATGTTGTCCGCGTCCCCGCCTGCTCCCGCTATCTTCTGCCGGTGGTGATGGCGGTTGCTCTGCAGTTGTTTGCATATTATTTCGCCCGGGCCAGAGGATGTCCCGTTGATCGGCCCCGGAATCTTGCCAAAAGCGTAACGGTTGAATAGGAAAGGACCACTGAAAAATGACGAAACTTTTTGGAACGGACGGGATCCGCGGCAAAGCCAATCAGTACCCGATCACTCCGGAGATCGCTCTGTGGACGGGCAAGGCGATCGCAAAGATCTTCAAGGAGAGCGGCAGGAGCAGGCCCCGTGCCATCATCGGCAAGGATACCCGGCTTTCCGGCTACATGCTCGAAACGGCCCTGACCAGCGGACTGGTCAGCATGGGCATGGATGTTTTCGAGATCGGTCCCATGCCGACTCCGGCCGTCGCGCACCTGACCCGGTCCATGTGCGCGGACTGCGGCATCATGATCACAGCATCGCACAACCCGGCTTCGGACAACGGGATCAAAATTTTCGACCGGGCGGGGTACAAACTGCCGGATGAGGTGGAGGCGCGGATCGAAAAAGAGGTTTGCAGAATGATCGCCGACCACACCGTGGCCGGTCCGGAGGAGATCGGCAAGGCCTTCCGCATCGACGACGCGCGGGGACGTTATATCGAATTCGCCAAGAGCTCCATCAAAAATCACTCCCTCGACGGCATGCGCGTCGTTCTGGATTGCGCCAACGGGGCGGCGTATTACATCGCGCCGCTCATCCTGAAGGAACTTGGCGTGGAACTGATCCGCACCGCGACCTCGCCGGACGGGAGCAACATCAACGAGAACTGCGGCGCCACCCATCCGCAGAATATGGTCAGGCTGGTGAAGGAATACGGGGCCGACGCGGGCATCTCCCTCGACGGGGACGCCGACCGGGTCATTTTTGCCGATCATCTGGGCAACATCGTCAACGGCGACCGCATCATCGGACTGTGCGCGCTGGACTACAAGGCCCGCAACCGGTTGTCCAACAACACCATCGCCGTGACGTGCATGAGCAACCTCGGTTTGACGGAGGCCATGACCAGGGCGGGGATCCGCACCGAAGTCACCCCCGTCGGCGACCGTTACGTCATCGAGCGGATGCGGGATCTCGATCTCAACCTCGGCGGCGAACAGTCCGGACATCTGATCTTCCACGATTACGCCACAACGGGTGACGGCATCATTTCCGCGCTGCACGTGCTCCGGCTGATGAAGCGCAAAAACGCGACGCTGAACGAACTTGCCGGCAGTTTCATGACGGAATTCCCCCAGCTGCTGACCAATATCCCCGTTCAGGAGAAGGTCCCGCTGGAGGAGCTGCCCGGCGTGATCCGGACCGTCGAGGATGCCCGGGCGGCCCTCGGAAGCGCCGGAAAGATCATGGTCCGCTACTCCGGCACCGAAAACAAACTCCGGGTCCTCGTGGAGGCCCGTTCCCGGGAACTGGCGGAAAAATGGCACGGACATATCTGCAGCGCCGTGCGGAAAGCGGTGGAAAAATGATCTCTTTTTCCGATACGCGGATCCCTTCCTCCATGGCTCCGCTGGACTGCATGGAGAGCATGCTTCTGCTGGAAATGGGCACGGGAACCCTTGAAAGCACCCTTGCGGAACGCTGGCAAAGCGTTCCCCTTGCGGAACAGGTGTCGGCGGCTTTCTGGCCATCGTCCGAACTCCTGCGGCGTCTTGCCGGATGCAAGTCGGGATTTCTCCTCGCCGGCGGGGAGGGCCGTCCGCTTGCCGCCGGAGGGGACGGCTCATGCGTCGTGACTCCCGATGCGGACTCCTTTTTCATCCGTCACCCGTGGGATCTGCTGCGCATCCAGGAAGAAATATATCCGCTGTTCGCAGAGCCGCGTATTCAGGGCGTCGTCCGCGAGGGGGCGGTGATCGACGGGATCGTCCGCCTCGGAAAGGGCTCCGTTCTTCTGCCCGGCGTCTTCATCGAGGGCACTGCCGTCATCGGCCGAAACTGCCGTCTGGGACCCAACTGCTATCTGCGGGGGAACACCTTCATCGGAGACGACTGTCACATCGGTCAGGCGGTGGAGGTCAAAAACGCCATTCTCATGCACCACACCGCGGCGGGGCATCTGAGCTATATCGGCGACTCCATCGTCTGTCCCGACACCAATTTCGGGGCGGGGACGATCATATCCAATTTCAGGCACGACGGCGGAAATCACAAGGTCTTCGTGGACGGCGTGCCGACCGATACCGGACGGCGCAAATTCGGCGCCGTCATCGGGCGCGGAGTTCACACGGGGATCCACACCGCCATCTACCCCGGACGCAAGATCGGTTCAGGCGCGGGCACTCTGCCCGGAGAGGTCGTCCGCAGAAACATCGGCGGGATCCCAGACTGACCGGGTCTGCCGCAGGGCTTCGTAGAGGGCGATGGAGACGGAGTTGGCCAGATTGAGACTGCGGTAAAACTCTCCCGGCATGGGGATAAGACGCAGACGGTCCGCGTATCTGACATAAAACTCCGGCGGCAGTCCCGCGGATTCGCGGCCGAAAACGAGAAAGTCCCCCGGTGCGTATTTCACGTCGAAATAACTGGTTTTTCCGCGTGTGGAAAACAGGTGCAGCACGGCTCCGGGATTGAGCTCCAGAAATTTATCCCAGTCCGGATAGCGGCAGAGATGAAGTCTGTTCCAGTAGTCCATCCCGGCGCGGCGCAGATGTTTTTCGTCCAGAGAAAAGCCCAGCGGGTCGATCAGGTGGAGAATGCTGTCCGTCGAGACCGCCAGACGTCCTATCGAGCCCGTGTTCTGCGGTATCTCGGGGGCGACGAGAACGATGTTGAAGGGGATCATTTCGTTCTCTCCATTCCGGCGGCAAACATGATGTCGCAGTCGAAGGTGTCGGGCGTGTGCATGTATCCGCCGCAAGGCGTTTTGGTGAAGGGGTTGTTCAGTTCGGCAAGCCGGAAGCCGGGATCTGCGGCGAGAAACTTTTCCACGACCTCCTCGTTTTCCTGCCGGAAGGCCGAACAGGTGGCGTAGACGAGACGGCCCCCCGGCTTGACGCAGCGCGAAAAGTTCCGCAGGATCTCCAATTGTCTTTCGGCGAATCGCGGGATATCCTCCCTGTGCGTCATCCACGGACTCCACGGCGCCCGCCGCCAGACCCCGGAGCAGGAGCAGGGGGCGTCGACCAGCACGCCGTCGAAGGGGTTGAGTCCGCGCCACGGCCGGCCGTCGTGACGGCGGACCATGATGTCGGGATATTTTGCGCGGTTCGCCCGGCGGCGCAGTTCGACAAGCACCTTTTCTCTGACGTCCCCGGCCACGACGATGCCGGTTCCCGCCATGGCTTCGGCCAGCGCAAGGGTCTTGCCTCCGGCTCCGGCGCAGGGGTCGAACCAGCGCTCTTTGGGACGCGGAGAAGAAAAGCGCACGATCCCCTGACTTGCCAGATCCTGGACCTCGAAATCTCCCCTGCTGAAACTTTCGAGCGTCGAGAGATTTATCGAGGGCGCGTCCACGGCCAGAGCCTCGGGAAACTCCGGCACGGCCGTGCAGACGATGCCCCGTGCGGTCAGTTCCTCCTGGACGCGCGCCAAGGCGTTTTTCCTGACTCTCAGCCACATCGGCGGGCGTACCGGCATGCGCCCGCAGAAATTCGCGGGCAGCAGCGGACGGGCCCAGTCGGGGAGCAGTTCGTTTTCGTCGAACGTCATGGGGATATTCAGCGCTTCCGCCGCCTTTGCGGCCCGTTCGCGCCGGGGCAGGGCGGCGATGTCCCTGACGGCGTCCGCGCCGATGACACGGGCCGCTGTTTCCAGTTTTTCCGGAGCGCTTCCGCCGCAGGCCAGCGCAAAAAAGAGCATGGCGCCCGCGTCCCGGCGGGAGAGGGCCGCTTTGCCGTTTTCCAGTTCAAGGATCAGCCGTTCGCCCGCAAGTTTCCTCGCCCAGCCCCAGTGCCGGAGCAGCAGAAAAACGGAGTCGTTGATGAAGGCCCGGTCCCGCGAACCGCAGCGGCGGTCCGCCCGGTAGAAGGCGGCAAGTTCCCGGTCGGCGGGAGCGTGCCGCACGAACATTCCGGCGAGGACGCTCTGCGTCGCGTCGATCAGCAGCTGAAACTGCGCAGCGCTTTTTCTTTCCGGGAGTTCCATGGGGCGCGTCATTTCAGTTCCAGCAGGGCGAATCCGCAGGCTTCGACGGGGGGAAGCGCAAATATCCGGGTGTCCTTGTCCGGAACACTCCGGCCGGTCAGCTCACGCGTCTTTTCTCCCGCGCGGAGCCACTCCGCCTTGGCGGAAAACGGACGGCGCACGTGAAGGACAAGGTTGTCGAGAAGAGACGTGCCCATATTGACGACCGCGACGGCCCTGACGCGCTTTTCATCGTCGGCAAGGGGGATCAGAACGACTTTTTCCGCATTCTCCAGACGGACGGAAAGCTCTCTTTTGCCGGCCCAGTCGAAGAGATCGCGGTAGAAGTCGAGTGCGAGGTGCGAAAGGTTGCGGGCAAAATCGGCGGGGGTCCCCACGACGGCGATCCGGCCCTTTGAACACTCCAGTCGCCACGCGGCGCATTCGGTGCGGGGGGATCTCTGAAAGTACATCAGAACTTCGGCGGGGGAGTCCTTGGCGACGGTGAAACTTACGGTCTGATTCGTTCCCGCAAGCCATGTCGTTCCCGCGTGGGGACCTTGGGCAAAAACGGTCCGTTCCATCGCATGTTTTTTCGCCTTGACCTTGAAGTCCTCGGTCAAACCTCTCTTTTGAAGTTCGAGATAGGCGTTTCCCGTGGCGACGACGCCCGCTTTGAGGAATTTTTCGAAATCCTCCCGGCTGATGCCGCGGGCGGTCTCCCATGTGAGAAACCCCGGGTTCTCCCCTTGTGCGGAGGCAAGTTTGCTCAGACGCAGCGGGACGCCCATAAGATGCAGATACTCCGATTCCTGCGCCCAGAACATGAACCACGGGAACTCTCCGTGGGCGGGATGCTCCATGATGCCCGGCTGGACCAGCGCCGTCGCGCCGTCGAAACGGTATTTCGAGGAGAGGTCTCTCAGACGCGAGAAGAGGGGCGTCCATTTTTGGATGCTCTTGAGTATTTCCGCCATGGTGCTGTCGCGGTCGAACCACAGATCTCCGGTCTGAAAGGTGAGGTTGTTGCCGCCCATGGCCAGAAACACGGCGGATTCCAGCATTTTCGAGTGGGGATTTTTATCCATGACGGCGCAGGGCCAGTTTTCCTCTTCGTTGCCCATGAGATCCACGAAGCCGCAACTCTTTGCATCGTCGATGTCGCAGCCGGAAATGAAGCCTTTGCGGGCCAGCTGCGAAGGCTCGAAGTCGTTCCAGCATCCGCCGCCGATGCGGACTCTTGCGGGCAGTCCCGTGGCCCGCCGGATCGCCTCGAAAACGGGGACGAAACTCCAGCCGGTGTAGAAGATCTTGGCGTGCTGATTCTGGATGCCTATGTGTGTTCCGGGCGAGACGGCGTGGACCGCTTTTGCGGCTGTTTCGTAAAATCCGGCCATGCGTTCGGTGTTCTGCCGGACCCACTGCCGCCGGAAGGGCTGAGGCTTTTTGCTGTCGAGCATCGCGCGGACCTGCTGCCGCGTCCACGGGCGGCCGGTGATTTTTGCGAAGCGTTCGAGGCACCGTTTGCAGCAGCAGGCCTGTTCGATCTTGCCGTGCTGGTGCATGCGCATGTCGTCGTCGACATAGACGGTCAGAGGCTGAAGTTCCTTGCAGTACATGGCCAGGATGTCGGCGCACCACTTCGAAAAAGCGGGCGAGGCCGGGCAGCAGACGCCGGGAGACGAGGAGCCGTCATGTCCCACGAGAAGATCCACCTCTTTCCATTGAAAACCGTCTTTTTCGGCCAATACCGGCGCTCCCGTGTGGCCGATGGAGCTCGCAAGCTGGAGCGAGACCGCGATGTTGCGCTTGCGCAACTCTTTCGCCAGGGCGGCGCAGTCGGAAAGGCACTTTCTGTGGCTGCTCAGAGAGCCGACTCCCGCTGTGGTGCTCAGCCATATTTCGTCGGGTTTGCCGTAACGGTCGAGCAGTCGGCAGACGCGGGCGCGCTTTTCGGGGGTGTCATACGCGCTCCAGAAAAGTCTCAGCGTGGTCAGGGGAATACCGGACATTTTTTTGGGCTCCTCGATTTTCGAAGTTGTCTGAACGCACCGCAGGCGATGACCGCCGCAAGGACGGATAATGCGAACGATCTCTTCATCATTTTTTCTTCTCTCCCGTAAGACGGATCTTTTCGACGGTCATGGGGATCAGGGCGCGGTCCGCGGAGGAGGTGCCGAACATGAACGACTCGCCCGGCAGCAGACGGCCCCGGTAATTTTTCTTCGCAAAGAGAATGCCGTTGACCTTGATGGAAATATTGCCCGCTCCCCAGAAAAAGGCGAGCGTGACGCTTTTTTCTGCGGGCAGTTTTACCGCGCAGGAACAGGCGACGGGTTTTTTGTTTTCGTCGAAGGCGGTGAAATTGAGAGAATACCCGCCGCCCTGTTCCACGATGACGGCCGAGGCGATGGTGCGTTTGTTCCCCTTGGCGGACCACAGATAGTGCATCCGCTTCCTGCCGTCGGGCGCGGGAACCGGGGTGAATTTTGCGGTGAACTCGAGACTTCCGCAGTCCGGATCGAATTTTTCATTGATGTACATCCGGCTGACGGGAGAAAAGGCAATGGTATTTTCGGTCAGCTTGATTCCCGGCCCCTTGCCGAATTTGCCGCCGGGAAAAGTGAACCGGACCTCTTCTCCGCCGCAAAGGACGGCACAGGCACAAAGGATCGTTGCGAGGATCGTTTTTTTCATGTTCGTATGAATTCCTTATTTCGGGGGCAGGGCGGGGGTGATGGAGAGAGCCCGCAGATCGCCGGTGAACATTTCGTCGTTCCAGCCGCCGAAGGCGCTCACGCTCAGCCAGCGGGGAACGCCGTCGCAGGCAAACGCTTCATATCTGCCGTTGACGCCCAGCGTCAGCTCTTTTCCGTCATAGATGAGTTCGACCTTGTTCCATTTGCCAAGTTCGAGCGCAAGGCCGCTTTCGCAGTTCTTTTTCTGCCAGTAAGGCGAGAAAAGATCCTGCGGATGGCGTATCACCGAAGATGAGCCGAGCTTTTCCCCGGTCAGGTGCAGTTCGAATCCGGTCTGATAATAGTTGTACTGACACCAGATGACCTGACGCGGCGTGAATTTCGTCGGCCTGATCTCCATGGTCATGTGAAATCCGGTATACTGGGGGACCGCGGTCCGCGACAGCATGATGAAACTGCCGCTGCTGCCGTCGAAATGCAGATAGGGCCGTCCGTTTTCGCTCCTCCACTCGGGCATCGGCCGGGCTCCGTCTTTTTTGAGATTTCCGGCGAGAATGGTGCTCAGTCCCGGTTTGTGTTCGGCGCGGTTGCCGTTCTGATCGCCGGCCAGTTGGGCACGTCCGCCCAGCTGTGCGTAATATTCCCGACCGGCCCTGGTGCGGAGCGTGGCCCCGTTTGCCGGATCGAATTCGTAGTCGATCACGGGGACCCGCCATGCGGGCAATTGGAAACGCTGCCACTTGCGGTACTCGTTCAATCCGGACAAAGTCAGGAGTTTATCGTCTTTCCCTGAGGTTTTTCCCAGCGGACAGCCCCGGCTGTACCAGACTTTTCCGTTCCGGGACACCGCGCGCAGGACCATGACCCCTTCGGGCATGGTGACGGGAAGGAGCTTTTTCCAGCTGACCTTGCCGCTCTCCATGGGGAGGGCGCAGCGGAAGGCCCGGGGATCGCTCCGGAGGACCGCCGTCAGGCCGCCGGTCCCGGCGCGGGAGATCGCGTCGCCGTTCTTCAGTTCCCGCAGGGGCATCCGCCAGTTGAGATCCTTGCCCGTGACCGAAAGAACGGCGGAGGGCAGATCCGTCTTGTCCACGACGAAATAGAGTTTCGTGAAAGCCGATCCGACCTTGCTCTTTACCGGGAAGATCCCGCCCGTCGCCTGTTCACGGGGATCGGCGGGGATGGTGAAGGCGACGGCGGAGTCGGCATCGACGTCGACGGTCAGTTCGGAGGGGCTGCCCGTGACGTCGGTCAGGGTCAGCAGAAAGAGCTGCCGCGTACCGGATGCCGTTCCGAATTCGTCGCACGGATCGAAGACCGCCTCGGTGTACGTGTTCTGCAGGATCTCGACGGAGCTGAGTTTCTCCTTGAAATCCAGTTCCGCTTCGACGGCGATACGCCCGTCGGCCCGGGGT